>NZ_JBVFTR010000004.1:1304444-1630555 GCF_055693285.1 Roseobacter sp. S87
CAGCGCTGGGTTGCCGGTGTACCCTCCGTCCCAGAAGGCCTCGACAGTGCCGGTTTCGGCATCCTCAACCTCGACCGCCTGAAACACCGTGGGCAGACAGGCAGAGGCCAGAATGGCCTCCGTGCTGATCTCGCTGTCCTTGAATACCCGCACCTTGCCATTGCGCACCCGCGTGGCGCAGACGAACAGACAGGGCCCGTGCCCGTTTTCCTGACAGACATAGTCAAAGTTCAGCTGACTGACGATCGGTTCCAGCGGGTTGCGGTAAAACGGCCCGTAAGAATAAGGCGAAAACATCCGCGACCAGGCCTCTGACGCCATCACGGGCCAGGAATATTCCAGCGCCGTGGAGAAATCCCCCAGCGAAAACGGCGTCATCCACTGCGGAATGTGCATGTCCGGCCGCGCGCCAACCTCCTGCCACAGCCAGTCCAGACGCGCCCGCGCGCCGTCACGCCCGCCCTCAATCATCCCGGCCTTGAACGCGGCACCATTGAGCGCACCGGCACTCGTGCCCGAAATGGCTGAGATGTGAATGTCTTCCTCAGACAGCAACCTGTCCAGCACGCCCCAGGTAAAGGCACCATGGGCACCGCCACCCTGCAGGGCAAGATTGATACGCTTTTCCGCCATAACCGACACCTTCCCTTTCTTCTGGCCCGAAATATCCCCGCCGGAGGCATGAAATCCTCAGAGCGCTGTCCAGCCACCATCCACAGAGATCGTTGTGCCTGTGATCTGTGCCGCAGCATCCGAGCACAGGAACGTCGCAGTGCCGCCCATCTGTTCGACGGTGGCGAATTCTTTGGACGGCTGGCGCGTCAGCATCACGTTCTCAATGACCTCATCCCGGGTCATATCGTATTCTTTCATCGTGTCCGGGATCTGTTTTTCAACGATCGGCGTCAGGACATATCCGGGACAGATCGCATTCGCGGTGATGGGTTCCTTCGCTGTTTCCAGCGCGGTGGTCTTCGTCAGCCCGACCACGCCGTGCTTTGCAGCAATATAGGCAGATTTATAGGGCGATGCGGTCAGACCATGGGCGGAGGCGATGTTGATCACCCTGCCCCATCCCGCCGCGCGCATCATCGGCAGGGCGACCGCCGTTGTGTGAAACGCCGACGACATATTGATCGCAATGATGGCATCCCACTTTTCCACCGGGAAATCAGGGATGCCCGCCACATGCTGGATGCCCGCATTGTTCACAAGAATATCGCAGACGCCGGCCTTTTCGATAAGGGCTCTGCACTGGTCTCCTTTGGACATGTCCGCCTGAATATAGCGGGCCGTTACACCGGTCTCCTTTGCGATTTCAGCCGCCAGCGCGTGATCTTCCTCGTTGTCCGTGAAGGAATTGAGCACAATATCCGCGCCGGCCCGCGCCAGTTCCCGCGCGATCCCAAGGCCAATGCCAGAGTTTGATCCTGTGATCACGGCGGTCTTTCCGCTGAGTGAGATTTCAAATGCCATGTGACGCTCTCCCGGTTGTCTTACAGCACTTTGCGTTTTTCTGAGGCACCCTGCATCGCGTTCCGCGTTCAAGCGAAGCGAGAGACAGCGGGTTGCGATTCAAATCAAACGCAAAGTGCTTTTTGCTGCGTTGCAGTGATCATGCCTTGCTGCAGCTGCAAAGTGAATGAGAAATCCGCAGAAACCCGGTCCCGCCCGATATCGTGATCCGCTGCAGACAGCAGGCCAAAAAAAACGCCTGCACAAGGCAGGCGTTAAGTTATTGAGGCAGGTTTCATACAGGCAAGAAACCTATCGAGCAGTGTTCTCTTTATAAGCAATCCGACGCCGCTGTCCAAGCTAAAAGTTTGATAACGCGTAAATTCACCGATAGGTTATGGGCAATGAAAATAAGGGCAGCAGGGGATTGTCTCCAAAATGAGCACGGTTTTTTTCCACCGTATCCGGGCGGGTATGCTGATTGTCGCGGCGATTCTCTGCACAACCCACGCGGTTGCTGAGCCGCAGCATGGTCTATCTATGTATGGTGATCCGGCGCTGCCACCGGATTTTGTGTCCCTGCCCTATGCCCGGCCGGATGCGCCCAAAGGCGGCAGCATAACGCTTGGAAACACCGGCGGTTTTGACAGCCTGAACCCCTTTGTGCGCAAAGGGACCGTGCCATGGCAGCTGCGGTTTTTCACCCACGAGTCCCTGATGGGCCGCAGCTGGGACGAACCCTTTGCACTTTATGGTCTGCTGGCCGAATCGGTTGAGGTGCCGGACGACCGCTCCTGGGTCGCCTTCACGCTGCGGGAAAACGCCCTCTTTTCAGACGGTACACCGGTCACAGTGGACGACGTGATTTTCTCCTACGACCTCCTGGCCACGCAGGGGCATCCCAGGTACCTCGGGCTGGCCGGTCAGATTGACAGCATCACCCAGACCGGCCCCCGCAGCCTGAAGATCACCTTCAACACGGAAAACCGCGAACTGGCATTGCTGGCGGGCATGCGCCCCATCCTGAGCCGGGCACAATGGGAAGGCCGGGATTTCGCCAATGCGCCGATCGGTGACATCCCGCTTGGCACCGGACCCTATGTTGTCAGTGACTATGAGGCCGGCCGGTTCGTGGAGCTGAGCCGCAATCCTGATTACTGGGGCGCTGATCTGCCGTTCCGGGCGGGGACGCATAACTTTGACCGGATCAAACTGGATTTCTATGGCGATGCCTCAGTGCTCTTTGAGGGGTTCAAGGCAGGCGAGATTTCCGCAGTGCGCGAATTCAACGCGGAAAAATGGGCGCGCCAGTATGACTTTCCCGCTGTCGAACGCGGAGAGGTTGTGAAAACGGAGATCCCGCATTCCAAACCATCCGGCATGACGGGTTTCGTGATGAACAGCCGCCGCGCGCCCTTTGATGACTGGCGGGTCCGCGAGGCGCTGATCCACGCGTTCAACTTCGAGTATATCAACGACACACTGACGGGGGGCGCGCAGCCGCGCATCACCTCCTACTTCTCTAATTCGGCCCTCGCCATGGAGCCGGGACCCGCACCCCAGGCGGTTGCCGGACTACTGGCCCCCTTTGCGGACGAACTGCTGCCGGGCACACTTGAGGGATACGAACTGCCGGTCAGTGACGGGTCCCTGCGAAACCGCAAAGGCATCCGGCGGGCCATGGCGCTGCTGGAGGAGGCCGGCTGGAGCCCACAGGACGGCGTGATGCGAAATGCCGCCGGTGACACCCTGGCCTTCACCCTGCTCATCGCACAGAACAGTGCTGAAAACCGCGCCATCGCCGACATATACCAGTCTGCGCTCGACCGGCTGGGCATTGAGATGACCATCGAGGCCACCGATGACGCGCAGTTCACGGAGCGCACGAATGACTTCGATTTTGACATGACAACCTATCGGCGCGCGCTGTCGCTGTCGCCGGGCAATGAACAGCGGTTTTACTGGGGGTCGGAATCGGCCGCACAGGAAGGGTCGCGCAACCTGATGGGCGTTGCCTCACCGGCGGCGGATGCAATGATCGACACGATGCTGCAGGCCAGATCGTCAGAGGAATTTGTTTCCGCTGTGCGCGCGCTCGACCGGGTGCTGACCGCTGGCCGCTACGTGATCCCTTTCTGGCAGTTCACCACAGGGCGCATCGCACATATCCGCGAAATGAAGTTTCCGGACAACCTGCCGATCTATGGCGATGGTCCCAGCTATATGCCGCATGTCTGGTGGTACGAGGCCTCAGACCAGTGAGGTGACCCAGAGGATGTTCGCATCCTCCTGACTGACCGAGACCACGTTATGGCCCATCGAAGCGTCATAATAGGCACTGTCGCCCCGGCGCATCTCAACGGGTTCGTAGAATTCCGTATAGAGGCGGATGACACCGGTCAGCACATAAAGGAATTCTTCGCCGTCATGGCGGACCCAGCCGTCAAACTCTGACATTTCGCGGGCCCGGACGCGTGCGCGATAGGGCAGCATCTGCTTTTTGGTCAGCGTATCGGCCAGAAGTTCGTGCTCATAGGTGGCCGTTGCCTGGGGCGTGCCCTGCCCGGTGCGCGTGACGGCCATCCTGCCGTTGACCTGCCCCGGACGGGGGGCGTGAAAAGCTGGGGCACTGATATTTCCAGCCCGGTGGCGAGCTTTTTCAGCGCGTCATAGGTCGGTGACATCTGACCGTTCTCGATCTTGCTGAGCGTCGATCGTGCCAGCCCGGCCTGACGGGCGGCCTGTTCCAGGGTCCAGTCCCGCGCCTTGCGCAGCTCGCGCACACGCACGCCCAGATCAAGGGGTACCGCCTGTGCGTCCTGCCCGCTTTCGCGCGCGATACGGATCAGATTTCTGGGGTCCCGGTCGGTCATACCCATTTCTATAGGAGGCTCGCCGGGTGCTTGCAACGCCCCGAAGGCCAGTCTAGCACGTGGCCTATGCTTTCTGTCGTGCATGAGGCCAGTGCGCCCGAGATCCCTGACCCGTTCAATCTGGCAGCCTATGTGCTGACTGAGGCCGGGGTGTCTGTGGACCGGACCGCGCTGGAAATCCACGGACCGGACGCCGTTGAGACCTGGACGTACGGCCAGCTGACAGCAGCGGTGCGCGGCACCGCGACCGGGCTGCTGGATCTTGGGCTGGCGCCGGGGGACCGGGTTCTGATGCGGCTGGGTAACACTGTCGATTTTCCGATTGCCTATCTGGGCGCACTGACGGCTGGTCTGGTGCCAGTGCCCACGTCGTCTGCGCTGACCGCGGGCGAAGTGGCACGGATTCTGCCCCTGATCCGGCCCGGCGCCATTCTGCGGGACGCGTCGGTGGCCTGCCCGGACGCCCCGGGGGTCATCCTGCCCGATACCCTGCACAGCTGGCGCGCATTGCCCCCGGCGGACTGGCACATGGGTCCGCCGGATCGTCCGGGCTACATCATTTTCACCTCCGGGACCTCCGGGACACCCCGGGCGGTTGTGCATGCCCATCGTGCCATTCTGGGCCGCCGCATGATGATGCAGGGCTGGTACGGGCTGGGCCCGGACGACCGGCTGATGCACGCCGGTGCGTTCAACTGGACCTATACGCTGGGGACCGGCCTGATGGATCCCTGGACCTGCGGCGCCACGGCGGTCATTCCGGCGGCGGGCACGCCATCCGATGCGCTGCCCGACCTGATCGCCAGATCGCGCGCCACCATTTTTGCCGCGGCACCGGGGGTTTACCGCCAGATGATGCGCACTGCGGGGGCCTGGTCCCTGCCCGCCCTGCGCCACGGGCTGAGTGCGGGAGAAAAGCTGCCACAGCGCACGGCAGAGACCTGGACGGCTGCCACGGGCACACCGGTCTTTGAGGCCTATGGGATGTCCGAGTGCTCTACCTTCATTTCCGGCTCTCCTGCGCACCCGGCGCGGGCAGGCGCGCTTGGGTCCGCACAGCCCGGGCGGCATATTGCGCTGCTGGGTCCGGACGGGCCGGTGCCCCGCGGACAGGAAGGCACGATCGCGGTACACCGCAGTGACCCGGGCCTGATGCTGGAATATCTGGACGCGCCCGAGGCAACAGCCGCGCGCATGCAGGGCGACTGGTTTCTGACCGGCGATCAGGCGGTCATGGATGACGATGGGCAGATCTTCTATCTCGGCCGCAATGACGATATGATGAACGCGGGCGGCTTCCGCGTTTCCCCTGTCGAAGTGGAAAACACGCTGGCGGAAGTGCCGGGAATTGCCGGTGTCGCGGTGACCGATGTGGCGCTGCGCGAGGATACCAGCGTGATTGCTGCATTTTACACCGCACCTGCCCCTCTGGACGATGCGATGCTGCATGACTATGTGCAAAAACATCTGGCGCGGTACAAACAGCCCCGCCTCTTTATCCATATGCCTGAGCTGCCCATGGGGGCGAACGGCAAAATCCTGCGCCGCGCCCTGCGTGACCAATTCAAGGCTCCTGAATGACCGATACGATCAAACTCGACATCATGTCCGACCCCATCTGCCCGTGGTGTTATATCGGCAAGACACATCTTGACCGCGCTCTGGCAGATTTCCCGGACCATCCCTTTGCCATTGAATGGCATCCGTTTCAGCTGAACCCCGATATGCCTGCGGGTGGCATGGGCCGGCGCGCGTATCTGGAAGGTAAATTCGGCGGCAAAGAAGGTGCTGTGCGGGCCTATGCACCCGTGGTTGAACATGCGGAAGCGGCTGGTCTCAGCATTGATTTTGAAGGCATGCAGCGCACGCCGAATACGCTGGACGCGCACCGTTTGATCCACTGGGCCGGGATTGAGGGCCGCCAGACAGCCGCCGTGAGCGCGTTGTTTCAGGCCTATTTCGTCGACGCACGGGACATCGGCGACCACGAAGTACTGGCCGATATTGCCGATGGTATCGACATGGATGCGGCCGTGGTCTCCAAGCTGCTGAAGTCAGATGCGGATGCCGAAGATATCCGCAAACGCGACGCCCACAGCCGCCAGATGGGTATTTCCTCGGTCCCGACCTTCATCGTCGCCGGGAAACATGCGGTGCCGGGGGCTCAGCCACCTGAGCTGTGGAAGAAGGTCATAACGGAACTTGCCGGCGACACCTGACAGGTCCTGTGCATCTTTACAGAGGCGCCTGTGCTATTCTGTGATTGTGCGGACTTCAACTTCCGGTTACTTCTGACGCTAAAGCGCGCCAAATTTCGGGCGCGGGTGTGCAGGGTACTGACGGGTGAGTGGGTCGCAAAATCCGATACCGATGGGACGGGGTGAATTCATTGCGCTGATGGCAATGATGTTCGCGACGATTGCCTTCTCCATTGATGCAATGCTGCCCGCGCTGCCGGAAATTGCCATGGAACTCACGCCGGATGATCCGACGCGGGCGCCGCTCATTCTGACATCCTTTGTTCTGGGCATGGGGCTGGGCACGTTCTTTGCCGGTCCGCTGTCGGATGCCTTTGGCCGCCGCACCATCATGTTCTGTGGTGCGGGGCTCTATATCGCCTCTGCCGCGGTGGCCTGGGCCTCAGCCTCGTTTGAAGTGATCCTCGCCGCCCGTATCGCGCAGGGCATCGGTGCGGCCGGTCCGCGCGTGGTGTCTGTTGCGATCATCCGTGACCTGTTTTCCGGCCGGGAAATGGCCCGGATCCTGTCGATTGCCATGATGATTTTCACGCTGGTGCCGGCATTTGCACCGGCCATGGGCGTGGTGATCATCGAATTCAGCGGCTGGCGCGGGATTTTCATGGCGTTCATCGTGTTCTCCCTGATCTCGGCCTTCTGGCTGGGTCTGCGGCTGCCGGAAACGCTGCCCGTCGCGCAAAGACGCCCGATCCGGCCACACCTGATCTTTGATGCGGTGCGTCAGATGTTCGCCCATCCGGTCGTGCGTCTGTCAATTTTCGTGCAGACGCTGTGCATGGCGATCCTTTTCTCGCTGCTGATGCTGATCCAGCCGATATACGAAAAGGTCTTTGATAAGCTGGAGAGCTTTCCGTTCTGGTTTGGTGGCATCGCGCTGGTCTCCGCGCTGGCCAGCCTGCTGAACGCGATCCTCGTGGTGCGACTTGGCATGCGGCGGCTTGTGACTATTGCGCTTTTTATCCAGATCGGCCTTTCGGGCGTGATGCTGATCAGCGCGGGCGGGATCGGCCCGCAGGGGTTCGCTTTTTTCGCGGTCTGGCAGGCCTATGTCTTTTTCCAGGCCGGGCTGACCGTCGGCAATCTCAACGCCATTGCTATGGAGCCGATGGGCCACATCGCAGGCATGGCGGCCAGCGTGATCGGCGCTGTGTCAACGGTGCTTGCAGCGGCCATCGCTTCGCCCATCGGGTTGCTTTTTGATGGTACGATCCGGCCGCTTGTGGGTGCGGTGTTTGTCATGGCGACGCTGGCAACCGCTCTTATGCTTTACATGGCGCGGATAGAGGCGCGGGTTCCGGCAGAGTAACGCTCAGCCTGCCTTCGCTTTGCGCTTTTTCTTTTCAGCAACAACCTTTTCAGCCAGATCACGGGCGATGGCAAAAGCTCCTTTGATCTTGTCGTTGTCTGCTTTCCAGTCGCGCCGGACAACGATTTTGTTGTCCTTCACCTTGGCCATGCCGCGCTGATCCTGAATGAACTCGACCAGCCCCTGGGGCGAGGCAAACTTGTCATTGTGGAACTGGATCGTCGCCCCGCGCGGACCGCCGTCCAGTTTGGCGATACCCGCGCGTTTGCACATGGCCTTGATCCGCACAACAAGCATCAGCGTGTTGACCTCGCGCGGCAGTTTACCGAACCGGTCAATCAGCTCGGCGGCGAAACCTTCCAGTTCCACTTTGGTGCTGAGACTGCTGAGACGGCGGTACAGCCCCAGACGCACATCAAGATCAGGCACATAGTCTTCGGGGATCAGCACAGGCACCCCAAGGTTAATCTGCGGCGCCCACTGATCGTCTGCCTCGCTGAGGCCTTCCATCTCGCCCGCACGGATCTTGGCAATCGCCTCTTCCAGCATCGACTGATAGAGCTCAAATCCCACATCGCGCATCTGTCCGGACTGTTCCTCGCCCAGCAGATTGCCGGCGCCACGGATGTCCAGATCCTGACTGGCCAGCGTGAAACCTGCGCCCAGCGTATCGAGGCTCGACAGCACACGGAGCCGTTTTTCCGCAGTGGCGGTCAGCTTCGCGCGCGGTTTCGTTGTCAGATAGGCATAGGCACGCGTTTTGGAGCGACCCACCCTGCCCCGGATCTGGTAGAGCTGCGCGAGTCCGAACATGTCTGCCCGGTGCACAATCATCGTATTGGCCGTGGGAATATCGAGACCGGATTCGACAATGGTGGTGGCCAGCAGCACGTCGAATTTACCGTCATAAAAGGCATTCATCCGGTCATCGAGTTCCCCGGCGGCCATCTGGCCATGCGCGACAACGTAGGTCAGTTCGGGCAGCTGTTCTTTAAGGAATTCCTCAATTTCAGGCAGATCGGAAATGCGCGGCACAACATAGAAAGACTGACCGCCCCGGTAATGCTCGCGCAACAGCGCCTCGCGCAGGGTGACACCGTCAAATTCGCTCACATAGGTCCGGATCGCCAAGCGGTCGACGGGCGGTGTGCCAATGATCGACAGATCCCGCACGCCGGTCAGGCTGAGCTGCAGCGTGCGCGGGATCGGCGTGGCGGTCAGGGTCAGCACGTGGATGTCCGTGCGCAGCTGTTTCAGGCGCTCCTTGTGTGTGACCCCGAAATGCTGTTCTTCATCAATGACCAGCAGGCCAAGGTTCTGAAAACGAACGCCTTTTGCAAGCAACGCATGGGTGCCGATGACGATGTCGACGGTGCCTCGCGCCATGCCATCCCGGGTGGCATTGGCCTCTTTGGTGCTGACAAAACGGCTGAGCTGGCGCACGTTGATCGGGAAACCGCGGAAGCGTTCGGCAAAGCTCTTGTAGTGCTGACGTGCCAGCAGTGTTGTGGGCGCGATCACCGCCACCTGAACACCGGACATGGCGGCCACAAAGGCCGCGCGCATCGCCACTTCGGTTTTCCCAAAGCCCACATCGCCACAGACCAGACGGTCCATCGGATTGCCGGAGGTCAGATCATCAATCACCTCGCCGATGGCGCGCAGCTGATCATCCGTTTCCTGATAGGGAAAACGCGCGCTGAAGGCATCCCACATGCCCGGCGGCGGCTCCAGCACCGGCGCTTTGCGCAGCGCGCGTTCCGCGGCCACCCGGATCAGCTTGTCGGCGATCTCGCGGATGCGTTCCTTGAGGCGTGCCTTCTTCGCCTGCCAGGCACCACCGCCCAGCCGGTCCAGCAGCCCTTCTTCGTGCCCGTATTTGGACAACAGCTCGATATTCTCTACAGGCAGGTAAAGCTTTGCCTGCTCTGCATATTCCAGCAGGATGCATTCGTGCGCCGCGCCGGCGGCGGTCACAACCTCCAGCCCTTTGTAGCGGCCGATGCCGTGATCCACGTGCACGATCAGATCGCCGGGGCTGAGGGACTGAGTTTCGGTCAGGAAGTTCTCGGCACGGCGTTTTTTGCGGGTGCTGCGGATCAGTCGATCTCCCAGCACGTCCTGTTCCGAAATGACCGTCAGGCCGGGCGCTTCGAACCCGTGCTCCAGCGCCCAGACGGCCAGATGCAGCCCGCGTTTGCCGATGCGCGTGGCGTCAGGTACGGGGATCGCTTCGGCCAGGCCTTCGTCCTCGATCAGACCTGTCAGACGTTCACGCGCCCCTTCGGAATAGCTGGCGATCAGGACAGGTCCCGTATCCAGTTTTGCTTTAACATGCGCGGCCAGAGCACCGAAAAGGCTCAGAGATTCCTGCTGTCGCTCCGGCGCGAAGTTCCGTCCGATACGGGCACCGGCATCCGTCACCCCCGGACCGGTCGCCTGGGGCAAAGCGGCCAGCTGCAGGACACGCCGGTCAGAAACCGCAGCGTTCCAGGCGTCATCGTCCAGATACAGGCTCTCAGGTGGTGCCGGTTTATACACCGTATCCATTTTCGAGCGGTTGGCCATAGCGAGGCGGCGCGTTTCATACTGATCCGCGATGCTTTCCCAGCGTGCAAGACGCGTCGGGGTGACCTGATCATCCAGCGTAATGGCGGCGTCAGGCAGATAATCGAACACTGTCTCAAGCTGTTCATGAAAGAAGCCGAGCCAGTGCTCTGCGCCCTGGTGCTTGCGCCCCGCGCTGATCGCTTCATAGAGCGGATCATCCGTGCCCGCCGCACCGAATTCGATGCGGTAGTTCTGCCGGAACCGGGTAATCGCAGCCTCATCCAGAATAACCTCGGACACCGGCGCCAGCTCAACGATATCCAGCTTCTCGGTGGTACGCTGACTTGCAGCATCAAACCGTCGCGCACCATCCAGCACGTCGCCGAAAAGATCGAGACGGACCGGCCCAAGATCACCCGGCGGGTAAATGTCGACGATGCCGCCCCGCACAGCATAATCGCCAGGTTCGGTAACCGTGGGGCTTTGCACAAATCCCATGCGGACCAGAAAGGCGCGCAGGGCCTTTTCGTCAATCCGGTCGCCGACACGCGCCGTGAAGGCGGCATCCCGCAGCACATCGCGCGCGGGTATCTTCTGGCTGGCCGCATTCAGCGTGGTAAGCAGAACAAACCTGTCCGGCATCCCGTGCACCAGCGCCGCGAGCGTTGCCATCCGGCGGGCGGAAATATCGGCATTCGGCGACACCCGGTCATAGGGCAGACAATCCCAGCCCGGAAACACCAAGACCGGCAGATCAGGGGCAAAAAACCGCAGGGCCGCCTGCATCGCTGCCAGCCGTTTGTCATCGCGTGCAATATGCATCACCGGACGGCCCCCACGCTCCAGTTCCTGCAGCAGGAACCGGGCGTCAAAGCCTTCGGGCACGCCCGAGACGGTGATATGCGAAGTGTCAGCCATGGGCTGCTTCAATTGGCCCATCAGGCGCTGGTGTCAACCGCCCAGAACGCCCGCAGAGAGGTTTTGGTACATTCCCCACAGCGCAGTGACAAAAATTGACACCACCCCGATCATCTGGACGTAAAGCCTGTGCCGTGTGAGCCGCCGGCACAAGAGCTCGCCGCTCGCATCTTCTGCCTGAATAAGGCGCGCCGTCGACAGCGAGATCAGCGCAATGACAGACATCGGCAGCCCCAGCAGAAACAGCGCCTGGGCGATTTCCAGCCCGTAAAAGAAACCAAGTCCACCCAGCATCGTCAGCAGAAAACACCCCAGCGTCAGCAGCCAGAGGCCGGAAACCCGCGCGATGAACAGCAGACGGTTGGTATTGATGCGGACGAGATCCTCAAGATCCTGTTCGGACTGCCCGCCATGACGGCGCGCGCGCTGCACCATGTCAAAAGGCACGCCCAGAACCCAGTGGCTGGCCGTGGACCACATCACGGCAAGTGCGATCCAGAACCAGAGGTTCGAGAAAGACCGCATGTCGATCAGTTCAAAAACGGAAGAATAGAAATCCAAGGGCGCGTGCTTTGGTTGCAGGTTTCGAGTGTCTTAGCTGCGCTTTGTGACGAATCCTAGCCTTGGCTTGGGTAAAAATACGTGCAAATCTCAGGTGTAACAGAAATTGGACACCTCCCACATGCGACCCACACAGGCTTCTTTTCCGGCGACCCGTCTGCGCCGGTCCCGCCAGTCACCTGCGCTGCGCGCTCTGACGCGTGAAAACACGCTGAGCGTGGATGATTTCATATGGCCGGTCTTTGTGCGGTCCGGCGATGGTATTGAGGAACCGGTGCCCTCGATGCCGGGCGTTTTCCGGCGCTCTGTCGACAGGATTGTTGAGGCGGCGCGCGAGGCGGCGGATCTGGGCATTCCGGCGATCTGCATTTTTCCCTACACGGGCATTGAGGAACGGACCGAGGATTGTGCCGGCGCCTGGGACCCTGAAAACCACGCAAACCGCGCCATCCGGGCGATCAAAAAGGCGGTGCCGGAAATTGCGGTGATGACCGACGTCGCACTGGATACCTACAATATCAACGGGCACGACGGCTTTGTCGAAGACGGCGAGATCGTCAATGACCGCACAGTTGAGGCGCTGGTGAAAATGACGCTCGCCCAGGCCGAGGCCGGTGCGGATATTATCGGCCCGTCGGATATGATGGACGGCCGTATCGGTGCGATGCGCAGTGCGCTGGAGGCCGCGGGCCATCAGCGGGTGATGATCCTGAGCTATTCGGCAAAGTACGCCTCGGCCTTTTACGGGCCGTTCCGTGACGCCGTGGGCGCATCCGGCGCGCTGACCGGTGACAAGAAAACCTATCAGATGGATCCCGGGAATTCCGACGAAGCGCTGCGGCTGATCGAACGCGATCTGCGCGAGGGAGCGGACATGGTCATGGTGAAGCCCGGGCTGCCCTATCTCGATATCTGCCGGCGGGTGAAGGACACCTTTGGCGCGCCCACCTACGCCTATCAGGTGTCGGGTGAATTCTCGATGATCCAGGCGGCGGCAGAACATGGCTGGATCGATGGGGAAAAGGTCATGATGGAAAGCCTGATGGCCTTTAAACGCGCGGGCTGCGACGGCATCCTGACCTATTTCGCACCGGCCGCCGCCCGCCTGCTGGCCAAACAGCGATAAGCCGCGCAATCACGGCAGTTTGGGGTGACAGAGCCGCGCAATCGGCGTATGTTTGCGCATAAGCCGGGCAAACCGGCGTTCGGGCAACAAAATACAGGCAATCATATGAAACGTTCAGGAATTTCCCGGCGGGTATTCACCATAGGTGCATTCGCCGGTGTGGCCGTTACCGCAGCATGCGGCAACGGCATTGGCTCCCCCGGTGGCGCCCAGATCGACGCACGCGTGGATGCAACGCTGGAACAGATGTACCAGAGCTACCCCAACACCCGTAATCTTGCGGACAAGGCCAATGGTATCCTTGTGATGCCGCTGGTGACAGAGGCCGGATTCGGCTTTGGTGGCGCGTATGGTCAGGGTGCGCTGCGGGTCAACGGGATCACCGTTGATTATTATTCGACGACCAAGATCACCGGCGGTCTGCAGATCGGCGCGCAGCAATATGCGCATGTGCTGTTCTTTATGACCGAGGATGCGCTGGCGAACTTCCGGCGCTCTTCCGGCTGGGCGGCCGGCGGTGACATTGAATACGTTGTTTCCGATCAGGGAGACGGCGTGAGCGCCAATACCACAACAGCCCTGACACCGGTGATTGCTGCTGTGTTCGGGCGTGCTGGTCTGCGCGTCGGCGCGACACTGCAGGGCACCAAATACACGCGCATCATTCCCTGAGCGGCTTCCGGCGACAGTGTTTCAGCGGTTCAGGCCGCTTTGAGCGGATCCGCTGAAACCTGCGTTTCCTGAATAAACGCAACGCTCGCTTCAATCCTGAGAATGACGGCTGAAAGCTCGCTTTCGCATCTGTTCAGTTCTGCAATGGATTCTGTCCAGCCCGTCCGCGTCCCTTGTCAGGCCGGCCCGTTCGATTTTGCACATAATGCGGGTCATTTCGAGGCCGGACATCACCCGGCGGATATCGCGGCAGCGATCAGCGAAATGCTTGCTGCGCCTGGCCAGATCCTTCAGCCCCGTTACCAGCACATCACCGGATGCACGTTTCAGTTTTTCGAGGCGGGCCTCCTCGGCCTTCTTGTCGACATCATCCGGCGTCACTTCATTGTCAAAGCCATCCAGAATATCCGACAGCAAACGCGTGGTCGATGTTACGAAGCAAACCTGACCAATGTGATCGGCGCTTTCCTGAGCCGTTCGGGAAAAACCTGTCACAGCCTCTTCGAGCGAGCGCATCATATCCTGGTGATTACCCGAAATGACGCCGATGGGGCCGTCGCGCCCTTCCAGTCTTTGTGCCTGCAGTTTCATATTGTGCGGGATCTGCTTGGTTTCCTCAAAGATGCTGGCAACCGTTCGCGCGTTTTCTTCGATCTGAGCCACTGCTTCCAGCATCTTTTCCAGTGAACCAAGTGACGCGTCCGGTCCCAGTCCCAGTGCCTCCTGCCGTGCCGCAATCTCTTCGTTCAGAGCTGTGACCATAAAGTGCTGGTAAGATTTACTCCCATCTTTTTTCAGCGCGTCCAGCAGAGCATTCGCGCTTTTCTGCGGAGAAATATCGTCGTCGAGTTCTCTGCGCCGCAGATCGAGATACAGTTTGGAAATTCGGGCCAGCCTTGGTCCGAGGGGTTTCAGCCTGACGGAAAGATATCCGTCATCTGTCGGAACCATGACGGCAAAACCCAGTAATGCGTTCCATCTTTGCTCAGGTTCTGGACATAACCTCCGACCGGTGTCGACCGTCCAAGGCACTCCCACAGAAGATGAAATACACCGCGCGGCATGTTCGGATGCCTGATGATTTTGTGGGGCGCTCCACGCAGTGCTTTCCATTCGTATCCGCTGATGCGACAGAACGTTTCATTGGAAAACCTGATTACGCCGCGTTTGTCAGTCCGGGAAAAAACAATTCTTCTGCCTGTAAATCCTTAGACTCCATTGAATTCAGTATTTGGTTTTTGGAGTTCATGTTCTTCTGCTTCCGGGATCGTTTCGACCTCAAAAGTGGCTTCCAAATCTTTGCCGTTTGGTAAACCAGACCAGCTTTTCATGGTTTTTGTGGTGCTGCCCCCACCCCTTGCCTAAAAAACAGAACGCAGCCGGGCTTCCTCGCCACTTTTTTGAGCTGGAGTTCCGGGGGCATTCTGCAGACTCGCAGGCCATACGGCACCGTAAACGAATTTTACGGTGCCGATTCTTTCTGCATCCGAAAATCAGCGCGCCGCTCAGGAAGCCAATAACAGGCTCAACCGAGCGCCTGCAGCCGCTTGAACAGGCTGGAGGTATCCCAGCGGCCGCCGCCCATTTTCTGCACGTCTTTATAGAATTGGTCGACCAGTGCCGTGACCGGCAGGCTGGCACCGGTCTCATCCGCTGTGCTCAGGCAGATGCCAAGGTCCTTGCGCATCCAGTCGGTCGCGAAACCGTGGTCGAAATGATCGTCCAGCATCGTCTCATAACGGTTCGACATCTGCCAGCTCCCAGCGGCGCCCTGGCTGATCACCTCAACCACTGCACGACCGTCGAGGCCCGCTTTGTCCGCAAAGTGCAGCGCTTCGCTCAGGCCCTGAACCAGACCGGCAATGGCAATCTGATTGCACATTTTGGTCATCTGACCTGCCCCGCTGTCTCCTATGCGGCGGCAGATTTTGGAATACACTTCCATCACCGGCAGCGCACGGTCATAGGCGGCTTCTTCACCACCACACATGATCGACAGGGCAGCGTTTTCCGCGCCAGCCTGACCGCCGGAAATCGGCGCGTCCACAAAACTGACCCCACTGTCGCCGGCTGCTGCAAAAAGTTCGCGGGTCACTTTGGCGGACACTGTGGTGTGATCTACAAAAACCGTGCCACTCCCCATGCCTGCAAAGGCCCCGTCATCGCCCAGACAGACGCTGCGCAGGTCATCATCGTTGCCGACACAGGCCATGACGAATTCTGCGCCGTCCGCTGCCTCACGCGGGGTGATCGCCATTGCCCCACCGTAGGTTTCCACCCATTTTTCCGCCCGCGCCGCGGTGCGGTTATAGACTGTGACCTCATGGCCTGCCTTCTGAAGATGTCCTGCCATCGGGCCGCCCATGACGCCCAGTCCCAGAAATGCTACCCTGGCCATATTTCAATCCCTCCCTTTGGGTGTTGCGTTACGCTGCTGTCCTACCTAACAGTCAGATGCGCCGGGTCAACAAACCGGCGGGATATTCACGGGGCAGCAGATGGCTCTGATCTTCAAATGGCTGATGCGTCTCGCGGGGGCGATGATTGCGCTGGTGGTTCTGGGTGTGTGCCTGGTGTACTACCTCGCGTCCCGGTCACTGCCG
Source organism: Roseobacter sp. S87 (assembly GCF_055693285.1). Next base: position 1,320,767 of record NZ_JBVFTR010000004.1, read on the forward strand.
GAATACGACGCGGTGATCGAGGTGCCTTACCTGAACGCGCCGGTCGAAATTGTGCGCGACAACGCCAACGTGCCGCATATTTTCGGCAGCACCGACGAGGATGTTTTTTACGCCCTTGGTTTTGCCCATGCGCAGGACCGTCTGTGGCAGATGACAATGATGCGGCGCACCGCACAGGGGCGGCTGTCCGAAATATTCGGCACCGCGACGCTCAATGTGGACAAACTACTGCGCCGCCTGGATCTTTACACCCTCGCCACGGCATCGGTTGATGCCCAGAACGAACGCACGATGCGCATGTTGCGGGCCTATGCCACTGGCGTGAATGTCCGGCTGGATCAGGTAAACGCGCAGGCTCTGGGGCGCGGTGCACCGGAGATGTTCCTCTTTAACGCACCTATGGCCCCCTGGCGGCCAGCGGATTCTGCTTGCGATCATCAAACTGATGGGTCTGCAGCTGTCAGGACACCTTGATGCCGAAGTGCTGCGCGCCCGGATGTCGCTTGCGGTACCGGATGCTGACCGGCTGGCTGACATCCTGCCTGACGCGCCCGGCACGGGTGTTGTGGCGCTGCCGGAATATTCAGCGCTCTTCCCTGAAGCGCCCCGGTTCGCAGAAAGCCTGCCCCATGATGATCATCCACTGTCGCCGTTCAAACGGCGGATGATGGCCGGTGCGTCAAACGCCTGGGCTGCGGATCCGACACGGTCTGCAGCCGGTGGTACGCTGCTGGCGAACGACCCGCATCTGGGCTTTACCGCGCCCGCAATCTGGTATCTGGCGCGGCTGGAACTGGAAAGTGGTGGCGTAATCGGGGGCACCATTCCAGGCATGCCGGTTATTCTGACAGGCCGGAGCGCGGAGCTTGGCTGGGGACTTACATCTGCCGGGATGGACGATCAGGACGTCTATATCGAGGCGCTGAACCCGGACAACCCCGAGGAATACCGGACCCCGGACGGCTTCAAGGCGTTTGATACCCGCTCTTCGATCATCAACATCAAAGATGAAACGCCTGTTACGATCACGCTGCGGTGGACCGACAACGGCCCTGTCCTGCCCGGCACGCATTACAATCTGGCGACCATCACACCTCCGGGCCATGTGGCATCGCTCGCCTGGACCGTTCTCAGCCCCAATGACACTTCAATGGCCGCAGCACTTGAGCTGATGCGCGCCAAATCCGTGAGCGAAGGCATTGATGCTGCCGAAAGCTTTGTGGCCCCGGCCCAGAACCTGATCCTCGCGGACCGCAAAGAAATTGCGATGAAAATGATCGGGGCCATGCCCCGGCGCGATGCGAACCATCAGAGCCAGGGTCGGATGCCCAGCCCGGGGTGGATTGCCGCCAACCGCTGGCAGGGCCGCCTGCCCTATGCCTCGAACCCGCGGGTTACAGCACCCAATGGCGGCATTCTGGGCAACACCAACAACAAGGTCGTGGACAGGCCGTTTCCGAACCACGTGTCCTTTGTCTGGGGCGACACCCAGCGTGTGCAACGCTGGCAGCGCCTGATGCAGGCCCGCCAGGTCCACACGCGTGACAGCTTCATCGAGGCGCAGCTGGACAATGTGAGTTTCACCGCCCGGTCCCTGCTGCCGCTGATCGGAGCAGAACTGTGGTTCACCGGCGAGGCCGCACCCGAAGGCACACCGCTGCGCCAGCGCCAGCGTGCCCTGACCCTGCTGGCCAGCTGGTCCGGTGAAATGAACGAACACATGCCTGAGCCGCTGATCTACATGGCCTGGCTGCGCAGTCTGCAGGCCCGCATGGTTCAGGACGAACTGGGGCCACTGGCGCGGGAACTGACCCATGTGGAGCCGCTCTTTATCGAGCGTGCCTTCCGCGATGTGAACGGTGCAGCCGTCTGGTGCGATGTGATCCAGTCCGCGCCGGAAGAAACCTGTGCGGACATGGCGCGGCTTGCGCTGGATGACGCGCTGATCTGGATCAGTGAAAACTGGGGACCGGCGCTGGAAACCCTTCGCTGGGGCGACGCGCATCAGGCGACCCATGACCATCAGGTGCTGGGAGGTGTGCCAGTGCTCCGCTTCTTCGTGAACATCCGCCAGTCCACAAACGGCGGTGACAACACCCTGCAGCGTGGTCTGACGCGTGGCGGAAACGGGCCGGACCCGTTCCACAATGTGCATGGGGCTGCCTATCGCGGTGTCTACGATTTTGCCGATCCCGACAGTTCCGTATTCATCACCTCCACCGGCCAGTCCGGGCATTTTCTGTCGCGGCACTACGATGACATGGCGCAGCTGTGGCGGCGGGGCGAATACATACCGATGTCGCTTGACGAGGACCTGGCCCGCGCCGCCTCGGTCGGTGTCACCATTCTGCGCCCGCAGGAATAGATGGCCCGCGTTATCCTGTTTCACAAACCCTTTGGTGTCCTGTCCCAGTTCACGGACAAAGGCACCGAAGGCTCACCGCGCCCCACACTTTCGGGTTTTATCGACGTGCCCGGGTTTTATCCGGCCGGCCGGCTGGACCGGGACAGCGAAGGTCTGATGGTCCTGACCGACAATGGCCGTCTGCAGGCGCGGATCGCCAGTCCAAAGCACAAGATGCCCAAAACATACCTTGTGCAGGTGGAGGGCGCCCCGGATGAGGATGCCGTGTCACAACTGGCGCGAGGGGTCACGCTGAAGGACGGACCGACGCGCGCCGCTCAGGTCACGCAGACTACTGAGCCTGATCCGCTCTGGCCCCGTGATCCGCCCGTGCGGTTCCGCAAAACGGTGCCGGATCACTGGCTGCGCATCACAATCACCGAAGGGCGCAACCGGCAGGTAAGGCGCATGACCGCCCATGTGGGCCTGCCCTGTCTGCGGCTGATCCGGGTACAGGTCGGCACCTGGCAGCTGAACAGGCTGGCACCGGGGGCCTGGCGGTATGCAGATGCAGACGGGCCCTGAAGCGTCGTACGCAAGACTGAAGCACTTTACGCTGCCTGAAACCCGGGACTTCAGAGCGTTAAACAATACTGTATTTCGTCAGACGCTTTAAAGCCGCGCGAACTGATCCTGCTGCGCCCTCGTCCAGCGCACAGTGATATCGAAACCTGTCTCGTTCTGCTCTTCGCGTTCCACAATGTCCTGCTGGAAAAGCCAGGCCCGTTTCTTGCCATCCGCAAAGCCCAGCGACAGGGTTTCTGTCTGGCGTGCGCCTTCAAGACGCGTTGTGACGGCCTCAAGCAGCGGATCAATGCCTTCCCCCGTCAGGGCGGACAGGGCAAACACATTTTCGTCCCGTGCCGCGCGGGCGCGCATGGCATCCGCCTCGCTCTCCGGCAGAAGATCCAGCTTGTTCCAGATCTCAAAGGTCGGCCGGTCGTCCTCAACGCCAAGGGAGGCCATGATGGTCCGCACATCCACTGCCTGCTCTTCGGTCTCCGGATGCGAGATATCCCGGACGTGACAGATCACGTCTGCAGCCAGCACCTCTTCGAGTGTCGCCCGGAACGCGGCCACCAGTTCGGTGGGCAGATCGGAAATAAATCCAACCGTGTCCGACAGGATCACCTCCGGTCCCTCGGGCAGCTGCAGCCGCCGCATGGTCGGGTCAAGTGTGGCAAAGAGCATATCCTTTGCCATGACCTCGGCCCCGGTCAGCCGGTTAAAGAGCGTCGATTTACCCGCATTGGTGTAGCCGACAAGCGCCACAATCGGATACGGTACCTTGGCGCGGGCGGCCCGGTGCAGTGCGCGGGTCTTTACCACCTTGTCGAGCTGGCGGCGCAGCCGCACAAGCTGTTCGTCGATGGCACGCCTGTCCGCCTCGATCTGCGTCTCCCCCGGGCCACCCACAAACCCGAGACCACCCCGCTGGCGTTCAAGGTGGGTCCAGGCCCGCACCAGCCGCGTGCGCTGATAGCTGAGCGCTGCCATCTCGACCTGCAGCACACCTTCACGGGTCGCGGCGCGGTCGCTGAAAATCTCCAGGATCAGCCCGGTCCGGTCGAGCAGTTTGAGCCCCCAGGCTTTTTCGAGGTTTCGCTGCTGCACAGGGCTGACAGGGCCGTCTACCAGCACGAGATCAATCTCTGCCGCTTCAAAGCAGGCCTTGAGTTCGTCGATCTTGCCGGACCCGAACAGCATGCCAGCCCGCACGGTTTTGAGCGGCACGATATCGGCACCGATCACTTCGAGTTCCGGCAGCGCACGTGCGAGCGATACCGCCTCTTCGAGGGCGTACTCCGGCATACGGCGCTCAGCATCCGAACGGATGTCAGGATGCAGCACCCAGGCGCGGGTCGCCTTCGGACCAGCGGTATTGTCGATCTGAAATGTGGGACGGCTCAAGAAGCGTCTTCGCCCTCATAAAGGCTGATCGGCTGACTTGGCATGATTGTCGAAATGGCGTGTTTGTACACCAGCTGGGACTGGCCATCGCGACGCAGCAATACACAGAAATTATCAAACCAGGTGATCACACCCTGCAGTTTCACCCCGTTGATCAGAAAGATCGTAACGGGCACTTTGGTTTTACGCACGTGATTCAGGAACGCATCCTGAAGATTCTGTCTGTCCGACGCCATTCTGGTATTCGCCTTTTTTCTTGCCGGGGACCGCGGACCGGACCCTCTCCCTCCGGGCAGAGTATGAAGGGGACAGCGCCGAGATTCCACCCCAAAAAACAGTCCGTTACGGACCTATTCCCGCGGGCAGGTCAGCCGCGCCAGAGATCGGGCGTCAAAAGCGCAATAATGGCAAGGGTTTCCAGCCGGCCAAGCACCATTGCCGCGCAGAAAACCGCCTTGGCGCCGCCGCTGAGTTCAACCAGAGCGATAGGGTCTTCGGCGGCAAATGAGATGAGCGGCCCGGTGGTCGACAATCCCGCCACGGCCAGCACCATCGCATCCTCAAAGTCCACTCCCAGCAGGGCAAGCAGCATGGTGATTGCGGCCAGCGTTAGCGCAAAAAGCATGAAGAAAATCCATGCAATGAAGGCGCCGTTTCGCTGAATGCGGCGGCTTTCCCGGCCTGCGCGGCTCACAGAGGACGGATGCACGAGCTTTTCCAGTTCCCGCCGCCCGTTCAGATAGAGTGCGAAGACCCGCAGCAGTTTGACACCTCCGGCAGTGGTCGCGACCCCGCCTCCAATGAGCGCGAGCCCCATCAGGATCAGGCCGGGTGTCTGCAGTCCGGACCAGGCCTGGGCCTCTGACCAGCCTGCGCTCGCAAAACCGGTGGTTGTCAGGAAGGACATCACAGTGAAGAGCGCCCCCCAAAATGCGCGGATCGCCGCCTGCAGCTCCTCACCCGTCTCGAAATCCAGCGCCCCGATCCAGTGACGCAGGAAAATGACAAGGGGCACGCCGAGGACAATCGCCAGCCCAAGCCGGAATTCCGGATCCGTGCTCAGACCGCCCTGCGTCGCCGTAATGGTGTCGGACGAAAACGTCAGCCGTGACAGTGCAAACAGCATAAAGAGCAGCATCAGGATCTCGCCGGTAAAGCCGGACCCGTTCTCGCCGACACCGCCCACCGCCGAAATACCCGAGGTCGCCATGACCGACATTGCATGTGTGAGCGCCACGAGCGGCCGGTCGCCGCTCACAAAGAGAAGTATCCACAGCAGCAGCGTCAGCCCGACATAGATGGGCACAAGGGTTGAGACCACACGCAACAGGCGGTCCCGTGGGTTCGTGCGGCCGTAAATGGTGCTCTGGCTTTCGCGTTGCCCGGGTTCAGCCTGGGCCGTCACTTCAAATCCGCCGAGGTTCAGCGGGGCCAGAATGGCCGATGCGGCGATCCACATGGTGATCCCGCCCATCCAGCCGACCTGCGCCCGCCAAAGGTGCAGCGTATCGTTCAGCCGCGCGGGCCGGTCAAAAAGCGTGGCACCGGTGGTTGTGACGGCACTGACCATCTCGACATAGGCATTGATAAAAGTGGTAGTCCCCAGCCCCTCAAAGAATGGAACCGCCAGAAAAACCGGCAGGAACACAAATGTTGAAAAGAGTGACAAAAGCGTACCCAGCGTACCATGGCGCGGTCTGCGCCCGGCGTGAGCTGTGGCGACCATACCGAAGATGATCAGCCCCAGCAGACTGCTGTAGAAAAACGCACGTGCGGTTGCCAGTTCGCGGATCGCACCACCATGCAGCGCCGGCACCAGCATAGAGACAGAAGCCACCCCAAAGATCAGCAGAAAGAGCGGCATCTGCAGCAGCTGTTCAAGTGCCGATCTGCGCCCGGGGCTTTGTCGTGCGCGGGCCATGGATCAGAAGAAGTCGATAGAGACCTGCATCAGACGTTCCACTTCCGGCACGTCTTCTGTCAGGGCAAAAATAGCAATCACGTCACCTTCGCTGATACGGGTGCTGCCCACCGGCCGGATCACTTCGTCCCCTTTGCGCAGAGCGCCGACCAGCACGCCTTCGGGGAAATCAATTTCCGAGATTTTCCGACCCGCAAGAGGCGAAGTTGACAGCACTTCGGCTTCGATCACCTCGGCCTCGGCGTCGCCGATGGAATAGACGGCACGCACGCGGCCATGCCGGATATGTCGCAGGATCGACGACACAGTTGTCGCACGCGGGTTGATATAGGCGTTGATCCCCAGTGGCCCCATCAGCGGCACCAGCGTCGGGTCATTGATCAGCGCGATCACATAAGCACAGCCTTCGGCCTTGGCGCGCACACAGGCCAGCATATTGGTTTTATCGTCGTCGGTCACCGCCAGCATTGCATCCGCACGCGCAATGCCTGCTTCGGCCAGCAGCCCGGAATCCAGCCCGTCCCCGTTCAGCACGATCGTGCGTTCCAGCGCTTCGGCAGCACGTTCCGCACAATGGCGGCTCTTTTCGATGACTTTGGTGCGCACCCGCGCAACACGCTTTTCCAGTGTGCGCGCAACGGTCAGACCGACATTGCCGCCGCCCACCAGCACCACGCGTTCCTGCTTGGATTGCTTCTTGCCGAAGATCTCCATCGTGCGCGGGATATCATCCACATGGGTGAAGATGTAGCATTCGTCGCCCGCAAAAAGCTGATCCTTCGCCTCAGGTGCAAAAAGCGTGCCCTCGCGCCGGACACCGACGACAACAGCGCGCAGCGTCGAAAAAAGATCCGTCAGCTGACGCAGAGAGGTGTTCAGCACCGGACAGCTTTCATCAAGACTGATGCCAAGCAGATGCGCCTTGCCCTCCATAAAGACTTCTGTGTCAAAGGCCGCGGGCGCAGAGAGCCGCTGCAATGCTGCTGCTGCCACTTCCTTTTCGGGGCTGATCACCACGTCAATCGGCATGTGATCGCGGCGGTAAAGATCGGAATAGATGGCATCCAGATAGGACTGGCTGCGCAGGCGCGCGATTTTCCGGTTAATCCCGAAAACCGAATGCGCCACCTGGCAGGTCACCATATTGACCTCGTCCGAATGGGTCGCCGCGATGATCATCTCCGCATCCCGCGCCCCTGCCCTGTCCAGCACGTCGGGATAACTGGCAAACCCCGCAATGCCCTGAACATCAAGGGAATCCGTTGCCCGGCGCACGAGATCTGGGTTGTTGTCGACCACGGTGACGTCATTGCGTTCACCGGACAGATGCCGCGCGATCTGCCAGCCAACCTGGCCGGCACCGCAGATGATGACCTTCATGCTTTGCGTCCTTCAGAGCATTTCCGGACCTTCTGAATGGCAGATGGCTCTGAGGCGGTCAATTCAATTGTCCCGCCTGCCCGGGCCATGCAATATACGGGTATGAAACAGTTTCTGCCTGCCCTGCGGTTCCTGACATGCCTGTCGCTGGTGGCCTCCTGTGCCCCGGTGACCATGTACTATGACGCCGGCGCCGAGGTTTCGCGGCTGGAAAGCGACCTTCTGAGCTGTCAGGTCAGCGCAGCACAGAACGTTCCGGTGTCCAACCAGGTGCGCCGCGAACCGCCGCAATACTACCCGGCCCGACGCATCTGCCACCATGACGGGTCCTGTTATACCCGCGGCGGGTTCTTTGAGCCTGGGGCGGTTTACACCGTGGATGTCAACGCAGGGCTGCGTGCACGCGTCACCGACCAGTGCATGACCGCGCGCGGGTACAACCAGGTCAGCATCCCGCGCTGTCCGGCAGATGTGATGCGTAATGCGATACCCGCCGTGACCCGCGTGCTGCCGCCACTCACCGCCGACAGCTGTATTTCGCGGAACAAAGACAAAACCTGGCAGATTCTGAACACCCCGGGCTGATTTTGTCGCTTTTGCGCTGGCACCGGGGGATACGGCTTTCTACTCATTGCGCATGAGTGTTTCGATTCCCCGTATTTCGCCCGATCTGCAGCCAGCCAAAGCGCTGGTCCGCAGTCTTTATGCCGATATGGCCGGTGCAGACGCTGCCGGTATGGCAGAGGTGCTGTCGCGCTACATGAGCGCGGATTGCCACTGGTACGGCATGCATCCGTTCCACGAGCAGACCGGCCCCTCAGCGATCGCGCAGACGTTCTGGCAGCCCTTTCTGAGCGCTTTCAGCAGCGTGCAGCGGCGCGAGGATATCTTTTTCGCCGGTCTGAATGAAATTGACGGGTTTCAGGGCCAGTGGATCTGTTCGATGGGCCATCTGATGGGGCTCTTTGATGCGGCGTTTCTGGGCATCCCGCCCACCCGTAAAATCGCCATGCTGCGCTATGCGGAGTTTCACAAGGTGCGGGACGGCCAGATCGTGGAATCGGCGCTTTTTGTGGATCTGATCCACCTTATGCTGCAGGCAGGGCTGAACCCCCTGCGTACCGAGCAGACGGGTGCGCATCTGATCCAGCCCGGACCCCTGACGCATGACGGTTTGCAGTTCACGGCCGGCGATCCGGAGGCATCAGAAATCACCCTTGCGCGGATCAACAATATGATCGGCAGTATTGATGAGGCCAATGCATCTTCAGACCCGCTGCATCCGCGGGACGAGCTGGCCATTGACTGGAACGCGGACATGCTGTGGTGGGGGCCCGCGGGCATCGGCGCAACCTATACGATCGACCGGTATATCGAACAGCACCAGGGCCCGTTCCGCACCCACATCAGTGACCGCGCCTTTAACGGGCACCTGTGCCGGATGGCCGAAGGGAACTATGGCGGCTTCTTTGGATGGCCGAACCTGACGCTGACCAACAGCGGGACATTTATGGGGTTCCCGGCCTCAGACGCACGCGCGGATATGCGTGTGGTCGACATTTACCGGCGGGACGGAGACCGCCTGGCGGAGAACTGGATTTTCATCGACATTCTGCATTTCCTCAAAATGCAGGGACATGACATCCTGGCCGAAATCAGCGCCTGACCGCATCAGTCCGCCGTTTCGGGTTCCTCGTCCAGCTGTGCCACGCGTGCACCTGATTTCGCTGAGGTCACAACACCCAGCGACTTGAGTTTGCGGTGAAGCGCGGAGCGTTCCATGCCGACAAAGTTGGCGGTGCGGGAAATATTGCCGCCAAACCGGTTGATCTGCGTCAGCAGATATTCACGCTCAAAGGCTTCGCGCGCTTCGCGCAGTGCCAGAGTGGCCAGTGCTCCGGACAGAACAACCCGGTTCTGATCACCGCCGCCCTCCTCGTTGCCCGGCAGTTCCCGCGCCTCGATCTCGCCGTTACCGTCGCCCAGTATCAGCACACGTTCGATCAGGTTTTTCAGCTGCCGGACATTTCCGGGCCAGACCATCGTCTGCATCAGCGCCACGGCATCATCGGTAAGCTCCCGCAGCGGCAGACCCTGCGATGTGTTCATCTCGGCGATGAAATGACGTGCGAGTTCCGGAATGTCCTCGCGCCGCTCTTCGAGCGCTGGCACCCGGATCGGCACCACGTTCAGCCGGTGGTAAAGCTCCTCGCGGAAGGTTCCTGCCTCAATGGCTTCCTCAAGATCCCGGTTCGTCGAGGAAATCACCCGCAGGTCCACCCGCACCTTGTCATTGCCACCTACCCGCTGGAACTGCTGATCCACGAGCACGCGCAGGATTTTCGACTGGGTACCGATCGGCATGTCGGCGACCTCATCGAAATAGATGATCCCGCCATGGGCCTCTTCCAGCAGACCCGGTTCCACACCGCGCTCCGGTGTTTCCCGCCCGAACAGCACCTCTTCCATCCGGTCGGGGGCGACGCCGGCACAATTGACGGTCACAAAAGGACCATCCGCGCGGTTGGAATTGGCGTGAATATACCGGGCCGCAACCTCTTTGCCGCTGCCCGCAGGTCCGGTCAGCATCACGCGTCCGTTCGATTTGGTCACCTTGTCGAGATTGCTGACGAGCGTGCGGAACGACGGTGAACTGCCGATCATCTCAGAGCGCGTATCGTCACGGCGGCGCAGGCTCTGGTTTTCGCGCCGCAACCGGGAGGTCTCCATGGCGCGCCGGATCACGACCAGCAACTGGTCAATGTTGAAAGGCTTTTCGATAAAGTCGTAGGCACCCTGTTTGATCGCAGCCACGGCGATTTCGATGTTGCCATGGCCAGAAATGATCACCACCGGCACATCCGGATTATCGCGGCGCACGGCTTTGAGGATATCAATACCATCCATCCGGCTGTCCTTCAGCCAGATATCCAGAATGATCAGCGCGGGTGGCTCGCCATTGATGGCAGCCATCGCGTCGTCCGAATTCCCCGCCAGCCGCGTCGCGAACCCCTCGTCCTTCAGGATGTCAGAGATCAGCTCGCGGATGTCGCGTTCGTCATCAACAATCAGAATATCACTCATTGGTTTCGGTTCCTTCCTGAGTCGTTTCTTTTTGCGGTGCATCAGTTGTCAGGCAGGGCAGTGTTATTACCGCCATTGCACCGGAATGGGTTTGCCCGTCGAACACGGGCGCATCTTCAAGCAAGAGGCTGCCGCCGTGCTCCTCAATAATCTTTTTGACGATCGGCAGACCCAGGCCCGTGCCTTCGCTGCGCGTCGTCACATAGGGTTCGAACAGCCGGGCACGGTCCTCGGGCAGGCCGATCCCGTTGTCGGCAACGGTCACGCGGGCACGGCCGGGCAGCAGCGCCATTTCCACCCGGATCCGCGGATCATGACCTTCCGGTGTGCCTTTTTCCTTCAGGCTATCAATGGCTTCCCCGGCGTTCTTGATCAGGTTTGTCAGCGCCTGGCTGATCATTGTGCCGTCCAGTTCCGCCTCAACAGCATCATCGGGCAGCGACGCAGTAATACGCACATCCGGCTGGCCTGTCTGCTGCAGCAGAACCGCATCGCGGACCAGTTGTTTCAGATCAAGCGGTTTGCGGTCTGGTTCGGGCATTCGGGCAAATTTGGAGAACTCATCCACAATTCTGCGCAGATCGCCGGTCTGCCGCACAATCACTCCGGTCATCTGCTCCAGCGCATCGCTGTCCTCGCCCACGCGGGAGGCAAACTTGCGTTTGATGCGTTCTGCAGACAGCTGAATGGGCGTAAGCGGGTTTTTGATCTCATGCGCAATGCGGCGGGCCACATCGCCCCAGGCCGCCATCCGCTGGGCGCTGACCAGATCGGTGACGTCATCAAACGCCACAACGTATCCTTCGAGCCTGCCGTCTTCGCTGCGCCGGGTGGCCATCCGGACAAGAAGGTTTTCGCGCCGCCCCTGGCGGCTGACCTTGACCTCGCCCTGTGCCACCTCCTCCGGCGCTTTCTTGAGGGTTTCGAACAGAGGGCCGAACTCCGGCACGGCCACCGAAAGAGCAACAGTCTGACGGTCACCGTTCCAGTCCAGCAACCGTTCGGCACTGCGGTTCACAAATGTAATCCGGCCATCAGGGTCCAGACCGACTACACCTGATGTCACAGAGCTCAGAACCGAATCAAACAGCCTGCGGCGGCGCTCGATCTGCTGGGTATTGTCCATCAGCGTCTCGCGCTGCACCTTCAGCTGGCGGGTCATCTGGTTGAAATAGCGACCCAGCATGGCAATCTCGTCGTCGCCGACTTCTTCGCGCACCTGAACGTCCAGGTCCCCGGCACCAACCTGCTGCGCCGCGCCGGTCAGCCGGCCCACAGGACCGGACAGTCGCTCCGCGAACCACAGCCCCAGCCAGACCGCCGCCAAGATCAGGATGAGCGCAAAGGCAAGATAGAGAAGCCCGAAGTCAAAAAGCAGCCGTCCGCGATCATTTTCCAGTTGCTGATAAAGACGCACCGTTTCCTGGGTTTCATCTATGAGCGAAAGGATTTCGCCATCAACGTCGCGGCTCACATACAGATATCGGTCGGTAAAGGCAGTCAGCATAACCAGCGCGCGGAACTCGTTGTTTGGCCAGTCCTCGATGATCACAACTTCATTCTGCTGGGCGTCTCGGATATGAGTGGCCGTCGGTTCTTCATAGTTGAACAGGTATGACCGCTCACCACGGGCACGCAATTCGCGTGTCCCGTCGATCATATAGGCCTCGCGAAGGCCCCGCTGGATCTGCCGCTGACCTTCGCTCAGCAGATCGCTGTCCGAAATCAGAATTCCGGCTCTGCGCGCCTCATCAATGGATTCGGCCAGTGCCAGGGCATCTTCTGCCAGGTCCTCGCGCTGTTCGTCCTCATAGGCCTGTGCCGCAGCCAGAGAATTGCCGACAACCTCGCGTACACGGTCGGAAAACCACCCCTCAAGGCCAACATTCACCGTCAGACCTGAAAAGATGGCGACCGTGACAGTCGGAATAAGAGCGAGAGAGGCGAAAACGCCGGTCAGGCGCAGGTGCAGCCGCGACCCCGCTGATTTGGCCCGCCGTGCCGCGATCAGCCGCCCGACCTGCGCCAGCACAAGCGCCGCAACCACAAGAATATAAACGAGATCTGCCAGCAGAATCAGCCGCAGGCTCAGCGTTGTGCTGGCCTCGCCCAGAGGGCCCAGAATGAGATAGGTGGCCAGTGCCAGAACCGGGCCCAGCACAACAAGACCCAGCGTGGCCACATTGCGCACACGCCTTAAGCGGCGCAGACGCCCCAACCGCAGTCGCAGTGACTTTTCCACACGGGATGCCACCCGATATCCTCACCTATGATGTGGCGCACCTGGCACCAGACCGCTCTATTTTGTGGTCTCCACGAGAGGTGTCCCCCATGTGCCACGGTTTGTGTTGCGGTTTTACATCAATTTACGGCGGCGTGTCACCTCAATATCGAGATCAGTGATCTTTTTCCGCAGCGTATTCCGGTTGATCCCCAGCAGATCGGCGCATTTGGCCTGATTTCCGCCGGTCGCCTCGAGGGCAATTTCGATCAAAGGTGCCTCCACCTCGCGCAGAATACGGGAATAAAGCCCGGCAGGCGGGAGCATATTACCGTGCAGGTCGAAGTAACGCCGCAGGTGGCGCTCTACCGATGCACCCAGTTTTTCGGTATTGCCCGCGGCCCGCATGGGTTCAAGGTCCGGCTGCGCGCCGAGCACCTGCTCCACTTCTGACGCTGTGATCTCAGCCGCGCGGCTGGTAAGACCCAGCCGGCGGATCGCGTTCTCCAGCTGGCGTACGTTGCCCGGCCAGGAATAGTTGCGGAAAATCTCAGCCGCTGCCTCAGACAGACTGCGTGCGGCGGCCCCGGCGGCCTCTGCACGGGCCAGAAAGTGCTCTGCCAGCAGCGGAATATCATCTACCCGCTCCCGCAACGCCGGCACCATCAACGTCGCGCCGCTGAGCCTGTAATAAAGGTCCTTGCGCATTTCGCCCTTTTCCATCGCAGCGTTCAGATCACTCTGGCTGGTGGCGAGAAACCGGGGCGCATATTCACCGGGCGTGTCCATCATCCGGACCACGCGCGCCTGGAGCTCTTCGGACAGGTCGCCGATTTCGTCGATCAGCAGCGTGCCCCCCTTGACGCGCGCCAGCAGCCGGGCCGGTCCTTCGAGCTCCTGCAGATCCGCGCCTGTCGCGGTGACGAACGGCAGGCTGCGCCGGTCGGAAAAATCGTGAATGGCCCGCGCGATCAGGGATTTGCCCGTGCCGGATTCGCCCCAGACCAGCACCGGCAGATCGGTATTCATCACGCGTGCCACGATGCGGTAAAGCGCCTGCATAACTGCCGTGCGGCCCACAAGCGGCAGATCATCCGGGCGCTCATTGCCGGGTGCCGGCGCGCGTTTCGACTGCTGACGGGTCTCAAGCGCACGCGCGGTGCGCTTCATCAGATCGGGCAGATCGAACGGTTTCGGCAGGTAATCATAGGCCTCTGCCTCGGCGGCCTGGATCGCCGTCATGATCGTGTTCTGTGCCGAAATCACAATGACCGGCAGACCCGGGCGGTCCTCACTGATTTTAGGCAGCATTTCCAACCCGTTACCGTCCGGCATCATGACATCAGAGATAACCACGTCGCCCTTGCCCTCGCTGACCCAGCGCATCAGCGTTGTCAGACTAGAGGTCGCATGCACCCGGCAGCCCGCGCGGGTCAGGGCCTGGGTCAGAACTGTGCGGATCGTGCGGTCGTCATCGGCAACCAGGACGGTACCATCCATCTGTTATTCCTCTCTGAGTGACATTTGTGCGGCGTCGCGGGGCGCGCGCGCCAGTGAAATTCTGAAAACGGTGCGACCGGGAACGGAGGTCACAGAAATCCAGCCGCCATGATCAGAGATGATCTTGCTGACCAGCGCGAGCCCCAGACCGGTGCCGTTTTCGCGGCCCGAGACAAAAGGTTCAAAAACATCGCCCTTGATCGCCTCGGGCAGGCCCGGGCCATCATCAATGATCTCGATCTGCAATGGCAGCGACTGGCCGGTCCCGTCGGAACGACGCAGCCGGAAAGAATGCTCGAAATAACTGTGCAGCCGGATCGTACCCGGTTTGCCACGCGAGGCTTCCGAGGCGTTACGGATCAGGTTTAGAACAACCTGCAGCAGCTGATCGGGATCCCCCAGGACATCGGCAGAGACGGGTCATAGTCCTCGACAATCTTCATATGCGCGCCAAAACCCAGCAGCGCCGAACGCCGCGCGCGGTCCAGGACATCATGGATATTGACGGGCTGGAAGTCCGGGCTCGACAGGTTGCCGAACTGTTCAACCTGCCCCAGCAGCTTCACGATCCGCCGGCTTTCCTCGACGATCAGATCCGTCAGCTCCAGATCTTCGGCGCCCAGATTCATGCTCAGCAGCTGCGCGGCTCCGGTGATGCCTGCCAGCGGGTTTTTGATTTCATGGGCCAGCATTTCAGCCATGCCGATGGCCGACTTGGCCGCAGATTTGACCGAATGGTTCTGCGTCATGCGTCCCGCCAGTTCACGGGGCGAGATCATCAGGATCATATGCCCCTCACTGCCCGTCAGTGGCGCCACCTGCAGGTCGGACTGCATCGGAGCACGTTCGCCGCTGCCCACATCCACATCATTGACGAACAAAGGCGTCCCGCTGTCGCGCGAGCGTTCAAACGCGGCCTCCAGCGGATCATTGACCGCGATCTGATCCCAGACAGGCACCCCGCGTACGGACCGGGCTGAGACATTCAGAAACCCTTCGGCGGCCGAATTGATGTCCACAATCCGGTCATCCGGCCCGATGATCAGGGTCGGCACCGGCAGGCTGGCCCAGATGTTCTTGTCGGAATTCATGCCGCGACCCCGCAGGGTACGTTGCAGGCCTCTGCCAGCAATCTGTCTGTTGCAGCGGGCGTATCAGCGGTCAGCACAGCACGCCGCAGCTCGTCGGGTGTGCTGCAGGTGTCCATGTACCAGCCAAGATGTTTACGCGCGACGCGCAGACCAAGTGTTTCACCGTAAAACCGGATCATGTTTTCGTAGTGCGTCCGCACCATGTCGCTCAGCGCCCGTCCGGACGGAATTTCGGGTGCCTCGGTGCCCCAGAGCCGGTGTGCCACATCCGCAAGCAGCCAGGGGCGGCCCCGCGCCCCACGACCGATCATGATCCCGTCCGCGCCGGACATGGAAAGCGCCTGCTTTGCACTTTCGGCATCCACAATATCGCCATTTGCGATCACGGGAATGGACACCGCATCCCGCACGCGCCGGATCGCAGCCCAGTCTGCAGATCCTTTGTAGAACTGGCACCGCGTCCGGCCATGGATCGTGATCATCGTAATCCCGGCGCTCTCCGCGCGCTGCGCGATGTCCGGCGCATTGAGCATGTTGTCATCCCAACCCAACCGCGTTTTCAGCGTAACGGGGATTTTCACTGCGCGCACAACGGCCTCGATGAGCGTGAGCGCATGATCGGGCGTGCGCATCAGGGCGGATCCGGAGTAGCCCTGCGTCACCTTTTTGGCGGGGCAACCCATATTGATGTCGATAACCGCCGCACCCTGCCCTTCAACCATACGGGCAGCCTCTGCCATCGGCGCGGCCTCGCGCCCGGCAAGCTGAACCGCGGTCCCGGTATGGCCCAGCCCGAGTTCAGCCTTTTCGCGGCTGCCAGGGCGTGCATTCAGCATATCGTGGCTCGCAACCATCTCAGAGACCACCAGCCCGGCACCGAAACCTGCGACCAGATCCCGGAACGGCAGGTCGGTGATTCCGGCCATCGGGGCCAGAAGAACCGGTGGGGTCATATCGAAAGGCGGCGCAGGAGCCATAAATGCCTAATCCTTGTGCAACTGGCTCTGATCTATCAATTTCGCAGCATTTTCGCAATATTAGCCGTCCGACTGAATACCATCACAACGGTGTTTGCCTGTTTTTTAGGCAGCACATCAGATGATTGCCAGACGCCGGTCAAAGCCATAGACAGAGGCGAGCAAGTCGGGGGGCACATGAAGACAGCAGCAATCGTCGTCGCAGCTGGTCGCGGCACCCGCGCCGGTGGCGGCACCCCGAAACAATGGCGGTCCTTGCTTGGCCGCCCTGTTGCTGCACATTCTTTACAGGCCTTTACAAGCCATCCGGGCATCGCGCAGGTCGTCCTTGTGATCCACCCGGACGACCGCGATCTGGTTGCGTCGGCCAGTCTGAGCGACGTGCAGACCGTCACCGGCGGCGCAACACGCAGTGCGTCTGTGCGCGCAGGCCTTGAAGCAGTGCACAGCAGCTGTGACACCGTTCTCATCCATGACGCCGCACGCCCCTGTGTGTCCAAGGCAACCATTGACGGGGTGCTTTCGGCTCTGACCGCGCAGAATGCTGCTGCTCCGGCTGTTGCCGTTGTTGATGCGCTGTGGACCGGTTTGGACGGCTTTGTGACCGGAACACAGGACCGCGCGGGGCTCTTCCGGGCGCAGACGCCGCAGGGGTTTGCCCTTGATCTCATCCTGGATGCGCATGCGCGGTTTCCCGATGGAGCTGATGATGATGTCGGGCTCGCACGCCGCGCCGGCCATGGGGTTGCCATCACCGCCGGGGATGAGGACAATCTGAAAATCACGCTGCCCGAAGACTTTGCTCGGGCCGAGCGCATACTGAGGGCACGGGATGGACATCAGACTGGGTAATGGCTTTGACGTGCACGCCTTCGGGCCGGGGGATCACGTCATTCTGTGCGGCGTGCGCATTCCGCATGACCAGGGCCTCGTCGGGCATTCCGATGCCGATGTGGGCATGCACACCGTGACAGATGCCATCTACGGCGCGCTGGCCCGGGGCGACATCGGCCAGCATTTCCCGCCGTCCGATCCACAGTGGAAAGGTGCCGCCAGCGAAATCTTTCTCAAACATGCCGCAGACCTTGCGCGCTCCATGGGGTTCGCCATCAGCAACATCGACTGTACGCTGATCTGTGAATTCCCCAAGATCGGCCCGCACGCGGCCAGCATGCGGCAGGAAATGGCGCGGCTTATGGGCGTCGATCAGGCGCGTGTGTCGGTTAAAGCAACCACGTCTGAAAAGCTGGGCTTCACGGGGCGCGGCGAAGGGATCGCCTGTATCGCAACCGCTGCACTGGTCAGCGCATGACGGGTCTCGCGCGGATGATCGGTACGGTCCTGGGCGTGGGATACATCCGCCCGGCGCCCGGCACCTGGGGATCGCTCATTGCCCTGCCCTGGGCCTGGCTGCTGCATGTTCTGGGGGGCTTTCCGCTGCTACTTCTGGGCGTGATCGCGGCCTTCATCAAAGGCTGGTGGGCCACATCCGTTATGACGCGGGACAGCACGGATCATGACCCCTCTGAAATCGTCGTCGATGAACTTGCGGGCCAGTGGATAGCACTTCTGCCGATCTCCTGGGCGGCATGGTCCATGGGACTGAACATTCTGGTGATGTGGCCGGGCTGGATCGCAGCTTTCGTCCTGTTCCGCCTGTTTGATATCCTGAAACCGGGCCCTGTGGGCTGGGCGGACCGGCGCGGGGATGCGCTGGGTGTGATGCTGGATGATGTGATTGCCGGCGTTTTCGCAGCTGTCGGCGTGTTGGTTCTGGCGGGGTTTTACCATGGGATCGGATGACGGACGCGCCACTGCACAGGTTATTGAAAACGCGAAAAGTGCCGGCGTTATGATCGCAACGGCTGAAAGCTGCACAGGTGGCATGATCGCCGCCGCCCTGACCGACATTCCCGGCGCGTCCGCAGTTGTTGAGCGCGGCTTCGTCACCTACACCAATGCAGCCAAGGTTCAGATGCTGGGCGTCTCAGAGGCGACGCTCTCCGCGCATGGTGCGGTGTCAGAAGAAGTGGCACAGGAAATGGCCACTGGCGCACTGACCCATTCAGGTGCGCGGCTGGCGGTTTCCGTAACCGGAATTGCCGGACCGGGTGGTTCAGAATTCAAACCGGAAGGCCGGGTCTGTTTTGGACTTGCCACAAAAAATGGCGTGAACACGGAGACCGTGGAATTCGGCGCGCCCGGCAGATCCCGCGTGCGGCAGGCCGCCTGTGATCATGCGCTGGCCTTGCTGCTGAAGGCACTTCAGTCGCCGATCACCTGAACAAACGCCCTGAAATCTCCGGTATCGACAGCTGACCAGAGCGTATCTGCGCGCCGCGCCCCGATGAGTGCCACCGCTTTGCGCATCAGACGAGACCGCCGTTCCGCGAGCGATACGGGCGCCGCCAGATCGTGAAATCCGGACACCTCTGAGCCGTCATTGTTCATGACCAGGATGCGGGCCTGCATTTCTGACAGTGTATCATCTTCCTGCACGGTGACACGTTCACGCAGGGCAACAAGTTGCGGATCGCATGCGGTCTCATCTGTGTAGCGCGCGATGTTTGCGGTGCTGATCCCCGCCAAGGCCATCGCCGCGGTATGCGGGTAGGAGAACTTGACCGCGAGACCCGTTTCCGGATTTTGCTGGTTGCAGACAGTCATCCAGCGCGGGTGCGTCGAAATCATAATTCTATCAACGTGTTCTGCGGTGACATTCATCTTTGAAACCGCCTCAAGCATGGCGTGCAGGCCATGACAACAGGCATGAAACTTGTGGCTGATCTGCAAAATCTGACGGGCCGGTGATCCCGCATCCGGCAGCGCTGTTTCATCCGCTGATCCATGGTGCGTCGGACCAAATCCCAGAGGTCCGGCAAGACCATCAGACGCTGCGGTCACACCAGCCGCAGCCCAGAGAGCCGCCTCGATCCCGGTCCGCGCCGCAAGTCCCGCGTTCAGGGGTTTGGCCATGGTGCCAAACTGGGATTTCAGACCCGAGGCCATCGACGCGCAGAGCCCCAGCGCCATGCGCGTCTGGTCCGGGGTCAGCTCCAGCAGGCGTGCGGCACCAAGGGTCGCGCCGAAGGCACCTGCGGTCGCTGTCTGATGAAAACCTGTCTGGTAGTGGCCGCGTCCCAGCCATTGGCCCACCAGAATGGAGGCTTCCACACCGGTCAGCGCGGCCTCGCACATCTCCGCAAAAGGAATGTCCCGTTCCTCAGCCAGCGCAAGAACAGCCGGGACAACAGCAACTGACGGGTGCCCGATATGGGCAAAATGCGTGTCGTCATAATCCAGCGCGTGGCTCAGCGTACCATTGATCAGGGCGGCACCCGCCGGCGGAATGCGACCACCCCCAAAAACCGTTGCCGTCCCGGTGCCGGCCTGTCCCGTCACAGTCGCGCGAAATCCATCAAACGCCCGGTCTTCCGCCCCCGCTATGCCACAGGCGGCCCAGTCAGCAAGGGACAGTTGCATCATCTCCAGCGCTTCTGCGTCCGTTTTGGCCTGTGCTAGGATCAGAAGACGACCGGTGATGTTCATGACGGACCGTAAAGCGCGCGGGCGCGGGTTTCGAAGGCGCGGACAATCCGTTGCATTGCCTCGTTGAACACCACACCGATCAGACGCTGCAGGATCATATTACGGAAGGCAAAATCGACAAAAAACTCAACCTCGCAGCCCCCGCCTTCGCAGTCCCGGAACGCCCAGTTGGATTTCATGTAACGGAAGGGACCGTCGAGGTATTCGGTATCGATAAGGTGCTGCGAAGGGGTCAGCTCGACCCGGCTGGTGAACCGTTCGCGGAACACTTTGAAGCTGATGACAAGGTCGGCTTCCATGATCTCCTGGTCGCCCTGCGGTGTCACCGACCGGATGCGTGCGGCAGAACACCAGGGCAGGAATTCCGGATAGCGCGCCACATCCGCTACAAGGTCATACATCTGCTGCGCACTGTAGGGCAGTTTTCTGGTTTCAGAGTGTGTCGGCATTGCTTTGTCGCGTCTCAGAGGTTAGCCATCCATGTCGTATGTCCCATCCCCAAGATCAAGGTATTTCCGATGCCCTCGCGTCCATATGTCATAGATGAAATGATCTCGGCCAAGTCCATCGCGGCGCGGATCGAGAGCCTTTGCAAGGAGATCCAGGACGAATTCGGCGGCACGGACAAGCTGGTGGTGGTCGGCCTGCTGCGCGGCAGTTTTGTGTTCATCGCCGATCTGGTGCGGGAACTGGATCTGCCCATTGAGGTCGATTTTCTGGAAGCGTCCAGTTACGGCGACGGGATGGAAAGCAGCCGCGAGGTCCGCATTCTCAAGGATCTCCGCGGAGCCATCGAAGGCCGCGATGTGCTGGTGGTCGAGGATATCGTGGACACCGGACATACGCTGAACCACGTCACGCACCTGCTGGAAAGCCGTAAGCCCGCGCGGCTGAAATCAATCGCCCTGCTCGATAAACCCAGCCGCCGCGAGGTGGATTTCAGGGCAGACTGGACCGGGTTTGAAATTCCCGACGAATTTGTGGTGGGCTATGGCATCGACTTTGCCCAGCGGAACCGAAATCTGCCTTTCATCGGGTCCGTCCGCTTCACGGGCGACTGATCACCAGGTCCACCGGGCATCCCCGCACAAGAGGTTGTGACTATACCTTTGCCGGGAATGCGCTACCCTTGTACTCAGGTGCGCTTGTCCGAAACACATTTCTGGAGACCTGAAATCATGAAAAAGCGGGTAATTCTTCCTCTGATCGCAGCACTGGCCGTAACAACAACGGTCGGCACGGCATTTGGCGGAGGACATTCCGACACCAACCCTGCCGTCAAAGCGCGAAACGCGCAGATGTCTCTCATTGCCTATAACATGGGCATCCTGGGTTCGATGGCCAAAGGGGAAACAGAATTCAGCACAGAAACGGCAACGGCTGCAGCAACCAGCCTGGCGAAGGTGGCCAAGCTGGACCGCAGCATTCTGTGGACCGAAGGAACCGTGCAGGGTGAAGTCCCCGGCACCCGCGCCAAGGCTGAAATCTGGAGCGATGCTGCTGGTTTTGAAAAAGCAGCCGTCGGTCTGGAGACAGCCGCAGATGGTCTCGTCGCCGCCGCAGGTCAGGACCTTGATGCACTGCGCGCGGCCATGCAGGCGGCCGGCGCGAGCTGCGGCACCTGCCACAAGGCGTACCGCGGTCCGCGAAACTGAGGCGCGGCATGCTGCGCGGGCTGATCCGTCTGGCCGTTTTTCTGGTGGCCGGTGGGGCGCTGGTGTTCTGGGCGATAACCCGCCCGGACACCCTGCCCGCAGAAACCGTTCTGCCTGAAGGCGATCCCGCAGCCGGTGCTCTTGTTTTTGCGGCTGCCGGCTGCGCCTCCTGTCATGTGGCCCCGGGTGCCGGCGAAACCGATGCACCGGTTCTGGCAGGTGGCCGGGCTTTTGTCACAGACTTCGGGACGTTCTACGCCCCGAACATTTCATCCGATCCTGACGCGGGTATCGGCCGCTGGACTGAGGCGGTATTTGCGCAGGCCGTGACGCGAGGTGTCTCACCAGGGGGACAGCATTATTACCCGGCGTTTCCCTACACCGCCTATGCCTTCATGACGGATCAGGACGCGGGTGATCTCTTTGCCTACATGCGCACGCTTCCCGCGTCCACGACCGAAAGCCAGCCTCATGATCTGGGCTTTCCGTTTAACATCCGGCGCGGTCTGGGCATCTGGAAGCTTCTGAACCAGAGTGCGGATTTTCATCTGCAGGGCGATCTGAACCCACAGGAAACCCGCGGCCGCTATATCGCGGAGGCTCTCGCGCATTGCAGCGAATGTCATACGGAACGGGATGTGCTGGGCGGGCTGAACCGCAACCGGTGGCTGGCCGGCGCGCCCTCGCCCACCGGTAAGGGTCGCATTCCTAACATCACACCAGACGTGCTTGGCTGGTCCGCCGCGGATCTGACTGGCTATTTCACCAGCGGGCTGACCCCTGAGTACGACAGCGCGGGCGGCGACATGGCCGTGGTTGTCGAAAACCTGGCGAAACTGCCCGAAGCAGACCGGGAAGCCCTGGCGGCTTATCTGCTGCGGGTTGAAACGGTGCGCTGAGCGTCAGCCAAGCCCGAGCTTCTTGTTGCGTGCGTCCCGCAGACGGGCAAAGTCATCACCTGCGTGATAGGACGACCGGGTCAGCGGCGTGGCCGAAACCATCAGGAACCCTTTGCCATAAGCCGCCTTTTCATAGGCTTTGAACTCATCAGGCGTCACAAAGCGGTCGACCCGGTGGTGTTTCGGCGTGGGCTGCAGATACTGACCGATGGTCAGAAAGTCGATGTCGGCCGCGCGCATGTCTTCCATAACCTGGATCACGGACTGGCGGTCTTCACCGAGGCCCACCATGATCCCGGACTTGGTGAACATTGACGGGTCCAGTTCCTTGACCCGCTGCAACAGGCGCAGCGAATGGAAATAGCGCGCACCGGGCCGTACTTCCGGGTAAAGACCCGGAACTGTTTCAAGGTTGTGGTTGAAAACATCCGGGCGCGCCTCGACCACTGTCTCCAGGACCGACGGGTCACATTTCAGAAAGTCCGGCGTCAGGATCTCAATGGTGGTTCCCGGACTGCGGTGGCGGATCGCGCGGATGGTCTGGGCGAAGTGATCTGCACCACCATCTTCCACATCATCACGGTCGACCGATGTGATCACCACATGGTTCAGACCAAGCTTTTCGACCGCATGGGCCACACGACCCGGTTCAAAGGCATCAAGCGCTTCAGGCGGCTTGCCGGTTGCAATGTTGCAGAACGTGCAGGCGCGGGTGCAGACCTCGCCCATGATCATCATGGTGGCGTGACCCTGGCTCCAGCATTCGCCCACGTTCGGGCAGCCTGCCTCTTCGCAGACCGTGACCAGATTGTTTTCCCGCATGATACGGGCCGTATCTGAATACCCCTTTCCGCCGGGCGCTTTCACGCGGATCCAGTCGGGTTTCTTGGGCTGCGGATTGTCAGGGCGCCGCGCCTTTTCAGGGTGGCGCTGTGCAGGAATTTTCAGATCGCGGGTGGCCATGGTGGATCTCCGGTTCGATTTCCACCTGTCTAACGCTATTGACGGGTACGGTTCAACCGGCCCGGCTGTCGCAGGGCGCATAGCCGCCCTGCGTCCGGCGCGGCCCGGGCCTCAGCCGATCAGCGGGCCGCCAGGGCCAACTGTTTCGTCATAATGGCGCTTGAGGCGCATAAGGGCGATTCTGCAGCACGATCTTGCCCGAGCGGGCCGACCAGCCGAGCTTTTTCTCAGCTGTTTCAAGCCCTTCCAGATAACAGCAGCACCGCAGCACCACGTCGGACAGGCCCGGCCCGAGGTCCGCCAGCGCATCCGCCACCCGTTTGCGCGCGTTGGCCGGGCCGTCGCCCACGCCGCTGTCCGGTACATAAGTGTCGTTCCCGCCTGCCGTCAGGAAGCGGTCCCAGTTCTGGGCAACGCGTGGTCCCATCTGGGCCAGCTCGAAATCCTCGCGCAGACGTTCGCCCACGGTCACGAGTTCATCGCTCAGGAAGTTCTCGCCATTTTTGTCCCGGCGACGGGCAAGCGCTGTGAGCGGGCTTTCAGCAAGGTTGTAGCGCATCCGTCTGGGACGTCCGGTATCCGCATCTGGCAGCGTTTTCTCGCCCCATTCACGATGTTGACTGGCAAACGGTGTCTGGGCGTCCGCAAAACCAGGGATTTTGGTGTCGTCACCCTGTTCGAGCATGGTCTCGAGCGCGGTGCGGCCGGCCGCAGTGATGGAATAACGGGTGATCCGACCCGATTTTGCCGGGGTGATCCAGTCTTTCAGCGCCATGGCCTCGGCCACCGACCGTTCCACGACACCAGTGCGCGTCGCCTGACCTGCGGCACCGTCACGTACAATCACGGCTTTTTCCATGTCCGTGGCAACCGCCAGGACCGCGCCCTTTTCACACAGACGGCGCAGGACACGGCGTGCTTCCGCCATCAGCAGGGCATCATCTGTTTCACTGTCAGCTGAAGTGATTTTCTGTTGGAAACTCATACGTAGCGGATCCTTTTCAAGCTCATTGTCAGGCCGCGGGCTGTGAAAGTGCACCTGACCCAGGGTACGGAGCGCCGCATCGACCAGCGGGTCGTCACGGCGTGTCTCAATGCGCCGGATCTGACGCAGTACGGTCGAGGCATGACAGCCAGCCGCGCGGGCCAGCGCCCTGATGGGCAGGCCTGCCTCGGTATGGGCCAGGTACATCTGTGCAGATGCAGGCACCCAGTCGGGCATTGCCTTGTCTTCGGTGGTCCTGTCGCGGACCTGTGGGTAATCCTCTGGTGTCATCATAACTTACCGTAACCATCCCCTGCCACGAGTTGAATTCAGACTTGGCCTGCAACCTAGAGGAGAATATGGTTACCTGATCGTTAATATCCGGCATTCCCGATAGTATTGTATCTATTGAATAAACAGTATTTAAACCAACGCACGGTATCTTGCACAAATACGCAACAGTCCCGCCACATTCTGCGTGGTCAGACTTTGTTCATTACCCTTAACAGAACCCTGGCATCCCGGTACGCGCGGCGCGCTCCGGCGCAACACCCGGTCTGGTTGTGTCATAGTGTCCTCATCCGGCTAGCAGTCCAAAGCTGCTGCCGCAGGACAAAGGAAGACACAGATGCAAGACGTACTATCAATGCTTCACGCCCTGCGCCGTCCAGGACTGCTTATGCGGGCGGCCAGAATAGGTGCAGATGATTATCGCCGGTCAACCCACCTGCCCCGGCTTCTTGGCTATGGCAACCTGCCCCGCCACGCTGCTTCACTGCTGCGGCTGATGGAAATCGAGGCAGGGCTGAACACACAGCGCCTGAACGGGGACACGGCCTACAGTCTTGTACGCCACGTTGATGTGCTGATCGCCATGCTGGGCGAGGCCCGCGTGCTCAAGGCATCGCAGACCGCCTGAACTCACATGAAGCTGTCCGGCACTTCCGCCTTCTTGCGTGACATGTAGTCGGAAAGCGCCTCGTTGACCGACGGATCGATGGCCGGCTGCTGATAATCAGCCAGCATCTTTTCGACCCGGAGTGCCGCAAGCACCTGCGTATCGCGCGCACCCTCGTCTTCCCAGGTCTCATAGGGCTTGTAGTCCAGCAGATCGGATTTCCAGAACGCGGATTTGAAGTTTTCCTGTGTGTGGGCACATCCCAGATAGTGCCCGCCAGGTCCGACTTCGCGGATCGCATCCAGCGCCTGGGCGTTTTCATCTACGCTCACACCCTGCGCGAGGTGATGTAGCGTGCCCAGCTGATCCGCATCCATGACGAATTTTTCAAAGGAAGAAACAAGCCCGCCTTCCAGCCAGCCGCAGGAATGCAGCATGAAGTTAACGCCCGACAGCAGGCCCATGTTCAGGCTGTTCGCCGTTTCGTAAGCGGCCTGGGCATCCGGCAGTTTCGAGCCGCAGAACGATCCGGCGGAGCGGTATGGCAGCCCCAGACGGCGCGCAAGCTGGCCTGCGCCATAGGTGATATGCGAGGCCTCGGGCGTGCCGAACGTCGGTGCGCCGGAGTTCATATCGATCGAAGTGACAAAAGCCCCCATGATCACAGGGGCGCCCGGGCGGATCAGCTGACTGTATGCAATACCGGCCAGCACTTCTGCGAGTACCTGCGTGAGCGTGCCTGCGACTGAGACCGGCGCCATCGCACCGCCCACGATAAACGGGGAAATGATGCAGGCCTGGTTATTTTTCGCATATACTTCCAGCGCGCCCATCATCACGTCATCAAAAGTCATCGGCGAGTTGATGTTGATGAGCGAGGTCATCACGGTGTTTTCCTGAACGAAATCCTTACCAAAGAGGATTTCGCACATTTCAACACTGTCCTGTGCGCGGCTGGGTTCGGTCACTGACCCCATAAAGGGCTTGTCGCTCAGCGTCATATGAGCATGCAGCATATCAAGGTGACGCTTGTTCACCGGCAGATCGGTTGGTTCGCAGACCGTGCCGCCCGAGTGGTGCAGCCACTTCGACATATAGCCCAGCTTCACGAATTTGCGGAAATCTTCCATCGTTGCGTATCGGCGGCCACCAGCGTTGTCGCGCACGAACGGCGGGCCATAGACAGGCGCCAGCACCAGATTGCGCCCGCCGACCACAACGCTGCGCTCAGGATTGCGGGCGTGCTGCGTGAAGGTTGAGGGCGCGGTGCTGCAGAGTTTGCGCGCAAGACCACGCGGGATGCGGACACGTTCACCGTCGATGTCCGCGCCAGCCTCTCTCCAGCGCTCCAGCGCCGCCGGGTTCTCGACGAAGTTCACGCCGATCTCTTCGAGCACGGTTTCAGCGTTGTATTCGATAATTTCGAGCGCCTCTTCGTTCAGCACCTCGAAGTTCGGGATATTCCGCTCGATATACTTAGCCGTTTCAAAAGACACTGCACTGCGCGCGGCACGTCGTGCTGCTCCGCCGCCACCGCGTGCCCTTCTGCGTTCTGCTCCAGCCATGTTCCCAACCTCCGTCCGGCGTAACTGGCACCGGTACTACCCTGGCCATGCCACTGGCCCCGCGCCGGTTGCGGCGAAGCAGGGAAAAAAGCGACATTACGCGGCGGCACGAAAAGGGAATGCCACAGCGAACATCAGAAGACCCCAGAAATCTGCGCCGAATGATTGCGCACACGGTTCATCCTGTGGTCAGGTCTGGATCAGACAACAGGGGAGAGAACCATGCGCTGCGGAGTATTACCTGTTCTGATGTTTGTGCTTGGGTGCTGGGCGTCAGCTTCACAGGCAGTGACATTTGTAAGTGCCCGCGCGGAAAACGGTGCGGACATAACAGTCATTTTTCTGCACGGTTTTGTCAGCAACGCCAGAGACGCCTGGCAGCATCCCGCCTCGGGGGCATACTGGCCGGATTTTTTCCGAAACGACCCTGCTCTGTTTGGGTTCAACAGCGCAGTGGTCGATTATTCCACCTCGCTGAATGACCCCAGTATCGGCATCGACGACGTTGCGGATGAGGTCACGCGGGAGCTGAGGCTTTTTCTGCAATCCAGACCCTCAAACGAGGAGATTGTGCTTGTCGGCCACAGTCTTGGCGGCATCATTGCACGCAAAGTGATTTTGCAAAGCAGCGATGTCGCCGGCAGGACATTGGCGCTCATCACGCTCGGCACGCCGATGGCGGGATCGGGGCTTGCCAGCTTTGCTGACTGGCTCGGATTCGGGGGCGAAGTTGTCGACCAGCTGCAAACCAGCACCGATGGTAACTACCTCAGGAATTTCACACAGGAATGGGCGAACGCCCAGACCCACATGAATATACCGGTGCACTGTGCCGGCGAGGGAAAAGATATCGTGGGTGACAGCCTTGGCGCATTGACTGTCGTGCAGCCACGCAGTGCGCGCCGGACCTGTGACGATTTTGAGGTGTTTTCAGATCACGACCACCGGAGTTTGGTGAAGCCTGAGGGACCGTCCGACGACATCCACAGCTTTCTGACCGATCATCTGAACCGGTACTGATCCTCAGAACGAAACACATCTGTGCTGTGCCTGTTGCCGGCACGGCCCGGAACAGATGCCAAGCCCGGGCTCATTATTCCCTGCAGGTGCGCGCCGGGGCTTGCCACCAGCACCCCCTGCCCCTAATCAGCGCGTATGAGCATGATTGATCACGACCGCCTCCTCATCATCGATTTCGGCAGCCAGGTGACGCAGCTGATCGCGCGGCGTCTGCGCGAGCTGAACGTCTATTGCGAAATCCATCCGTATCAGAACGTGACGATGGACATGGTGCGCGACATGGCGCCAAAAGCGGTCATTTTCTCCGGTGGTCCTGACAGTGTGGTCCGCGAGGGATCGCCCCGTCCGCCCGAGGGTATCTTTGACTACGGCGTCCCGATCCTGGGCATCTGTTATGGCCAGCAGGTGATGATGCAGGCGCTTGGTGGCCGCGTTGAGGGTGGTAAAATCTCCGGCGGTGGTGGTACTGCGGAATTCGGCCGTGCCTTTGTGACGCCTGGCGGAGCGCTGGATCTGCTGGAGGGATGGTTTGACCAAGGCCAGGAACAGGTCTGGATGAGCCATGGTGATCACGTCGCTGAACTGGCTCCCGGCTTTGAGGTCTTTGGCACGTCGCCCAACGCGCCCTATGCCATCACAGCCGATACGGACCGTCATTTCTATGCCGTCCAGTTTCACCCTGAAGTGCACCACACACCGCGCGGTGCAAAACTTTATGAGAACTTCGTACGCCTCGCCGGATTTACCGGCGACTGGACGATGGCGGGTTACCGCGAACAGGCGGTTGAGGCGATCCGCACCCAGGTGGGCGATGCAAAGGTCATCTGTGGCCTGTCCGGCGGTGTGGATTCCACAGTTGCCGCAGCCCTTATCCACGAGGCCATCGGCGATCAGCTGACCTGTGTGTTCGTGGACCATGGTCTGCTGCGTAAGAACGAGGCGCAGGAAGTCGTGGGGATGTTCCGGGACCACATGAACCTGCATGTCATCCATGCCGACGAAACCGATGTGTTTCTGGGCGAGCTCGAAGGGCAGTCAGATCCCGAAACCAAGCGCAAGATCATCGGCCGCCTCTTTATTGATGTCTTTCAGAAATATGCAGACCAGATAGAGGGTGCCGCCTTTCTGGCGCAGGGCACACTCTATCCCGATGTGATAGAGAGCGTCTCTTTCAGCGGCGGCCCGTCGGTCACCATCAAGTCGCACCACAACGTCGGCGGTCTTCCTGAAAAGATGGGCCTGAAACTGGTCGAACCGCTGCGCGAACTCTTCAAGGACGAAGTGCGCGCACTTGGACGGGAACTTGGGTTGCCCGCCAGTTTTATCGGCCGCCACCCGTTCCCCGGCCCAGGCCTCGCGATCCGGTGCCCCGGCGAGATTACCCGCGAAAAGCTGGACATTCTGCGCGAGGCGGACGCGGTCTATATCGACCAGATCCGCAAACACGGGCTTTATGATGACATCTGGCAGGCCTTCTGCGCCATTCTGCCGGTGCGCACTGTCGGGGTGATGGGCGATGGGCGAACCTATGATTTTGCCTGTGCACTGCGGGCTGTGACCTCAGTCGATGGCATGACCGCCGATTATTATCCGTTCAGCCACGAATTCCTTGGCGAGACGGCAACACGGATCATCAACGAGGTGCCCGGCATCAACCGCGTCACCTATGACATCACCTCCAAACCTCCGGGCACGATCGAATGGGAATGATGCCCGGTCGCACCAGCGCGGCATGAATCCGACCGTCAAAGCCTGTCTGTGGATGATCGGCGCGATTGCCTCATTTTCGTCGATGGCCGTCGCGGGCCGGGAACTGTCCAGTTCGCTCGATACCTTTGAGATCATGATGTACCGCAGCATGTTCGGGCTAGTGATCGTGCTGGCCGTGGCTGGTTTTGCGGGGACGCTCCGCGAAGTCAACACCCGGAACTTCCGTCTGCAGATGGTACGCAACCTGGCGCATTTTACCGGTCAGAACCTCTGGTTTTATGCTGTGACCGTCATTCCGCTGGCACAGGTTTTTGCGCTTGAATTCACATCGCCGCTCTGGGTGATCGTGCTGTCGCCGCTCATTCTTGGCGAAAGGCTCACCGCAATGCGCGGTTTTGCCGCGATCATGGGGTTCATCGGCATTCTCATTGTTGCACGGCCCGACATGGCCGGGATCAACGCAGGCGTCATAACAGCAGCGTCCTCGGCGATCTTTTTTGCGATCACGATGATGCTGACGAAAAAACTGACCCGCACGCAAAGCATCACCTGCATTCTGTTCTGGCTTACCGTGCTGCAACTGATCTTCGGAGTTGTCGCGACCGCATGGGATGGCGACATTGCTGTGCCGTCAGCCGCCGAACTGCCGCTGGTGCTGCTGATCGGTGCTGCGGGTCTGATGGCTCACTTTTGCCTGACCACCGCGTTATCGCTGGCCCCTGCCACGGTGATCGTACCGGTGGATTTCATCCGCCTGCCGACCATCGCGATTGTCGGAATGCTGCTCTATCAGGAACCGCTGGAGATCCAGGTGTTCATCGGCGCACTGATCATTTTTACCGGGAATTACCTCAACCTTTGGGTTGAAACCCGCAAAACAGCGTAGTTCTACGTAACGTCACAACGGCCTTTTCCCCTGCGTCAACAATTGACCGGTGCCAGAATCGTGATTACCTGCGACCACTTTTGAGCAATGGTGCGAGAAAACAAAAACCGATCTTCTGGGGAGGAGATTTCATGCGAGTATACATCGGAAGTGTAACAGCTTTGTGTCTGGCCGCGGGTGGCGCGCAGGCTGGCGGTATTGATCGTTCCGGACAGTCAATTGACGCACTCTTTGAGCAGGGCCGCTATGCGGAATTCAGCTTCACAGGCGTGACGCCGGATCTGACAGGTGAATCCCTCAGTGCAATCCTGCCGAACGGATCAGGCTCCGGTGACATCGCGCCCAGCTATTTCCGGTTCGGTGCAGCGTACAAAGCCGACATCAACGAGACATGGTCTTACGCACTGATCCTTGATGAGCCCTTCGGAGCCGACGTGGAATATCCCAGCGGCACCGGTTATTTCGCGAATGGTTCTGCGGCCAACTTCGAAAGCTACGCGCTGACGGGCCTGATGCAGTATAATATGCCCTCGGGTTTCTCTGTTTACGGCGGTCTGCGCGTTCAGGCCGTTGAGGCCAGCGTTAACATCGGCCTCACCTCACCCGTTCCGACGATCAACGCCATTGACTACGCCGCCGAGGCGGACGTCCACTACGGCGTGGGCTATGTCGCCGGTATTGCGTACGAACGCCCGGACATCGCGTTGCGGGTATCACTGACGTACAGCTCCGAAATCTCGCACAGCGTTGACACGGTGGAAACCCAGCCCGGTTTCCCGACACGTTCCACATCGACTGAGTTTGAGACACCTCAGTCAGTCAATCTGGCATTCCAGACCGGTGTCGCACCCAAAACTCTGCTGTTCGGCGGTGTGCGCTGGGTCGACTGGTCAGACTTTGCGCTCGATCCGTCACTCTACACGCAGCTGACCGGCGCGAACCTGCTGAGCTATGAAGAAGACGTAATCACCTACACACTCGGTGTCGGACACAAAATCAACGAAACCTGGTCCGTTGCCGCAACGCTTGGCTATGAAGAAAACACGCAAAATCTGTTCACCAACCTCGGCCCGGCCGATGGACAGGAGAGCATTGGTCTGGCAGCAATCTACACTCGTGGCAATATGAAGGTCACAACCGGTGTTCGTTATGTCCGCATCGGCGACACGACCACAGGTCTCTTCGGTTCGCCGGCAGCCGCGTTCAATGACAATGACGCAATCGCGTTCGGCGTAAAAGTCGGCTTCAACTTCTGATCCGACAAAAGATCACCGGAAAACGCCCGCCATCGCGCGGGCGTTTTTTATTGCGCATGATCCGGGTGGCGCCGCGCGCTGCTCTGCCCCAGGATCAGGGTCATGACAGATCAGAAATCGATATCGATGCAGGCCTGGGGTCTTTTGCTGCTGCTGGGCATCATCTGGGGCGCATCCTTTGTGTCCATCCGGGTTGCTCTGGACGAAATCGGCTTTCTGACGACCGTTGCCCACAGGACCTTCTGGGCCATGCTGGCACTTTGGATAGTGGTGCTCGTCATGCGGCTGCCCATCCCGCGTGAGCCACGCATCTGGGGCGCGTTTTTCGTGATGGGGTTGCTGAACAACGTTGTCCCATTTGGTCTTATGGCCTGGGGACAGCTCCACATTGAAAGTGGTCTGACCTCGATCCTGAACGCAGCTACGGCGATCTTCGGCGTTCTGATGGCCGCGCTGTTCTTTGCAGATGAACGGCTGACCCTGCGCAAACTGGCAGGTGTTCTTCTGGGCTTTGCCGGTGTGGCCACCGCCATCGGGCTGGAGAACCTGCGCAGCTTCAGCCTGCAGTCTCTGGCCCAGCTGGCGGTGATCGGGGGCACCCTGTCTTACGCGCTGGCCGGTGTCTGGGCCCGAAAAACCTTGCGGGTCTTAAGCCCCAGGTCGCCGCCGCAGGCATGCTGACCGGGTCAACGCTGATCACCGTGCCGCTTGCCTTTATGTTCGACGGTCCCGTGACATTGTTGCTGGAACCACGGACCATTGCGGCCATCGGTTACTTTTCGATCATCGCAACAGCAGGTGCTTACCTGCTCTATTACCAGGTGCTGGCCCTTGCCGGCAGCGGCAATCTGTTGCTGGTGACCCTGCTGATCCCGCCGGTCGCTATTGTCTTGGGTGCCCTTATGCTGGGCGAGGCATTGCATGCAGGCGCTTATGCGGGTTTCGCGCTTCTGGCCTGCGGACTGGCCATCCTGGACGGGCGTCTTCTGAAGAGCTTGCGGCGCTCGGCACCCGTGCGCACAGATTGACGCCCTGCGCGGGCGCGGCTAGGAGGTTGCTGAGGGTCTCAGTACGACAGGCGGCGCACATATGCTCTATTCAACTTCCAGCGCATGGCGTTCCGCGCAACACCGATCTGTGCTTGTCTATGGCATGTCGGGCCTGGGCAAAACGCATATGTCCAACCTGCTGCGCGCCAGCGGGTCCTGGTTTCACTACTCCATAGATTACCGGATCGGCACGCGGTACATGGGCGAATACATCGCGGACAATGCCAAGGCTGAGGCCATGAAGGTTCCGTTTCTGCGCGACCTGCTGATGAGTGACAGTATCTACATCGGCTCAAACATCACCTTTGATAACCTGAGCCCCGTCGCCACCTATCTCGGCAAACCGGGCAATCCCGACCAGGGCGGCCTGCCCATGGAGGAATACGCGCGGCGTCAGGAACAGTTCCGGCTGGCGGAAATCGCAGCCCTGCGCGACACGGCGCGTTTTGCCCGCCGGGCCGAAGCGCTTTATGGCTACCCGAACTTTATCTGCGATACCGGCGGGTCCATCTGTGAATGGGTCGATCCGGAAAATGACGATGATCCGCTGATGCGGGAGCTGTCCGAAAGCTGTCTGATGATCTGGATCCGCGGGGATGACGCGCACACAGAAGAGCTCGTGCGCCGGTTTGACCGCGCGCCCAAGCCGATGGCGTATCAGCCGGAATTTCTGCTGCGCTGCTGGCAGGAATACCTGAAGGAAACCGGCAGTGCCGAAGATGCGGTCGACCCGGACGCCTTTGTGCGCTGGACCTATGCCCGCGCGCTGGCACACCGCCAGCCCCGGTATGAGGCCATGGCGCGCTGGGGCGTGACCGTCACCGCAGATGAGGTGGCCGCTCTCGCGTCCGATCAGGACTTCGAAGACCTGATCGCAAGAGCCATCGACCGCGCGTGAAAAATGTCAGAGCACGCCAACAAATTTTGTGATCAGGCTCGCGACTTTTTCGAGACCGTTCAGCGCTGAGGCAATGGAGTTGACCTTCTGCACCTGCTTGCGGGTATTGGCGACGAGCGATTTCAGCGCCTTCTCTGCAGTCGATGGGGCTGTGTCCGAGGCCTCATATTTCTGCTGCAGTTCAATCACCTCGATGTGGTGTGCCTGAAGCTTCTTTTCTATTTTAATATGTTCGTCACGGGTCTTTGTATCACCGGCCTTTACCGCTGCATAAAGCATCTTCCGGTTCCGCGCCCGGGCCTGATTGACCAGTACAAGCAGTTGTTCAAAATTCTTTTCAGCGACTTTCGAGAGATTTGGCATCAGAGGTTATCCTTCCAGCGTTCCGGCGAGATCCCTGAGAGCCTTGAGGTAGGCCGTCAGCGCCTCAGTTGATGGCGACCCGCTCAGACGGGCAGCCAGCCCGTTGTGCGTCGCGGCCAGCTGATCCAGTTTGGTGTAGACCGACCCTTCTGCGGCTTTGATAAAGGCGGCATGGCTCGCTTCCAGCTCCCGGTAGGCGGCGGCTGTACGTGCCGTATTGCCTGCGAGATTTGCATCAAACGCTTCGGTATTGGCGTTGCGCATCCGGGCCAGTGCCGCGGCGTACCCGGTATCAAAATTCAGATCCTGAAGCGTTGCCTTCAGTTCCCCCGTTACTTCGATGATCAGCGGGTCAGCATCCCGAACTGTGCGTTTAAGCAGTCGGTTCCTGTACGAAGATACGGCGAAGTCCGTGACCGCCCCGACCTTTTCCTTTTCGTCCTGCAGGCTCTGCGCAAAGGACGCGATGCCGGAAGAACCGGATTTTTCCCCCAGCCCCTTCAGCGTATCCGCCAGCCCCGCATAGGCAATTTTTATGTCTGCTTCTGTCTGTGCAGAGGCCAGATCTGACAGCAACGCGCTGTATTCGGACAAAAGCCCCAGCTTCCGCTGCACGGCCTGCAACTGCGTCGGTGCCGGTTCGGGAGCGGTTTCATTCGCCACCCGGTCGATCCTGCAGTTGCTCAGCGCATCGTAATTAAAGACTTCCTCGTTTGTGTCGCAGGCCTGCGACAGCAACCAGAGGTCGCCCGCTGCCGCTGCCCTGTCCGGTGCGGCTGCATTATATGCGTCGATCTGTGGTTTCAGTTTCGTAAGCGTTTCATCGGACAGGGTTGCTGTCGCATCGCTCATCAGGGTGATTTCTTTGCTGGCATCGACCGGTACACAGGCCACCAGTCCGGCGATAACAAAGGGCAGACACCCCAGTGCGCCTCGGGTTGTAAATAGGGTCATGTAAAAATATCGTTTTATGCTTCAATCAATACGTGCAGCGTTACACGGGTCATTGATTCAGTCAACCTGACGTGAGGCAGCCTGCTGTGGGCTGGATATTTCCCTGGTGTCGCATTAGGTGAGTGCGCACCAGAACAGGAATACCCCGATGCCGATCAAGATCCCCGCCGACCTGCCCGCCTATGACGTGCTGACGCACGAGGGTGTTATGGTGATGGACCCTGATCAGGCCGCACGCCAGGACATCCGCCCGCTGCGCATCGGTCTGCTGAATCTGATGCCGAAAAAGATCCAGACCGAGAACCAGTTCGCCCGTCTGATCGGCGCCACGCCGCTGCAGATCGATTTCGAACTGATCCGCATGTCAGAGCATCAGACCCGGAACACCGCTGCTGAACATATGGCCGAATTCTACCGCCCGTTTCAGGAGGTTAAACACGAGAAGTTTGATGGCCTGATCATCACCGGCGCCCCCATTGAACACCTGGCGTTTCAGGATGTGACCTATTGGGATGAGCTGCGCGAAGTGATGGACTGGACGCAGACCAATGTGCATTCGACCTTTGGCGTCTGCTGGGGGGCATGGCGATGATCAACCATTTTCACGGCGTGAAAAAACACATGCTGGATGCCAAGGCCTTTGGCTGTTTCCGGCACCGGAACCTCGCACCGGCGTCTCCCTATCTGCGCGGGTTTTCCGATGATTGTGTGATCCCGGTGTCGCGCTGGACAGAAATGAGGCAGGACGAGATCGATGCCGCTTCCGGGCTGCGCACGCTGCTGGGCAGCGAAGAGGTCGGCCCCTGCCTTGTTGAGGATCCGGCGCACCGCGCGATCTATATCTTCAACCATTTCGAGTACGACAGCGATACGCTGAAGCAGGAATACGACCGCGATGTTGAGGCCGGAACGCCGATCAACGTGCCGATGAACTACTACCCGGATGACGACCCGTCGCGTGAACCACTGAACCGGTGGCGCAGCCACGCGCATCTGCTCTACGGGAACTGGCTGACAGAGGTGTACCAGGATACGCCCTACGATATCGATGCGATCGGGTCCTAAGGCCGTGGCCGCCCTGCTGCTTTGCGCGCTCGCGCTGTTTGCCCTGGTGCAGTGGCGCGCAGCGGCGAACGAGAACGCAGCTGAGGCAGCCTATCCGCCCTCGGGTCAGTTCGTTGAGGTGGACGGGACCCGCATTCACGTACATGTCTCGGGCGAAGGTCCAGATATCGTGCTTATCCATGGCGCGAGCGGCAGCCTGCGGGATGCAACTTTCCAGCTTGAGGAAAAGCTCTCGCAGGCATTTCGCGTGATCGCCGTCGACCGCCCCGGAATGGGCTGGTCTGACCGCCCACGCGGATACGGTGGCATCTGGAACGTGACACCGGAACCCCCTGCTTTGCAGGCCAGGCTGTTGCAGAAGGCCACTGATGCAGTCGGCGTCAGCAACCCGGTAGTTGTGGGACACTCCTTTGGCGGCGCGGTGGCACTGGCCTGGGCGCTGGAACGCCCGGATGAAACGGCGGCGCTGGTCCTGCTCGCGGCGGCCTCCAACCCGTGGGAAGGTGATCTCGGGCCACTTTATCAGATCAACTCCTCGCGCCTTGGCAGCGCTCTGGTAATACCGCTGATCACTGCTTTCGCGCCCCGCAGCGTTGTTGAACAGACCGTGTCGTCGATCTTCGAACCGCAGGACGTGCCCGGCGGATATCTGGCCCATTTCGGACCACAGATGACACTGCGGCGCGGCACGATGCGCGCCAATGCGCAGCAGGTGAACGGACTGCGCCCCTTTATTGTGGAAATGTCCCAACGGTATCACACCCTGCAGATGCCCGTGGAAATCCTACATGGCACGGATGACACCATTGTCCCACTCGACGTGCATTCCGTTCCCCTGAGCGGTCAGATCGACAGCGCTGTCCTGACCCGCCTAGAAGGTGTGGGGCATATGCCACAACATGTGAGCACCGATGCGGTTCTGGCCGCAATCGACCGTGCTGCCGCGCGTGCGGGTTTGCGTTAATCGCATTAACATCCCATATATAACAGGAAGATCCTGAGTGGAGGCCCCATGGACCTGCCCTTTGACGGCGCGATCAGCGCCTTTTTCGAAAATGAAGCACCGGACGGGGTCCGAAATGCGATCCGTCGCCAGGACAGCGGCCCGATCCTCGATGGGTCCTATCCTCACTCGGAACGTCTTGCGCGCAAACCGTACGAAAAGGATCTCGCGGCGCTGCAGATTGAACTGGTTAAACTGCAGGCCTGGGTTCGGGAAAGCGGTGCGCGGATCGCCATCGTTTTTGAAGGGCGCGATGGCGCTGGCAAAGGTGGGACCATCAGCCGGTTCCGCACCAATCTCAACCCGCGCGGCGCACGGGTGGTGGCACTGTCAAAACCCACTGAAACAGAGCGGACGCAGTGGTATTTTCAGCGCTATATCAATCATCTGCCCGCGGCCGGTGAGATCGTTTTTTTTGACCGCAGCTGGTA
Organism: Roseobacter sp. S87; assembly: GCF_055693285.1. The sequence continues at coordinate 1,358,405 of NZ_JBVFTR010000004.1, forward strand.
CAACCGCGGCGTCATCGAGCCTGTTTTCGGGTTTTGTACAGAGGCGCAGCGCGAACATTTCTTCGTCCAGGTCAAACCTTTTGAGGAGATGCTGGCGGATGACGGAATCCATCTGGTGAAGTTCTGGCTGAACGTCGGCCGCGCCGAGCAGCTGCGCCGCATGATGGCCCGGGAACGCGACCCGCTGAAGCAGTGGAAGCTCAGCGGCATTGACGTCAAAGGCCTGGGCAAATGGGACGCCTATACCCATGCGATCGGGGATACGCTGAAACGCAGTCATACGGTGGATGCACCCTGGACCGTTGTGCGCTCTGATGACAAGCGGCGCGCACGGCTGAACGCGATCCGGGCGGTGCTGCATGGTCTCGACTACGACCGCAAGGATACCGGCGCGCTTGGCGCCATCGACACGAAAATCTGCGGTGGGCCGGACATCTGGAATGCCTAAGCGCGGCTATCACCACGGCAATCTGCGGCAGGCACTGGTTGATGCCGCTCTTGAGCTGATTGAGCTGCGCGGCCCAACCGGTTTCACCCTGTCCGAGGCCGCCAAACAGGCCGGGGTCACACCGGCTGCGGTGTACCGGCATTTTGAAGGGCGCGAGGACCTGATCGCCGAGGCCGCCCGTCAGGGGTACGAGATTTTTGCCGATCTGATGGAATACGCCTATGAAAAGGGCCAGCCCTCAGCGCTCGCGGCGTTTTCGGCAACAGGGCGGGCCTATCTGGCCTTTGCGCGGAAATACCCCGGTCACTACATCGCCATGTTTGAAAGTGGGATCAGCGTCAACCGGACGTCAGAACTCGCGGCAGTGTCGTCACGGGCGAACGCAGTTCTGGAGAAAGCAGCCACCGATCTCAGCGAGCATATCCCGGAGGACAAACGTCCCCCCGCCTCTATGTTTTCTGCCCATATCTGGGCCATGAGTCACGGTGTTGTGGAGCTCTTCGCTCGCAACTCTCCCGGTCGTGCGTCGCCCTTCCCGCCTGAGGATCTGCTGGAAACGGGTATCGGGATTTACCTCCGCGGGCTGGGCCTGATCACGCCGGACGCCTGAACGGGTTCAGAGGCGCAGTTTGCGCGCACCATAGATCAGCAGCACATAGGCCCCCGCCGCCGCGATCATGAACGGCAGACGCAGCGCCACTTCGCGCCCCAAAGGCCCTTCGCCCAGCGACACGATCCAGCCTCCCAACAACGCGCCGATGGGCATCATGCCCCATCCAAAGAAGCGGTACAGCGAATTCACCCGCCCCAGCAGCGCGTCCGGAATGCGCCGCTGGCGATATGAAACTGTTACAATGTTCCACATCAGTGCGGAAAATACCTCGATGAACATTGCAATGCCCGCGATCACAGGATGGGCGGTCATCGCGAGAATGACAAAGGGCAGCGGGATCAGGAAAAGAGCGACCAGCACACCGTTCTGCGGCCCGATACGCGCAATAATGCGCGGCCCCAGAATACCGCCCAGGACGCCACCCGCAGCCCCCACGGCCATAAGAACACCATGACCTGCGGCTGTCAGCCCCAGAACTTCCTGTGAAAAGAGGATCAGGATGGTCATCGCCATCACCGAAATGCCGTTGATAAAACCCAGCATGACAGCGAGGCGGAAAATCGTCGGATTGGCCCGCATCCAGTTCCAGCCTTCAGCCACTTCGCGACGGAGTTCCCGCCGGGGCGGATTGGCGCGGCGCGGGATGGCAATGCACCAGACCAGCAGGGCCGCGACCCCAAAAGTGACCGCATCAAGCGCAAAGGGTGCGGGTACAGCAAAAGCGATCAGCAGACCCGCCACAGGCGGCCCGACAAAGGACCCCATGATCTGCTCGACACTCCAAAGCTGTCCGTTGGCGCTCTCCAGATCGGTCTTTGGCACCACGGATGGCAGCACGGTCTGCGCGGCATTGTCCCGCACCACCTCTGCGGTGCCGAGCATCATGCCAAGGGCGGCGAGAACCAGAATATATAACAGCGGGTCACCGTCGGGCGGAAAGGATGGGATCGAAAAGATCAGCGAGATGACCCCACAGGTCAGGATCAGCCGGAACAGATCCGCGCGTACCATCAGCAGGCGGCGGTCATACCGGTCGACGAGCACCCCTACGGGCACGGAAAACAGCAACCAGGGCAGCGTTGTCGCAAAGGCGACAAGGGCGACCAGAGCGGGATCACGGGTGATCAGCGTGGCCAGCCAAGGGAAGGCGAGCGCGGATACCCCGTCGCCAAGGTTGGACACAGCGGTTGCGGAAAACAGCAGCCGGAAGGAACGGTTTTTTACGAGAAGCGCCATAGGGTCACCAAAGCCTCATGCGTCCGGCGTGTCAAACGGGAATGGCTCCGCTCTGTTCTGGCGGTCAGAAGGTGCGCGCGAGGGACAGATTTCCCTCGACGTTGATGAGCTCCATGGTCCCAAGCCCCTTGATGTCGTAGGAGCCGATTTCTTCGACCTGAAATCCGTCGATCAGATCATACTTCATCTCGATCGGCGCCACGATCTTCATCGGGTGGGCAAATACCTCCAGACGGGCGGCCATGTTCACGGCCGGTCCGAACACATCGTATACGTATTTCTGGACCCCCACGACCGAGCCGACAGCAGCCCCGCTGCCCAGCCCGATCCGGGCTTCCCATTTGAACCTGTGGCTCTGATTGCGGCGCTCCAGGAACCTCAGGAAACGCACGGCACAATTGGCGACGGCAGAAGCATGATCCGGGGCCTCTTCGGGCATTCCCGATACCGCCATATAGGCGTCCCCGATGGTCTTGATCCGCTCCACGCCAAACTGCTCGGCAATCCGGTCAAAGGCGGTGAAAATGTCGTTCAGCTCGCCCAGGGTCACTGTCGGATCATTCTGTTCGGTAAAATCCGTGAAGCCCACAAAATCGAGCATCAGTACCGACACGTTGCGGTAGAGTTGAGGCGTGACAACGCCAAACGTCTTGAATTCTTCATAGACTTTGCGTGGCATCAGATTGAGCAGCAGCTTTTCAACCCGCTCTTTTTCCCGTTCCAGCTGACGTGTGTTGCGCTCGACCATCTTGGAATAGCTGTCGATCATCTGCTCCAGCTCACGCATGCGCGTGATGTTCTGGCATTCTGCAACGATCATCTTTTCGTTTTCGAGCTCAGTCAGATGCAGACTGACCGAAATAACCAGCGTACGGCGGCGCGGTTTCACCTGTACCTCGCCCGTATAGCGTCCGGTTTCACGCAGTGCCGTCGCCGCGGCCTCCCGGATGGCCTCTATGGCCTCTGACAGAGCCCCCTCTTCCTTCGGATCGCCAAACCAGTCCGCGAAAGCTGCATTGTGGTAAAACACCGACAGGTCGGACCAGCGCAGAATGGCGATGCCGACCCCGATCGATTTCAGCAGCTGTTCATTTATGGTCGTGAGTGTATTGGCGGTCATCGGACACCGGGACGCAGAATGCATCCGCGCCGGGCCTCAAATTCACGCGCCACATCGCGGATGTCCGCATCCGCCATACCATGCTCGCGCATCGCTTCGCCCAGCAGACGCACAACCTCGTCGAATTCCTGTGCGGAGATATCCAGTGCGTGGTGGACATGCGCCAGACGGTCGTCTGTCATCGCAGACGGCCCACCCATGAGCGCGGAGACGAATTTTGTCTGATGATCCATCAGACGCGCCATGTCGACATCATCAAAGTGATGCCCGACAATATCGCTGTCCAGTACCATCTCATAGAACGACAGAACGACCCGGCTGACAGTGCCGAAACCACCATATTTCTGGAAAGTGCTGGACATAGCCTCGTACCCGGTTCCCGTCTCTGTTGTACGGCGAAGCCCCGACGCGCGCAAGAACGCTGCGTAAACATGCCTGTGAACAGCAAAAAGGCCGCTTAAAAAAGCGGCCTTTGAGCAACAATATCCGGGTTGGATTAACGCTTGGAGAACTGGAAGCTCTTCCGCGCTTTGGCCTTACCGTATTTCTTACGCTCGACCACGCGGCTGTCACGGGTCAGGAAGCCTGCCGCTTTCAGCGCACCGCGCAGCGACGGATCGTAAAGCTGCAGCGCTTTTGAGATACCGTGCTTGACCGCACCGGCCTGGCCGGACAGTCCGCCGCCTTTGACGGTGGCGACCACGTCAAACTGGCCTTCTGTGCCGGACACAGTGAACGGCTGTGCCAGGATCATCTGCAGCACGGGGCGCGCAAAATATTCGTTCTGCGGCTTTCCGTTGACGGTGACCTTGCCGGAACCCGGCTTGATCCAGACACGGGCAATCGCGTCTTTCCGCTTGCCGGTTGCATAGGACCGGCCCAGTTCGTCACGGACAGGCTCGCGGGTGATGACTTCGGCCTCGGGCGCTGCGGCCTCAACGCCGGCCACCTGGCCCAGCTCTTCGAGTGTGTTGATTTCTTCAGCCATCGTTATGCGCTCCGGGTGTTTTTCTTGTTCATGGCCTTAACGTCCAGAACTTCGGGGCTTTGTGCCTCATGGGGGTGTTCCGCACCTGCGTAGACGCGCAGGTTTGTCATCTGCTGGCGGCTCAGACGGTTGCCGGGCAGCATGCGCTTGACGGCCAGTGTGACAACACGCTCAGGGTGCGCGCCCTCAAGGATCTGCTCCTTGGTGCGGGATTTGATGCCACCGGGATGTCCGGTGTGCCAGTAATGGTTTTCCTGGCGTTTGTTGCCGGTCAGCTGGATTTTATCCGCGTTGATGACGATCACGTTGTCGCCCATATCCATGTGCGGTGTGAACGACGGCTTGTGCTTGCCGCGCAGACGCTGTGCGACGATCGAAGCAAGACGGCCCAGAACTACGCCCTCGGCGTCGATCAGGATCCATTTCTTGTCGATGTCTGCGGGTGTTGCAGAGAAAGTTTTCATGGACGGTTCCCCGTTTGAGGTGACAGGCCGCAACAAGTGCGCTACGGCCTCAATTCGATTGGGGCGTTATAAACGAGGCTGTTTCTGCGTCAAGCGCTATTGCCGGCAAATAATCGTTCAAAAACAGTGGTATAAAATATAGGTATCATTTTACCCCACTAATTTTCGCGGATAGCTACTACACAACCGCTTAATCTCTCTGGTTGCGCATGCCGCGTCACCGTTTTCGTGCTGTAATCCTGCTCCACCAACCCCAAAAGACTCCTGAAGACAGTCCTGTAACCGACTTGCCCTGCATCGGCATTCCTGCTGTGTGGTCTTCCCGAATGCGCCAAACCGCAGCCATCAAACGCTCAGTTGTTCCGGCGGGCTGTCCAGCAACTGGCGCAGACGCAACACAGCGGCTTCAAAGCTATCCAGTGACACGCCCGCGTTCACCGCCAGACGGACCGCATGGGGTGCCCGCGCATCACGGCAGACGAATTCTTCGGCGGTACGGATCTGCACGCCCTGCTGTTCGGCGGCCTGACAAAACGCACTCGCGCGCCAGCCCAGAGGCAGGCGCAGCCAAAGAAACGGCACGTCCGGACGCCAGACAACGTCGTATCCACCGAGGATATTGACGGCACTCTGTACATAGAGGTTGAAGGCGCCGCGCGTTTCCTCGGCCAGCGCGTCGATCTTTGGGTGGTTCAGCAATGCGGCGCAGAGATCAATGAGCGGCGTGGCCAGCCCAAAACAATTGTACTCGGCGACCCGGCGCAGCTCCGGTGTCCGCCCGGCAGGCGCAATTGCGAAACCAATCCGCAGCGCCGGGGTGAGTGTTTTCGCAAGCGACGAGACATACCAGCCACGTTCCGGTGCCAGCATCCGGTAGGTCGGCGCCCGGTCGACACGCATCCGGTAACAATCGTCTTCAACAATCTGCAGGTCATTGCGGCGCGCCACAGCGGCAAGCGCATCCCGGCGGGCCAGTGGCGTGAAGACCCCTGTCGGGTTATGCACTTCGGGCGAGGTACAGAAGATCTGGGCGTCATGCGCACGCGCAGCCTCTTCCAGCGCCTCGGGGATCACACCTTCAGCGTCCATCGCGACCGGCACCACATCTGCCCGCAACAGCTCCGCCGCGCGCCGGAAGCCGGGATAAGACAGTTCTTCGATCAGAACGGTAGGTTTCCGCCCCTGCAGAATGGTCTGGAAAATAAGCGAAAGGCCATTCTGCCCACCGTGTGACAATACAATGTCCTTTTCACCAAATGCGCCAAGCGGTGTACCCGCAAGCCAGCGCACAACTGCTTCGCGGGCCGGTTGGGCGCCCGAACGGCTTGGGTAATGCATGATGCCCGACGGCGGCTCCTGAGCGATCTGCCCCAGCAGTTTCCGTATCAGCTTATCCTGGCCGACCGCAGGCAGGTGCGGTGAAAACATGCTGACTTTGTAGACATCACCGTCTTCTTCAGCACGGTGCGAAATCACATCCACTTCAATGGGTTCTTCCGGAACAGCCATCGGCTTGTGGGATGCAACGAACGTACCCCGCCCGACCTCAGCAATCAGAGTGCCGCTCTCTGTCAGGATCGTATAGGCTCGCGCGACCGTGCCCGGCGTAATCTTCAGTGTCCAGGCAAGGTCACGCACGGGGGGCAGCTTGTCACCGGGTTTCAGCAGGCCTTCTTCGATACCTTCGCGGATCAGTAAGACCACGGCTTTGTACTTGGGCCCGTCATGATTGCTGAGTTCCGGCTGCCAAATTGTACCCATTACAATGTTTCTCTCGATTCCATGTACCAATTTTCGTATCAATACATCGTAGCAAGTTTGCTATATTGTGTCAATACAATTGAAGGAGATACCCATGACACAGGATATGACGCTGTCGCCCCGCACCCTCGACTACCTGAACCGCACGCGCGCCGTGCCGGTTGTGTCGCTGATCGCGGTCGAGTTCGCCGTCTGCCTGTCGAAATGGGCCACGCGGCGACGCACGAGGAAAGCGCTCAGACAGCTTTCCTACTGGCAGCTCGCCGACGTGGGGCTGACACCCCATGAGGCTGATACTGAGGCTTCCAAGGTGTTCTGGCGCGCATAGCCTCCCCGGTATGCACACCAGACCTCTTCCTGCGGCCGGGTTCGTCCTGGCCGCCTTTTTGTTTCCGTGTTCCGGCAACGCAGTGCCTGGTAAACAATGCTAAACTGCGCCCTGCCCCCGCACGGATTTTGGCAGCGAATACGTCAGTGACGCCCGCGCGACCGGCTTGTCGCTCCCTTCGGAATAGATCAGCACGTCGGTGACCGACAGCGACTGGCCAAGCTTGAGCAGACGTGCCTCGGCCAGAAGATCTGCACCCGCCGCCGGTTTTCGCATGAAATCAATCGAACAGTTCGTTGTAACGGCAAGGGCCTCGCGTCCGACATGGGCCATCGTCACCATATAGGCCGCCACATCCGCCAGCCCGAACATGGCCGGGCCGGACACCGTATTGCCCGGGCGCAGATGCCGTTCTCCGACCAGCAAACGCGCAACCAGACGATCCCCATCCAGATGATCTATGGCAAATTCGCCCCGGACCTGCGGAAAAACCTCGTCAATAAAGGCCATCATTTCGTCGGCGTTGAGTTTGAGTGCCATGCCCCGTTCCTTCTTGCTTTGCGGGAAATTTGCAGGGTTTTGACGCTGCGGCAAGCGACAGAACCTGTGACCCTGCGTCATTGTTTCCGGATCCGCGCAGGTCCGTTTCCGGTTTGGCCTCTTATAAATCGGGCACGAATGTGACACTTATGAGGCGAAGGTGATGACGCCTTCTGCCGATTTTGGGTCGCCGTTCTGCGGAAGGTCCCTCCGGGTCAGCCTCTCACTGACCGACATGCCCGCCGCGGCGACCCCAAAAACCGGCTTTTCTCCTGCACATCCGACGTCACGCACAAAGCCCGTGTTGCGCAAACGTCCGGCCTGCCCTACATGGCGGGCATGACAGAGGAACTCCACATCATCGGCGGCGGTATGGCCGGGTCCGAGGCCGCCTGGCAGGCCGCAAACCTTGGCGTCAGCGTGGTTCTGCACGAAATGCGCCCGGCTGTTGGCACATTCGCGCATCAGACCGGGCTTTTGGGTGAGATGGTCTGTTCCAATTCATTCCGGTCTGACGATCACGAACAGAACGCCGTTGGCCTGTTGCACTGGGAAATGCGCGAAGCCGGTGGTCTGATTATCGGCACGGCGGACAGGCACCGCCTGCCGGCGGGTGGCGCACTTGCGGTCGACCGTGATCCTTTTGCCCAGTCCGTGACGGATGCGCTCAGCGCGCACCCGAACATCCGCATCGAATACGGTGAGATCACATCACTGCCCGACGACGGGTCATGGATTATTGCGACAGGCCCGCTTACGTCCTCCGCGCTTGGCGACGCCATCGCTGCGGAAACAGGCGCCGAAGCGCTGGCCTTTTTTGATGCCATTGCGCCGATTGTCTACTTTGACAGCATCGATATGAGCCGGGCCTGGATGCAGTCCCGCTATGACAAGGGCGACACCGAAGAAGAGCGCACCGCATATCTCAACTGTCCGATGAGCCGTGAACAATACGAGGCGTTTATCGACGCGCTGCTGGCTGCGGATAAGACTGAATTTCACGAAGGCGAAACCGCCGGATACTTCGACGGCTGCCTGCCGATTGAGGTAATGGCCGAGCGCGGGCGCGAAACGCTGAGGTTCGGCCCCATGAAACCTGTGGGCCTGACCAACCCGCATGCGCCGGATGACAAGCCCTGGGCTGTCGTACAGCTGCGCCGTGATAACAAACTCGGCACGCTTTACAATATCGTGGGCTTTCAGACGAAGATGAAGTACGGCGCGCAAACTGATGTTTTCAAAACAATTCCAGGACTCGAAAACGCCAGCTTCGCCCGTCTTGGCGGCATTCATAGAAATACTTTCCTGAATTCGCCGACGCTGCTGGATGGCCAGATGCGTCTGCGCAGCCGCCCCAACGTCCGATTTGCCGGGCAGATCACGGGCGTTGAGGGATATGTCGAATCCGCGGCGATGGGGCTGCTGGCCGGGCGTCTGGCGGCGGCGGAACTGCAGGGACACAGCCTTGACACGCCGCCTGCAACCACGGCAACAGGCGCTCTGATCACGCATATCTCCGGTGGTGCAGAGGCGAAGACCTTCCAGCCGATGAATGTCAACTTCGGGCTTTTCCCGCCAGTTGAGGGCTTGCGGGGCGGACGCCGTGGCCGCAAAGACCGGTACAAAGCCTATACGGACCGTGCGAAAACGGACTGGAAAGGCTGGTTGCAGGGCGAGCTGACCCCTGCCTGACGCGGGGCCCTGTCTGGACACTCGCGGGGCGGCCCCGTTATAATCCGCCGGTATGACAGATACCTTTTTGGACAAAGTCTATGACGCACGCGATGCGGCATCGACACGCAAGCTCTATGATGACTGGTCGGGCAGCTATGACAGTGAAGTCACAGGTCAGGGCTATGCGACCCCGGGCCGCTGTGCTGCGGCTCTCGCCTCTCTTACCGACGATTTCACGGCACCCGTTCTGGATTTCGGCTGTGGCACCGGTCTCTCCGGCGATGCACTGACTGCCGCCGGGTTTCAGACCATTGATGGCCTTGATCTGTCGCAGGAAATGATCGACCAGGCCACGCAGAAGGGCATTTATCGCAGCCTGAACCGCATCGATGCGGACGGCACCTTGGCATTCGCGCCCGGAGCCTATTCCGCCATTGCGGCCATCGGTGTGATCGGAGCGGGTGCCGCGCCGGTAAGCATGTTTCACGTGCTGATGAATGCGCTGGCCCCGGGTGGAAAGCTGGTCTTTTCCTATAACGATCACGCGCTCGAAGACCCGGCGTATGAGGCAGCGTTATGTGAATGGGTGGATTGCGGAGCAGCCACGCTGCTGTTCCGGGAACATGGGCCGCACCTGCCCGGTATTGACCTTAAGTCCAACGTGTATGTTGTTGAAAAAGTGTGACTTTCACCACACGCTTTGCACCATCACCGACCGGCCCCCTTCATCTTGGCCACGCGTATTCCGCGCTGGTGGCGCAGGATATGGCCGTGCGGAATGCGGGGCGTTTTCTGTTGCGGATCGAAGACATTGACCAGAGCCGCGCCCGTATGGAATGGGAAGACCGGATTTATGACGACCTGACCTGTCTCGGGATCTCTTGGGAAACACCGGTGATGCGGCAGTCACAGCGGATGGGTATTTACCGCGATGCGCTGGCCGGTCTCTGGGCGCGCGGTCTGCTGTATCCCTGCTTTTGCAACAGGCGCGATATCCAGCAGGCTGTGTCGGCACCGCAGGAGGGCGCCCCACTGACCGGGCCGGACGGGCTGATCTATCCCGGAACCTGTCATGCGCTGCCGCGGGACCCCGGCGCGCCCCTGCCCGACAAAACGGCACTGCGCCTGGACCTGAAGGCTGCGATCGCACTTTTGCCGCCCCGAATGTCATTCACCGAAACGGGCCGCAGTGGTGCGGCAGAGCACATTCGTTTTGAGCCCCGGGAACTGCCGTCCCGCATCGGCGATATCGTGCTGTGCCGCCGTGACATGGAAACGTCTTACCACCTGTCCGTCGTGCTGGACGATGCAGACCAGAAGGTCACCCATGTTGTTCGCGGCGAAGACCTCTTCGACGCAACCATCATCCATGTCGTGCTTCAGCACCTGCTGGGCCTGCCGACGCCCGTCTATCATCACCACCGGCTGATCCGTGATTCCGATGGAAAACGGCTCGCCAAACGCGATGACGCCAGATCCATCGCACTCTTTCGCAGCGAAGGCGCGTCAGCGGAGGACATCCGCAGAATGGTGGGGCTATGAGTGGCCGTCTTCCGGTTCGCTCGTGATCACTTCCATCCCGTCCTGCACATCTGTGTAAAAACAGCTGCGGCGGCCGGTGTGACAGGCCGGGCCGGTCTGGCGCACCTGTAACAACAGGCAGTCGCGGTCGCAGTCCACGCGGAACCCGACCAGTTCCTGAATGTTTCCGCTGGTCTCCCCCTTGGCCCAGAAGGACTGGCGCGACCGGCTCCAGTAGGTGACACGCCCGGTTTCAAAACTGCGCGCGATGCTTTCCGCATTCATCCAGGCCATCATCAGAACCTCGCCCGTCGCTTCGTCCTGCGCAATTGCCGGGATCAGCCCGGCGTCATCATATTTGAGCGTTGCCGCATCGAACGGCACATCATCCCGCACTTCTTCGCGCATCAGAAAGTCCTTTTGCATCCGCCTGGCGCCCCCTATGTATAAAGAGCGAAGAGCAAGGAAAACCTCAAAGGCGTCCGATGTCCACAGATACTGATCTGATTAAACTTTATTCCGGCCAGATCCTCGCCCTGGCCTCAGATATCCCGCATCTTGAGCGTCTGGACGCCCCGATGGCTACGGTACGGCGGCGGTCTCCGCTGTGTGGCTCATCCGTGACGGTGGATCTGTCGGTGACCGATGGCCGGATCAGTGCTTTTGGGCAGGACGTCAAAGCCTGCGCCCTGGGGCAGGCAGCAGCCGCTGTGACAGGCAGTGCTGTGGTAGGCAGGAGCCTTCCGGAAATCGAACAGGCGCGCGACGAACTGCGCATGATGCTGAAGGAGAACGGCCCCGTACCGTCTGCTCCTTTTGACGGGTTTCGCGTCCTGGAACCGGCCAAAGACTATAAAAACAGGCATGCATCCATTCTGCTGAGCATTGAGGCAACTGCCGAGGCAATGGCCCAGGCACTGCAGTCTGACTGCGCCTGATCCGGCATTAGCCATTTTTAAGTAAAATTGTGTCATCACGAATCCCAGGCAATTCGCGGGGAGCCATGACCGTACATCAGCAGATTACAACGCCCGAACAGAGCCGGAGGTTGTCCGAGGCTGCTGCAGCCATCGGGTATGAGATCGTCGACATCGCCGGCTTTCTGGACCTTGTGGAAGAGCACGCAAAGTCGCAGCGCAGTTGCCTGAGGGTGCTGAACGACCGGGCAGCAGACATGACCCAGGCGAACTCTGACGTGCAGGAAGCGGTCGACACAATGGCTGAGCGCACCAGCGAAACCGCCCGTGAAGTGCAGACATCCGCCGGCCTTGTGCGCGCCACCAGCGAAAAGACCCGGAGCGTTGCCGAATGGGTGCACGCGCTCGCCGACCGGACAGAATCCGTGAGCGATACGATCACGGCCGTACGCACCAACAACCAGCAGATTGCCAGCATTGCCACCCAGGTGAACACGCTTGCGATCAATGCCAAGATCGAGGCCGCGCGCGCAGGGGATGCGGGCCGTGGTTTTGCCGTGGTTGCTGAGGCCATCAATGCACTCTCACAGCAGACGCGTGATGCTGCAGTACAGATTTCTTCAAATATCGAATCGCTGACGGGCTGGATCGGTGATCTGCGTGGCGAGGCAGGCGACATCGCCGAAAAGGCAGCTCATGTTCTCGAAAACGCGGATGGCACGGATTCCGCCCTGTCCCGCATTGAAAAGTCCATCACAGCCGCAGACAAACAGGCTCAGCGGATCGCCGGCCAGACAGGGCGTGTCGAAAACGCCATGACGGAATTCCGCCCGGCTCTTTCCGGGATCGGCGACGCCGTGGAAAGCACCACATCCGGTATCGAGCGGACACATGAGCGTATTCTGCGCCTCATCGACACCTCAGAAACCATTGTCCAGTCGACTGCGATGCTGAACAAGTCATCCGCTGACGGCGCGTTCATTGCACAGGTCCAGAGCCTGTCCCGACGGATCAGCGATACGCTGGAGGAAGCCATAGATTCCGGCCGCACCACGATGGAACAGCTCTTTGACCGCAACTACCGGACGATAGCGGGCACGAATCCCGAACAGTTCAGCACCAAGGCCGTTGATCTGCTGGATGAGCTGTTGCCGCCCATCCAGGAACCCGCACTCGCATTCGACAAAAAGATCGTCTTCTGCGCTGCAGTGGATGAAAACGGCTATCTGCCGACGCACAATACCAAGTTTTCGCAGACACCCGGTAACGATCCTGTATGGAACACTGCCAACTCCCGGAACCGTCGTATTTTTGATGACCGTGTGGGCCTCAAGGCAGGCCGGAACCGCGAGCCCTTTTTGTTGCAGGTGTATCGCCGGGACATGGGTGGCGGCGAATTCTGCATGATGAAGGACCTGTCTGCGCCCATCACCGTCAAAGGACGACATTGGGGCGGTCTGCGCCTCGCCTATACCTTCTGAAAAAAGTGCCGCACGTCCGGCAGGACGGCGGCACAGTAAAAGCGTCTTTCATGTGGGATCCGGCGGGAGCAAGGGGATCAGGAACAAGGCAGTAAAAATCCCCCGCACAATTGGGGACAGCGCAGGTGCCCCGGCCGGCATGAAATCGCAGGCAGAATTCAGAAAAAACCAGGGAGATGGAGCCCGACAAGCAGCATAACAACCAATGCAGCGGCACCTGCGGCATCCTTAGCAAGTGTGCTCTGCGACCGTGTTGCAACCGAGCGGATAAAGTTGAATGTTGCCATCGCTCACCTCCTTTGTTGCCTATTTGTTCTCATAATTTTAACCCTCTGTAAAGAACTAAATAAGAACTTTTGTGAACAAAAAGCTACCCGACTGTGATAAGCCGGATCGCCTCCTCCTTACTCATGAGCCAGAGCAACACCCGTGCCGCCTGCCCCCGCGGTGATGTGAGAGTGGGATCATCATGCAACAGACGCCGGGCATCTGACTGCGCTGTTGCCATGAGACCAGCCTGACGTTCCGGATCGGCAATGCGAAATTTCGGCACGCCGGACTGAGCTGTGCCGATCACATCGCCCGCACCACGCATCTGCAGGTCCGTTTCCGCAATAACAAAGCCATCTTCGGTTTCCCTAAGCACTTCCAGCCGCCGCTGAGCACTGTCGGACAAGGGTGGATGATACATGAGCAGACAGGTCGATTCAGCTGTACCACGCCCGACCCTGCCCCGCAGCTGATGCAGCTGAGCGAGCCCGAAGATCTCTGCCCGCTCAATCACCATAATGCTGGCCGCGGGCACATTCACACCAACTTCGATGACCGTGGTGGCAACGAGTACCCGCGTGTCGCCGGACTGAAACAGCCGCATGGCCGCGTCTTTGTCCTGCGCCGGCATCTGGCCATGAACAAGACCGACATTTCCTTCGCCAAGTGCCGCACGCAACATGCGGTAACGGGCCTCGGCGGCAGTAAGATCGACCGCTTCGCTTTCTTCAACGAGCGGGCAAACCCAGTAACACTGACGCCCGTCGGCAATTGCCTGGCGCAGCCTTTCGGTCACCTCGTCCAGCCTTGTATCGCTGATCATTACCGTCCGTACCGGTTTGCGCCCGGGCGGTTTTTCATCCAGCACAGAAACGTCCATGTCCCCATATTGCGCCAGCGCCAGAGAGCGCGGGATCGGCGTGGCCGTCATCACCAGAACATCAACAGCATCGCCTTTTTTGCCCAGTTCGAGCCTCTGGCGCACGCCAAACCGGTGCTGCTCATCAATCACAGCCACTCTGAGATTGTTGAAAATCACGTCGGTCTGAAAAACCGCATGAGTCCCCAGCAGGATCTGGATAGCGCCGCTGGCCAGCGCCTCAAGCTTGCGTCGGCGTTCCGCGCCTTTGTCGCGACCGGTCAGAATGTCGATTGCAACCCCGGCCGTTTCAGCCATTTCGACAAGGCTTTCCAGGTGCTGGCGCGCCAGGATTTCTGTGGGCGCCATCATCACGCCCTGCCCGCCTGCCTCGACGGCCCGGAGCAATGCGAGAAAGGCGACGATCGTCTTCCCGGCCCCCACGTCGCCCTGCAGCAGGCGGTTCATCCTTTGCGGCGCCGCAAGATCCGCATTGATTTCCGCCACGGCACGCGACTGCGCTGCGGTTGGTTCATACGGAAGCGACTTCAAAACCCGCGTCTGGCGTTCTCCGTTTCCATCGGTGATCCGGCCCGGACGCCGCCGGTCCCGTGCGCGCGCCAGTGCGAGTGTGATCTGATGAGCGAACATTTCATCATAGGCCAGTCGCTCTCGCGCAGGTGCGGTCAGCTGAAGGTCAACATCAGACTGCGGCGTATGGGCCCGCATCAGAGCGTCGCCAAAGTCGGGCCATCCGCTGGTATCCATCTGCGAGGGATCTATCCACTCGCCCGCTGTTGGAAAACGCCCCAATGCATCGCGCGTCGCACGGTACATCACTTTTTGTGTGACGCCTGACGTCAGCGGATAGACAGGTTCATACAACGGCATTTCGGATGCTGCATCGGGCGCAACGATGAAATCCGGATGCACCATCTGCGGCATTCCGTCGAACACTTCGGTCTTTCCGGACACGAGGCGCTCTGAACCTTCAGGCAGAACCTTCAACAGGTAATCCGGGCGGGCATGAAAGAACACGAGCTGAAACCCGGTTTCTGCATCAGCCACGTTGATGCGGTAGGCACCGCCTTTCGTGCGCGCCGGCAGGTGGGTACCAACACGGACGCGAACTGTCAGAACACCCGGCAGAACAGCACCGGAAACAGTGTCACGAGGGCGTCTGTCGATGCCGGAATAAGGCAGCGTCATCAGAAGATCCCGTGGCGTCGACACGCCGATCGTCTGCAGGTGCGCGGCTGTGCGGGGCCCGATGCCGGCCAGCGTTTCGGTGCCCGCAAAAAGCGGAAACAGAATTTCGGGACGTCCGCTCATGCAGCTCCGATCAGTTCAAGCCACGCTTCTTCGTCCATGATGGTCACGCCAAGATCAGCAGCTTTCTTAGCCTTGGACCCCGCCCCGGGTCCCGCCACCAGAATGTCAGTCTTTGCGGAAACGGAACCGGAAACTTTGGCACCCAGCTTTTCGGCGCGCGCTTTGGCTTCGGCCCGCGTCAGGGTTTCCAGTGTTCCGGTGAAGACCACCGTTTTACCGGCCACGGGGCTGTCAGAAGTTGCCGGGCGCTCCGCAGGTAAAACGGTCAACTGTTCGGCGAGCCGTTCGATTGATGCCCGTTCAGAGGGCTGATTGAACGCAGTCACCAGTGATCCGGCCATCACTGCACCAATTCCATCAACTGAGTTCAGCTCGTCCCAAGCCGACCCTGTAAGGTCCACTGCCTTGGTTGTGCCTTCCAGCAACGCGTCCCAGTTGCCGAAATGCTGGGCAACAAGAGCAGATGCAGCTTCTCCCACGTGCCGGATGCCCAGTGAGAAGACCAGCCGGGACAGCGGGATCGAGCGTTTTTCATCAATAGCATCGAAGAGATTGGCAGCAGATTTTTCACCCCAACCCTCGCGGTTTCGCAATTGCTGCAACCCTGTTCCGTATCTTTCCCGCAGATGGAAAATGTCCGCAGGTTCCCTGATCCACCCGTCGCGATAAAACTGCTCGACCTGTTTTGCGCCAAGCCCCTCAATGTCAAAGGCCGCGCGAGACACAAAATGTTTGAGCTTTTCAACGGCCTGTGCAGGGCAGATCAACCCGCCGGTGCAGCGCCGGACGGCATCTCCCTCGTCGCGCACAGCGTCGCTGTCACATTCCGGGCACCTGACAGGAAAGACGAAGGGCTTCGCATCGGCCGGGCGCTTTGACAGATCCACATCGGCAATTTTCGGGATCACGTCGCCGGCACGGTACACCTGCACCCAGTCGCCGGGACGGATGTCTTTGCCGTCACGGATGGGCTGTCCTTTGTTGTCCCGGCCCGCGATGTAATCTTCGTTGTGAAGCGTTGCGTTCGAAACAACGACGCCACCGACCGTCACGGGCGCCAGCCGCGCAACAGGTGACAAAGCGCCTGTACGTCCGACCTGGATGTCGATGGCTTCCAGCCGTGTCCAGGCCAGTTCCGCCGGAAACTTATGGGCGACCGCCC
Organism: Roseobacter sp. S87; assembly: GCF_055693285.1. The sequence goes on from NZ_JBVFTR010000004.1 coordinate 1,375,119, forward strand.
ATCTGGGCGTCGTCGAACGGAACCCAAGCCTTTCCTGGAGCGACAGGTCATTCACCTTATAAACGACGCCATCAATGTCATATCCGAGTGTGGCGCGTTGTGCCTCGATGCTTCTGTAGTGGTCAATCAACTCTTCCGCAGTTTCGCAAAGCTGTGTCAGAGGGTTTACCTGAAATCCCAGCGCTTGCAGACGCGCTATTGCACCGGTCTGCGTTGCCGCCAGCGGGTCAGACACTTCGCCCCAGGCATAGGCAAAAACCTCAGCGGCCTGCTCCGTGTGACCGCGGCATCCAGCTGCCTGAGCGATCCGGCTGCCGCGTTCCTCGGGTTGGCAAACACCTTTCCACCGGACGCTGTCTGACGTTCGTTCAGGTCGGCGAAATCGGCGTGTGACATATAGACTTCGCCACGCACCTCCAGGATGGAGGGTGCCCCTGTAATTTTCTGAGGGATATCGCCAATTGTCCGGGCATTTGCGGTTACGTTTTCACCCACGGCACCATCACCGCGGGTCGCCGCCTGCTCCAGAACACCGTCTCTGTAACGCAAAGAAAGCGACAACCCATCAATTTTCGGCTCCGCAGACACAGGCATCGGGACATCCGCCGCAAGCCCAAGGTATTTTCGGTTACGTTGCAGAAAGTCAGTGACATCTTCGTCCGTAAAAGCATTCCCCAGCGACAGCATCGGGACAGCATGCGTTATTTTTGAGAATGCTTCCGAGGGTTCAGCGCCGACCAGTTCGGACGGGCTGTCCCCGCGTTTCAGGTGCGGAAACCTTTGCTCGATACCGGCATTTCGCTGTTTGAGCCGGTCGTATTCCGCATCAGACAGTTGCGGTGCATCTTCCACGTAGTAGGCATTGTTCGCGGTCTGAAGAAGTGCGGCAAGTCTCTTAAGTTCTGCACGGGCTTCTTTTTCGGTTAAACGGCTGATTTCCGGGTCGGACACGGGACAGGGCCTTTATCAGTCAAACTCTCTGACGTGATAAGGCCGGTGCCTGATATGGTCCAGTTTATTCTCGTTCAGCCGACCGGAACAAAAAACCCGCCGGATTGTGCGGCGGGTTTTGCATTATTAGGAACTGATCAGGCGCCAACAGCTAGAGGCTGCGGGTCATCGGCGACATTCGGATCCGGGTCGCGCAGAACGTACCCACGGCCCCAGACCGTTTCGATATAATTGTCACCGCCGGTGGCCTGAGAAAGCTTTTTGCGCAGTTTACAGATGAAAACGTCAATGATTTTCAGTTCCGGTTCATCCATCCCGCCGTAGAGATGATTGAGGAACATCTCTTTGGTCAGGGTCGTGCCTTTGCGCAGGGAAAGCAGTTCGAGCATCTGATATTCTTTGCCGGTCAGATGCACGGTCTTGTTTTCCACGCTGACTGTTTTCGCGTCCAGATTCACGGAAATACGCCCGGTGTCGATCACCGACTGCGAATGTCCTTTAGAGCGGCGGATGATTGCATGGATGCGCGCCACCAGCTCTTCCCGGTGGAAAGGTTTGGTCAGGTAGTCGTCTGCGCCAAAGCCGAAGCCTTTGATTTTGTTTTCTGTATCATCTGCGCCGGAGAGGATCAGAATAGGCGTTTCGATGCGGGACAGACGCAGCTGGCGCAGCACTTCATGACCATTCATATCCGGCAGATCGAGGTCCAGAAGAATCAGATCGTAGTCATACAGCTTGGCCAGATCGATCCCTTCTTCTCCAAGATCTGTTGCATAAACGTTCAGATTGGCGTGGGTCAGCATCAGTTCGATGCTTTTCGAGGTCGTGGGGTCGTCTTCAACAAGCAGTACGCGCATCATGTTCTCCGCATCGGATGGTCGTAGGTTCCTGCCGTTAACCCTGACGAAAAAAGGTTAACCACACGTTACCGTCTGCTAAAAACATAGGTGAACAACTTAAGGTTGTCTATATTTTTGTACACTTGTTGCTTTGAGTGCGTCCTCACCATGTTCAGAGACTGCCCGGACCCATTCGTGGAATTCATCTTCACTGATCGCATATCGCTTGAGCGCGTCACTTTGCGAAATGAGGCCATAAGCAACCCCGCGCACGACGGCGGCCTTGCGCGACGCGACCCAGCGGCGGGTGTTGGCAGGCGGCAGATCGGCCTGCGTCATGACGCTTCCGTCAGCCAGCGTAACGGATCTCGGTCCATCTACTTTCTTCAGGTACATACCACTTACTCGTTCTTACTACTCGGCGGCACCTTGACGACCGGGCCTTAAAGACCCATGAAGCCCCCTCTTGAGAGTAATTAGGATTTTCCTATATTCGCTCATAAGTCCCGGAGAGCATCATGCCGCTTGATCAGAAACAGCCCCTGAATTCGCTTGGTTTTGCCAAATCGCCGGCGGAAACACGCGTCGTCGTTGCAATGTCCGGCGGCGTGGACAGTTCTGTTGTTGCAGCCATGCTGTCAGAAGAAGGTTATGACGTTGTTGGTGTGACCCTGCAGCTTTACGATCACGGCGCCGCTCTCGCGAAAAAAGGCGCGTGCTGTGCGGGGATCGATATCCACGACGCTCGTCGCGTTGCCGAAAAGATGGGTTTTCCGCATTACGTCCTCGATTATGAGAACATTTTTAAAGATGCGGTTATTGATGAGTTCGCAGACAGCTATCTGGCCGGTGCGACACCGGTGCCCTGCATCCGGTGCAACGAACGCGTAAAGTTCAAAGACCTGCTGGCAATGGCCAAAGACCTGGACGCTGACTGCATGGCCACCGGCCATTATATCCAGCGGATGACGGGCGCCTCCGGGCCCGAACTGCACACTGCGGCCGATGCGTCACGCGATCAGAGTTACTTTCTGTTCTCCACAACTCCGGACCAGCTCGGTTTTCTGCGCTTTCCGCTGGGCCATCTGCCGTCCAAGGATGACACCCGCGCTCTGGCCGAAAAATACAACCTGAGCGTGGCAGGCAAACCGGACAGCCAGGACATCTGCTTTGTGCCCAATGGGGACTATGCATCTGTGATCCGGAAACTGCGCCCCGAAGCTGCGGACCCCGGCGAGATCGTACATGCCGACGGGCGTGTGCTGGGCACGCATGAAGGCGTGATTCACTATACTATCGGCCAGCGGCGCGGCCTTGGTATCGGCGGGCTGGCGGATCCTCTCTATGTCGTGCGCCTCGATGCAGACAAAAAACAGGTCATCGTGGGTCCGAAAGCAATGCTGTCGACACGCACTGTGCCGGTCCGCGAAATCAACTGGCTCGGAGATGAAGCGTTCACGGCACAGGACGAATGGCACGTCGCCGTAAAAGTCCGCTCAACCCGTCCACCGACGGATGCTGTTATCCGACCGATCAGCGCGACCGAAGCAACCGTCGAACTGATTACACCCGAAGAAGGTGTGTCACCGGGTCAGGCCTGTGTGTTCTATGACCGGTCGGGCAGCCGTATCTTTGGTGGTGGCTGGATCCACAAAGGCTGATCCTGAGCGCCGGCACCGGGAATAGTGTCAGGCGCAGCCTGGCCTTCGGATCACGCCTGCATACCCTGCAACACGGCGCGTGCAGCGCGCAGCCCCGGTGCTTCACCGCCTTCGCCCAGACGCTGCATCGTCAGTTCCATGGCCTCTTCCTGCGCATGCGGATCACGCAGCACAGCATCAAGCCCGCCTGCAATCTTTTCCGCCGTACAGTCTGGCCCGAGGAAGTCCGGGACCACCCTCGTGTCGGACACAAGATTCACCAGAGTTACTGTATCCACCAGCGCCATGCGACGGATCAGATAAAAACTCAGCCAGTGCATGCGGTATGCGATGACCATCGGGGTCCGGGCGGCGGCAAGTTCAAGGGATACAGTCCCAGATGCCGCCAGCGCGATATCCGCCGCGCGGAACGCGGCTCGTTTTTCTGCCGCAGCGCTTTCAATATCCTGCCCGCGCGGGTCCAGAACAATTGCGTCGACCGGCCAGCTCCGGACAGCTTCCGTCACCTGTTCTGCCACGGCAGAGGCCGCGGGCACAACGATGCGCAGCCCCGGATGCAACGCGCTGAACCGACCCAGAGCCTCACCAAACACCGCCGACAGACGGGCAACCTCACCTGCACGCGATCCGGGCAGCACCAGAGCAACGGGTGCATTTCCCAGGCCCTGGTCTGCGCGAAAGGCTGCGGCCTCAGCTTCGGTCGCCTGCGGTTCTGCTACGACAGGATGGCCGACAAAGTCACAGGCCATACCTTCGCGCGTCATCAGCGGCGGCTCAAAGGGAAAGAGTGCCAGAACATGGTCAATGAAGCGCGCCATCTTTGCAGCCCGCTTCGGGCGCCAGGCCCAGACCGTTGGTGCTACATAGTGAACGGTCCGTACATCACAGGATTCTTTGACCAGTTTCGCCACGCGCAGGGAAAAGTCCGGACTGTCGATGGTGATCATCACATCCGGGCGGGTAGCGATCACCTGTTCTGCGGTTTCGCGGATACGTGCTTTGAGCGCACGGTACTTTGGCAGAATCTCTGCAATTCCCATCACGCTGAGTTCCTTCATCGGGAACTGCGAGACGAGGCCCTCGGCCTGCATGCCGGCGCCGCCTATACCGTCAAAGGTGACGTCCGGATGCAGCTCCTTCAGACCGGCCATCAGAGCAGCGCCAAGACGATCCCCAGAGGGCTCGCCCGCGACAATAAAAACCCGCATCAGTTCGGCTCGCGGGACCAGAGCACCAGCCCCGCTTCATCCGCCCGCCGGATCGTCTCGTCGCGCGCCAGCATAACCGTCTGACCCGCCACGATCACCAGCCCTGCCAGTCCGGCGGCAACAACGGCGTCAATCGTATCCGGGCCGACAGCGGGCATGTCCACGCGCAGGTCTTGCCCCGTTTTTGGTGCCTTGATCAGCAGCGCCCGTGTTTTCCGGACCGCCGGTGGCAACGTTGCGAGCATATGGTCGGTGCCGCCGACGGTCTCAACCGCCCAGATCTGCCCTGCGCCAGCAACGCAGCCCTGGCCCACATCGAGCGGCGCAAGCGCCGCCAGAACCTCGCGGCCCCGTTTTTCATCTTCGCAAAGCGCATCGTCCGGCCAGGTGGCAGACAAAACACCCTCGGGTGCGAGAATGCCCGGCGCCAGCTCATGTGCGCCCCGCACGGTAAATCCGCGCTCTTCAAAGATGCCCAGTACGGCCCGCAGAGCCCCGTCATCGCCCGAGGCAATCGCCTGCATGAGCACAGGGACCAGCGGCATTGTGGCCGCATCAATGGCAGCAGGGTCCACAGCCGGTCGCTGAACAGCGCCACAGAAACAGACCTGTGTTACCCCTCTGTCCTGCAACTGCTCCAGCAGGGTGCCGAGGCGTTCGAGGCGGAAGGGAAGATCCACTTCAAGGCCCTCAGGCGTGAATCCTTCGAGGGCGCACACCACAGGTGCCTTGTCCTGTGCCGCGGCGACAGCCGCCGGCAGACCGCCGCTTCCTGCAATCAACGCCAGCATCAGCGCGGGGTCAGAAAGTGACGGCCACTGTCGGCCAGAACAAAATCGACGATTTCGCGCACATAGTCACTTGTGGTTTCATCGCCCAGCCTCTGCGCGCGGTCGTGGAACGTCCCTTCGCCCTGAGCCAGCATCTGGAAAGCGGCGCGCAGCGCGGTGATATCAGCACGCGACACACCGCGACGCTTGAGCCCGACGAGGTTCAGGCCGTCCAGTTCACCCCGTGGGGCCTGCACAAGGCCGTAGGGGATCACATCATTGGTCACCATCGTCACGGCTCCGATAATGGCGCCACGTCCGATGCGGACGAACTGATGCACACCGGACAGGCCGCCGACGATCACGTCATCCTCCAGGATACAATGGCCCGCGATCGCAACCGAATTTACGATGATACAGCGATCACCGATAATCGCATCGTGAGCGATATGGCATCCGGCCATAAAGAGCCCGTCATCCCCAACGCGGGTCACTCCACCGCCGCCCTCAGTGCCACAGTTCATTGTGACATGCTCGCGGATGCGGTTACGTTTGCCGATCACCAGTTCAGTCGCTTCGCCCCGGAACTTAAGGTCCTGGGGAATTTCTCCGATGACCGCAAAGGGGAAGATAACGGTGTCCTCTCCCACAATGGTGCGTCCCGTCACCACCACATGGCTGCGCAGTTCAACGCCCGGCCCCAGCGTGACCTGAGGCCCTACAGTGCAGAACGGTCCCACTGTTGCGGTCGGATCAATCTTTGCGCCCTCTTCAACGACAGCGCTGGGGTGAATGCCGCCCATGCGCTCAGAGGTCCATCATGGCAGTGAACTCGCATTCCGCCGCCATTTCGCCGTCCACACTGGCAACACCGCCAAAACGCCAGACCTTGCCACCGGGTTTGCCACGCAGGGTGGTCACACGCATTTCCAGTACGTCCCCCGGCACAACCTTCCGGCGGAACTTGGCTTTGTCGATGGCCATGAAATACACCTTCATGTCCTTGTCCGCCATCTCAAGCGTGACACCAACCATGACCGCCGCAGTCTGGGCCATCGCTTCGATGATCGTCACGCCCGGCATGATGGGCAGGCCGGGGAAATGCCCCTGAAAATGCGGTTCGTTCATGGTGACATTCTTAAGACCCAGAGCAGACTGGGTTCCGTCGATATCGACCACGCGGTCAACCAGAAGAAAGGGATACCGGTGTGGCAGAATACGCTGGATAAGCTGAATGTCCGCCTCGGTGCTCGGGCTGGTCATAGTAAGTGTCCTTTTATCCTCAAGGGCTTGAACATGCCTAGCAACTCAACCCATCCGGGGCAAGCACACTGACCCGGCAGGCGCTACTGTTCCGGTGCATTGCCGGCGTCGGGCAACAACTCGTTCAGACGTGATATGGCCATATCCGTGATGTCGATGGAGTTCGAACTGATGAAAACTGACCGGCGTTCCATAATGACGCCCGCACCTGCTTCACGCATCAACTGCTCCAGAACAGGTGCAGTGGCATTCAGGAACTGGCGCCTGCGTTCCTCAAGGTCTGTATTGAGCTGGCGCGTTTTCATGTCCTGCTCGCGGCGAATTTCCTGAACCTTCGCGTCGAAGGCATCCGCAAGTTCACGGAATTCCTGAGGCGTCAGGCTTGCGCGCTGTTCAGTAATGTCACGCTCTTCCTGGCTGAGTTCTTCTTCAATCCGCCGGTTTTCAGAACTCAGTTGCGCCGCAAGCGCCTCAAACTCTGCGGCCGTGTTCCGACCAAAGTCACTGCCCTCGAACATGCGCTCAGAATCGATGGTGAGCACCGGGCTCTTTACATCCAGCCTGCTGCGCTCCTGCGCCGTGACCGCCCCGGCAAGCAGCACAAGGGCTGCCATCACTGCACCAGTGATGCTGCGTCTCACCGCAGACACCCGCTCAGAAGGACGTGCTGAGTGTCAGTTCAAATGTCTGATCGCGGTCAAATTCTTCTTTTTTGATCGCTTCAGAGAAGTTGAACCGCAGCGGTCCGACCGGCGTGTCCCAGAGGATCGAGAAACCAACCACATGGCGGAAGGAACCACCCTCGCCAACGATGTTACCGCCGGCTGTGTTGACGTCCGAAAGGTTCCAGAGATTGCCGACGTCATAGAATACGCCGCCCTGAATACCCAGCTCTTCCGGCAGGCCCAGCGGGAACTCCGCCTCAAAACGCGCTGCCAGGTAAAGGTTACCGCCCAGAGGGTCCTCACCGGAGACTGACAGATCGCGCGGCCCGATACCGCCGGGTTCAAAGCCACGGATAATGTTCGTGTCCAGCAGGAAACGGTCCACAGCCCGGTTGGTTCCACTGCCAAAACTCAGCGCGCCACCTTCGAGCGAGGCACGCAATGTGATTTCTTCGTTGAACACGCGCGTTTCGCCGATCACACGAGCCGTCGTCTTGATGAATTTGTTGTCTCCGCCAAGTCCGGAGAAATCCTGACCAAATTCGAAAAGGTAGCCGGAGTTTGTATCAATCCCGCCGCGGCGCGTGTCATAAGTGAAAACGTAACCAGGAGCGCTGCTGACCAGTTCACCTGCGGCAATTTCATTTCCAATAACCACACCGTTCACCGGTGTTTCGCGCGCGAGCATTTCCGATTCCTCAAAGGTGTACCGCAGCTGAAGGCTCGAGTTTTCACCGATCGGGAAGGTCAGAGACGGACGGAACAGGAAGCGGTCTGTGTCATAGGTCGTAAATGAGCTGTCTGTCTCCGCGACGTCCAGTTCCAGGCCAAAGGCCACATCACGCCCGAGGAAAGCCGGTTCCACAAATCTTATACCGTATTCATCCGAGTCTTCCGCGGTCGAAACAGTCGCGCTGAACCGCTGGCCGCGTCCAAGAAAATTTTCCTCGGAGAAACGGATCGCGAAACCGATCCCGTCATTGTTCGAGAATGAGGCACCGAAAGTCAGCGAGCCTGTGGGCCTTTCCTCGACATCCACATCAACAATCACCTGATCCGGTGTGGAGCCCTCGCGCGCATTCACTTCGGCAACCTCAAAGAAGTTCAGCGCGCGGATCCGTTCTGCGGCTTCGCGGATTTCACGCGGATTGAAGGGGTCGCCTTCAACGCTGTCAAACTGCCGGCGGATCACCTGGTCCAGTGTTGTAGTGTTTCCTTCGATGTCGATACGCTCAACAAAAACCCGCTGACCGCGGCTCAGGACATACTCAATGTCCAGTTCCAGATTGCGCTCGTCGCGGGAAACGCGCGGCTCAACCCGCAGGAAATCCACGCCCTGCCGCAGCGCCAGGCGCTCCATGCGGGCGATGTCATTTTCGATCAATGTTGGCGAGTACACGTCGCCTGAATCAATACCGACAATGCCGAGGTACTCATCGGAATCCACATTCGTAAGCTCACTCGTCACCGAAATCTCGCCGATGCGGAACTGTTGACCTTCCTGAACATTGAACACCAGAAAGTAACCGTCGCGCTCCTCAGTAAGTTCGGCATTGGCGGAATTAGTCCGGAAATCCACATATCCGCGTGACAGGTAGAAATCGCGCAGCACCTGTTTGTCGAATTCGATGCGATCCTCGATCAGTGTGTCGCTGCGCACAAATGACCTGAACAAACCGGCCTGTTTCGTCGCCAGGACACGGCGCAGGCGACGGTCAGAGTAAACACGGTTGCCGACAAAGCTAAGGCGCTCAATCTCGATCACATCACCTTCCAAGACCTCAAAAACCAGATCCACCCGGTTATCAGAGCGACGGATGATTTTTGGCGTTACACGGGCAGACAGGCGACCTTCGATCGCATAGGCGTCAGCAATCAGGGCCGCATCGCGTTCGACCTGAGACGGATTGAAAACACGGCGTTCGTTGGAATTGATGGCTGCTGACAGCTGTTCGTCGCTGATACGCCGGTTGCCTTCAAAATTGATCCTGTTGATCGTCGGATATTCGACCACCGTAATGAGCAGTGACGAGCCTCGCGGCTCAAAGTTCACAGTCTCGAACAATCCGGAATCGATAAGGGCCTGAAATGCCGTGTTCAGCTCACCTGCGGTCACAGTCTGACCCCGGGCGATTCCTGCCCGGGTCAGGATCGCGGCATCGCCGACCCGTGCGTTGCCTTCGATCTCAATCGAATTCAGAGTGATCTGCTGGGCAAGTACCGGTTGCGGAGCAGCCATCCAGGACGCTGATAAAACGACATAAAAAAGCGCCGCGCCCACTGCCGGTCTGACTGATGTTCCAAACGCATAAAAGGCGGCAACCGCCCGCGAAAAGCCCCGTGTCATGATCTGCCCCGATCCTCAGTACATTATTGTTAACTGAGTACCGGCAAAGCCAGAGGTTGTCAAAACTATGTGGTCTAAAAACGCGCAACAACTATATGCGCGCCGAATGAATATTTTAACGTTGGGTAACTGCGGTGCCCTGCCCTGAGGTCAGCCTGCAACCGAAGCGAGCCACGCGCCCGCGCCAAGCGCCAGACCGATGGTGCCAACGTAAAGAAAACGGTCCCAGTTCAGGTCCATCAGGAGGCTGAGGCCGCGGTATCCGCTCTGTATTGCTTGCATGGTGCCACTCCCTTTGTCTGCGAAGAGGCTTAACGCCGGAATGCGGCACCAGTTTGATGGTTTATGGCGAAATCAGGGCAATTCGGCCCGTCGCACCTGTCAGGGGCAGAAGATATCGTTGCCAAGAGCGAACAGCATCAGCGTCAGCACCATAGCAAGGCCTGCTGTCATCAGAATGCGCAGCGCGCGGTCGCTCGGCGGTTTGCCTGCAACAGCCTCGTAAGCGTAGAAAACAAGGTGTCCTCCATCCAGCGCCGGCACCGGGAACAGATTGAGCAGCCCCACCGCCGTGCTGAGAACGGCAATAAACCATATAAAGGATTCCGCGCCCTGGCTGGCCATTGCACCGGAGGTCTGCGCAATGCCGATCGGGCCCGAGAGATTACAGGTACTGATGGCACCGGTGATCATGTGACCGAGGCCCGAAAGCGATCCTTCGATGATGCGCATTGTCTGGCGCACGCCATTCGACAGCGCCTCGCCCACGCCAGGTGTCTGCGTTGCCGGCTCAAAGGCCAGGCCACCGGCGATGCCAATACGCCAGTAGGTTGCGAACCCTCCGTCGGCCTGAGGCTCGTCCACCCGCTTGGGTGTCAGCGTCAGATCCAGCATCTCGCCAGTGCGCCATACTGTCAGGGCCAGCGGTGCACCGTCGCCGCCTTCAACGGCCTGTTTGAGCTGGTCAAAAGCGTAGATCGGGGCGCCGTCGATACCGGAAATAACGTCACCGGACTCGATCCCCGCGCTGAGCGCTGCAGACTGCGGCGTGACGCTGGACACAAGTGGCGGCAACAGCCAGGTCCCGGAAACGTCGCGTTCCTGCCCGTCACGCAACACGGTGTACTGCAGCGTCGGGCTCTGTTCGAGGTCTGCGATAAAACTGCTGTAGGCGTCCATGTCTTCGCGCGACGGCACCGCATCGCCATTGATTGCCAGGATTACATCACCGGCTTCCAGCCCGCGGGTTTCAACGGGCAGCGGGTTAAGACTGCCGACGGTCAGCGGATCACGCGTGACACCACTGGTCAGCAGAACGGCTGCAAAAACCAGGATTGACAGGGCAAAATTGAATGCTGGTCCCGCTGCAACTGTCAGCGTGCGTGCCCAAAGCGGCGCGCCGTGCATGGTTGCCCGCAGGCGCTCGGAATCTTCACTGGCCTCGACCATCGCGTCTTCATCTTTGCCCGACGCGGCATTCGCATCACCTGCAAACTTGACGTAGCCCCCAAACGGCAGAGCCGCGATCTGCCAGCGCGTGCCGCGCCGGTCCATACGCGACCAGAGCACAGGCCCGAACCCCAGCGAGAACACATCCGCATGAATGCCCGACCAGCGCCCGACAATGTAGTGGCCATACTCATGGATCGCGACGATCACCGAGAGCGCCAGAATGAAAGCTGCAATCGTCCAGATCAGCCCGCCGAACTGCGGGATCAGTGACAGAATATCCAAAGGGTTAACCTGCTTTTCCGTTTATGACCGATCTGGCCGCCTGACGTGCGAGATGGTCCGTTTCGGCGACGTTATCAAGGGTCATGGTGGCATCAATATGTCCCGCAGTGGCAGAAAGCCTGTCCAGAACGGCCTCAACCACGTCCGACATCTGCGTAAATCCGATCTCGCCCGCGATAAACGCGTCCAGCGCCGTTTCCTTGGCGGCATTGAAAACCGCCCCTGACAAACCACCGGTTTCCATGACCTCGCGCGCCAGCCGCAGCGCAGGCCAGCGGGTTTCGCAGGGTTCCCGGAAACTGAGCTGGCCGATAGCCGCAAGATCGAGACGTTCTACCGGCAGGCTGCGCCTTTCCGGCCAGTGCAGCGCATATCCGATAGCGTGGCGCATGTCCGGCGGCCCCACGTGCGCCATCAGCGCGCCATCGCGGAACCCGACAAGCGCGTGGATCATGGATTCGGGGTGCACCACAGCCTCAATCTGGTCAGGACGAACACCAAAGAATTCTTTGGTTTCAATCAATTCCATCGCCTTGTTAAACATGGACGCGGAGTCGATGGTTATCCGCTGGCCCATGTCCCAGTTTGGATGCGACGATGCTTCGGCAAGGGTGGCAGTCGACAGCTTCTCAATGGGCCAGTCCCGGAAAGCTCCACCGGACGCGGTTATGACAATCCGTTCCACAGCCTGCATGTCTTCGCCGACAAGCGCCTGGAAAACCGCGGAATGCTCACTGTCGACCGGCAGGATTCTGGCACCGTGATCCCGCGCCGTGGACAGCATCAGCGCACCGGCACAGACAAGCGATTCCTTGTTGGCCAGTGCCAGGGTGGCCCCCTGCTGCAGCGCCGTGACACCCGGTGCGAGACCCGCAGCCCCGACAATGGCCGACATGACCCAGTCCGCCGGTCGGGCCGCCGCCTCAACGATTGCATCCGCGCCGGCGGCGGCCTCGACACCGGAACCTTCCAGTGCCGCCCGCAGGTCATCCAGCCTGTCCTCACAGGCGGTTACGGCGATTTCTGCTTTGAGCCTGCGCGCATCGGCGGCCAGTTGTCGGATGTTCGAGGCGCCGGTCAGCGCCACAACATCGTAGTCATCCGGCGCACGTGCAATCAGATCGATGGTGTTCTGACCAATGGAGCCCGTCGCGCCAAAGATACTGATGCGGCGCATCCGCTCAGCCCACCGCTGCCGGGCCAACAAAAGACCCGATGATCAGCAGAAAAACAGAAGCGCCCAGCATCCCGTCGAACCGGTCCAGCAGACCGCCATGCCCGGGGATGAGCGACGAGCTGTCCTTGACACCGACACGGCGCTTGATGGCGCTTTCCGCAATATCACCCATCTGGCTGGCCATTGAAATTGCAACCGAAACACCGATCAGCTGTGTGCCCGCCCCCGTCTGAGAGATGAAGATTGCCCCCACGATACCAGCGCCGATCCAGCCCGCCCCGGTGCCGGCCCAGGTTTTCTTCGGGCTGACACGCGGCCAGAACTTGGGCCCGCCAATAAAACGTCCGGCGAAATAGCCCACCACATCCGTGGCCACCACGACCAGCACCAGCCAGAGCATCCAGACAAAGCCCATGTCATCCCGCACGGACATCATGCCGAAGCCTGCGAGCATGACCATCACGGTGAAAATCATAAAAATCGTGCGGAACGAAGACAGCTGACCGAAACCCACCAGCGCGGGCGCCAGCAGAACTGGCAGTGCGAACCCGAGCGGCAGATAAATGGCCAGCAGCATAGCCGCCCCGGACAGACCACCAAGCTGTATCGCCACCGAAGGCTCAGAGGGGTGCAGCATGCGCACCAGTTCCCAGACCATCAGTCCACAGATCACAGCGACCATGACGTGGAACACGTGACCGCCGGCCCAGACACCCAGCATGCCAACGATAACCATCGCAGCTCCGGAGCCGAGACGTGTCGCCAGGTCAGACCATTTGTCAGGGGCCGCCGTCATTCTGCCATCAGGCCTTTACACCGCCATAGCGACGATCCCGGCCGCCATAGGCCTGGCACAGGCTTTCAAATTCGTCACGGGTGAAGTCCGGCCACAATGTGTCGATAAACTCATATTCAGAATAGGCCGACTGCCAGAGCAGGAAGTTCGAGATACGCGCTTCGCCACTGGTGCGGATCACAAGGTCGGGATCCGGCAGAACGCAGGTGTCCAGATACCTTGGCAGTGTTTCCTCGTCCACATTTTCAGGCTTCAGGTGACCGTCCGCCACATCCTGCGCCATGCGCCGCGTCGCACGGGTTACCTCATCACGGCCGCCATAATTGATCGCAATGGTCAGATTCACGAGGCTGTTGTGCTCGGTCGCCTGCTCCAGATCGTTCATCAGGACAATCAGTTTGTCGTCCAGCCGATCACGATCCCCGATAAAGCGGACACGGACACCATTGGCGCGCAGGGCTCTTGTCTCTTTGATGATGTAGCGGCGGAAGAGGCTCATCAGACCCGCAACCTCAACCTGTGTCCGCTTCCAGTTTTCGGTCGAGAAGGCGAAAATCGTCAGATATTCAACACCTATATGCGGACAGGCCTCGACAATCTCGCGCACACGCCGGGCCCCGGCATGGTGACCGAACAGGCGCGGACGCCCTCGCTGGGTCGCCCAGCGGCCATTGCCATCCATGATTATTGCCACGTGATGCGGACATCCCGGAACCCGGGTCTGCTGGGGCTGGCGTTGCAACGCCATATTCAGTGCTCCTTGCCTGTCCTGCGCACGGGCGCGGGTTTGTGTGCTTCTTTTTGTGTCAAAAAGCCCGCTTTCGCAAGATTTTAGAACGGGTATGGGCAACTCTGCGCACTGTCACCGTGCACGGCCCACAGGCAGGAAAAGTCATTTCAGACCTGCATTATCTCGCCCTGTTTGGACTCAAGAAGGCTGTCCACCGATTTGATAAACCTGTCGGTGATCTCCTGAACCTCGCCTTCCCAGAGTTTCTGGTCGTCTTCGGACATACCGTCGCCCTTGGCCTTTTTGATCTGGTCCATCCCGTCCCTCCGGATGTTCCGCACAGAAACGCGCGCGTTTTCGGCATACTGACCGGCAACCTTGGTCAGTTCACGGCGGCGTTCTTCGTTCAGTTCCGGAATGGGCAGCATGATAATCGTCCCGTTCAGCTGCGGGTTGATCCCCAGCCCACTTTCGCGGATCGCCTTTTCCACCTTGCCGACCAGACCCTTGTCCCAGACATTGATCGTCACCATGCGCGGTTCCGGCACGTTGACCGTTCCCACCTGGTTAACCGGTGTGCGCTGGCCGTAAGCGTCAACCATCACGGGTTCCAGCATCGAGGCGGACGCCCGCCCGGTCCGCAGGGAGGCAAATTCTGTTTTCAGCGCTGACATGGCGCCTTCCATCCGGCGCTCAAGGTCATCGGTGTCCAGCATAAAATCGTCTGACATGGTCTTCTTCCTGCCGCAGTTATATCAGCGCCCCGGGGCGCGGTGCTCTTTGAAGCTGTATAAATCAGGATGACACAGAAAGGCCAGTGGCTCGGTGAAAACCTGTTCAGCCCTGCACCCGTGTATATGTCCCCTCGCCCGCGAGGATACCGCGGAAGCCACCAGGTTCGTCGAGGGAAAAGACGATGATCGGCAGGTTGTTATCCCGCGCCAGTGCGATGGCCGATGCGTCCATCACACCCAGTCGTTTTGCGAGCACGTCATCATAGCTGACGGTATCATAGCGTTGCGCGTCATCGTGTTTCGCCGGATCCTTGTCATAGACGCCATCAACCTTGGTGCCTTTGAAGATCGCCTCGCAGGACATCTCGTTTGCACGCAGTGTGGCGGCCGTATCAGTGGTGAAATACGGGTTGCCGGTCCCGGCCGCGAAAATACAGACGCGCTTCTTTTCCAGGTGCCGGACAGCGCGGCGCCGGATGTATGGCTCGGCCACCTCATTCATCGTGATGGCGGAGATGACCCGCGTGTGAATGCCAAGACCTTCGAGCGCCGACTGCATCGCCAGCGCGTTCATCACCGTGGCCAGCATGCCCATATAGTCTGCAGTCGTCCGTTCCATCCCCTGGGCCGAGCCCTGCAGACCACGGAAAATGTTTCCGCCCCCGATCACCATGCAGATTTCGACGCCCATCTCATGCACCGACTGGACCTCTTTTGCGATCCGTTCGACGGTCGGCGGGTTCAGGCCGAACCCCTGGTCCCCCATGAGCGCTTCGCCCGATATTTTGAGCATTACCCTGCTGAACTTCGTCTGTGGTTCGGGCTGGGTCATGGTCGCGCTCCTGACAGGGGGTTTAACTGCGGCGCAAAATGTCCGAAAACGCCGGTAACTTCAATGCGCCCCGGACGGGATGACGGCAAAAAATGGCGGACAGCCTGATCCATTCGACACAAGCGGTACTGGACGGGCTCTCGCCTGAAATGCCGGTCCTGATTGCAGGCCCCACGGCATCCGGAAAATCCGCGCTGGCGCTGGAGATCGCAGCACGTCAGGGGGGCGTGATTGTCAATGCAGATGCCAGCCAGGTTTACGATTGCTGGCGGGTTCTGACGGCCCGGCCGTCACCTGAGGAAGAAGACGCGGCACCTCACGTGCTTTATGGTCATGTCTCCGCGACGGACAGTTACTCCGCGGGCCACTGGTTGCGGGACATCCGGGACCTGCTGCAACGCCCGCAGCGGTCCATCATTGTTGGGGGCACCGGTCTGTATTTCAGTGCACTGACCTGTGGGCTGGCGGAAATCCCGGCCACGCCGCCAGAAATACGCGCGCAGGCAGATACAATGCCCCTGCCCGACCTGCTGGCCGGACTGGATGCCCGGACCACGGGTCGGATCGATATTGCGAACCGGATGCGCGTCCAGCGCGCCTGGGAGGTTCAGACCGCAACCGGCCGCAGCCTCGCATCCTGGCAGGACGCAACCGGGCCCGCACTGCTGCCGGAGACTCAGGCGCGTTGCATTGTCTTTGACGCGCCAAAGGACTGGCTCACGCCGCGCATCGAAAAGCGGTTCGACCTGATGCTGGACGCCGGCGCGCTGGAGGAGGCGCGGGCGGTTCTGCCACACTACAACGCAGCCCTGCCCGCACACCGAGCCATCGGTGCGCCGGAACTGATTGCGCATCTGAAAGGTGAAATGACGCTCGACCACGCGCGGGAGGCAGCGGTGATCGCAACACGTCAGTTTGCAAAACGCCAGCGCACATGGTTCCGCTCGAAGATGGCGGACTGGCTGCATTTCAGACCAGCGGAGAACCGCTGAAACTTTCACATATTTTACCGCAAACTTGCGAAAACCGCGTTTTTGGCTCCACTGGCATGATCAAAAGGGACAATTCACGGATTGGTTGAATGTCAGAGACAGACCTGCGCATCATACCGCTTTCCCAGCTGACGGGCAGCAGTGACTGGCGGCTGACACTGGCGCATGACCGTCGTGAACAGTTGCTCATCTGGATCACGCGCGGCCAGGGACGCCTGCTTCTGAACGGACAGCGTCGCGGGGTTGGCACACATAACGCCATCGTCGTGCCCGCAGACCATCTTTTCGCGCTCGATATGGGGCGCCAGGGCATTGGCCAGGTCGTTATCATTCCCGAAGGCTGCCAGGTGCTGTTTCCGCAGATGCCGCGCCTCTTGCGTATCCGCGAAGTGGGGGCGATGTCGGAACTTACTGTTCTGATGGAGGCCGCGACCCGCGAACAGGCCTCGGGCCGCCCGCTGACCGGCCAGGCGATGGAAGCACATGGCGCGCTCATCTCTGTCTGGCTGCAGCGGCAGATGGCAATGGAAGAACACCTGCCGGAACGGCGCAATGCTGCCGCCCGGCTCTGCGCGGCTTATTGTGCCCGGATCTCCGCCCATTTCCGCGAAACCTTGACGATGGCCGATCATGCCGCAGCGCTTGGCGTGACGCCTACGCATCTGACACGCGCCTGCAAGGCAGCGACCGGCCGGACAGCTGCCGATCTGCTGACGGAGCGTGTGCTTTACGAGGCGCGCAGTCTGCTGGTCGGCACGAAAGCACCGGCACAGGATATTGCGCGTCACCTCGGTTTTGGCAGCGCCGCTTATTTCACGCGGTTCATCCAGCATCACACGCATGCGACGCCAACCGCCCTGCGCCGCGCCGGTGCACAGGCGCCGGAACTGGCCTGACACCTTCCCCTCTGATCCGGCCGCGCCCGGGAAATCGCCAGAAAACGACTGACCTATGTCGCAAATTTTACACCGGATGGCGTTTGTCTGCGTTGACGGGGTCCGTGCGATCATGCCTGATAGGGCCACAAACCAAATCCGGGGACACAGAATCTCCGATAACTGACGCGCTTCAGCGCGCTATAGCCTGACAACAGGGGCACCCATGGGACTATTCATACTCAGACGTCTGGGCGTGATGTTACTGACGGCACTCTGCCTGACGTTCATCGTGTTCTGGCTCACCAATCTCTACCCGAACCTCGAAAAACTCGCCAAAACCCAGGGCAACTTCCGCATGTCGGATGAAGCCGTGGCCAGCTACCTGGACAAAAACGGGTATCTGCAGCCAATGCCGGTGAAATTCGGCCAGTGGCTCGGCGTGTTACCCGGATGGGAGCACGAGGACCCTGAAAGCGGGGAAATAACAGGCCGCTGTTTCGCCGCAGGGACACCTGTTGAAGAGCGCAGCACGTTCTGCGGCGTTCTGCAGAATGACTGGGGCTTTTCGACCGTGTTCAAAGAGGACGTCGGCGGCATCGTCGCCACCCGGCTGGGTCTGACGGGCAAACTGATGTTTGCGGTGATGCTGGTGATGGTGCCCATGGCACTGATCATAGGGGTCCTGGCCGGTATGCGCGAGGGGTCCGTGACAGACCGCTCACTGTCAACCTTCTCTATCGCCTCGACCGCAACGCCCGAATACGTCTCGGGCGTTATTTTTATTGCTGTCTTCGCCTCCTCCGCCTTTGGGCTCAAATGGTTCAAAGGATCGGCGACATCCGCCATGGAGAACGCGACAATCGAGAACTTTACCCTGCCCGTGATCACTATCGCGCTTTACGGGATGGGCTACATTGCGCGGATGACGCGGGCCTCCATGACTGAGGTGATGACCGCGCAGTATATCCGCACCGCCCGCCTGAAGGGCGTGAAGTTCTCCGATATTGTGCTGAAACACGCGTTGCGGAATGCGCTGATCGCGCCCTTTACCGTTATCATGCTCCAGTTCCCCTGGCTGCTGAACGGGGTCGTAATTGTTGAGACGCTCTTTAACTACAAGGGCTTTGGCTGGCTGCTCGTGCAGGCAGCAGGAAACAATGACATCGAACTGCTGCTGGCAGTTTCGGTTGTCTCGGTCGCCGTGGTTTTGGTGACACAGCTGATATCCGATATCGGCTATGTCTACCTCAACCCGCGCATCCGCATCGCATAAGGGAGATCTGTCATGGAAGACCTTTCCTGGGGCAGTATCGCGGCCCGTATGTTCCTTCAGCTCGGCCCTGTGTGGATTTCGCTGATTGTTCTTTTCACCCTGTCGATCACCTATAAGCGCCGGCTGGGGCTTTATGGCAAACTGTTTGACAGCACCATTGGCATGATCGGCTTTGCGCTGGTGATGTTCTGGGTTTTTGTCGGCGTCTATGGCGGCCCGCTCGATATGCTGGTCACGCATGATCCCTTGAGCCAGGTCTCTGGCATGAAGAACAAACCGCCAGGCACGCCGATGCGCAGTCCGGATGAAGGCGAGTACGCCTGGTTCCTGCTGGGGGGTGACAATCTGGCCCGCGACGTTTTCAGCCGCCTGATCAAGGGTGCCTGGGTCGTGGTGCAGATCGCTCCGATTGCGACGCTGTTTGCCTTCATGGTCGGGATCACACTGGGCCTGCCAGCGGGTTATTATGGCGGACGTCTGGACACCGTGCTGTCGTTCCTGGCAAACCTTATCCTCGCCTTCCCGGTCATTCTGCTGTTTTACCTGCTGGTGACACCGGAAATCGTGCTGACGGGTATCCCGAATTACATGGCGCTGTTCCTGTTTGTGTTCCCGCTGATCTTCATGTGTATCCTGCTGAACTCACGGTATTACACACAGCCAAAGGTGCGCACACCGCTGCTGATCGGCGTTTTGGGGGGACTGGGGTGGCTCTATCTGTCGCTGGTGTCCACCAACGGCAGTGTGGTGGCCACACCGGATTACGCCATTCCCGGACTGCCGCCTTTCCTCGATCTTTTCGATATTGATCCGGGCATTCTGGTGGTCTTTGTGTCTGTGGTTTTTGTGAACTCGCCGACGGTCTTCCGGATCGTGCGGGGGCTCGCGATGGACATCAAGACACGCGACTATGTCGCCGCCGCGCAGACGCGTGGCGAAGGGCCGTGGTACATCATGCTGTGGGAAATTCTGCCCAATGCGCGCGGACCGCTGATCGTCGATTTCTGTCTGCGGATCGGGTACACGACCATCCTTCTGGGCACGCTGGGCTTCTTTGGCCTCGGGCTTGAATCAGAAAGCCCGGACTGGGGCAGCACGATCAACGCCGGCCGCCGCCTGCTGGCACTCTATCCGCATGCAGCGATTGCACCGGCTCTGGCGCTTCTGACGCTGGTGCTTGGCCTGAACCTGCTGGCCGATGGTCTGCGCGAGGAAAGCCTTCGCGACTGATGAGTGGTTAAGGGGGCGCTGCCCCCTGACCCCCGGGATATTTCGGGCCAGAAGATGCAGGCCCGCTCCACAAAGGAGACACGACATGGCAAAGACAGATTACAACGGTCCCATTCTGGAGATCGACAAGCTGTCGATATCGTTTTTCACGCGGCTCAGGGAAATCCCCGCTGTGATGGATTTTTCGGTTACCGTTCAGCCCGGCGAGGCCGTTGGTCTGGTTGGCGAATCCGGATGCGGCAAATCAACCGTTGCGCTGGGCGTGATGCAGGATCTGGGCAAGAACGGCCGGATTGTCGGCGGATCAATTAAGTTCAAGGGCCGTGATCTGAGCGAGATGAGTGCTGAAGAGCTGCGCGACATCCGCGGATCTGAGATCGCAATGATTTATCAGGAGCCGATGGCCTCGCTGAACCCTGCGATGAAGATCGGCAAACAGCTGATGGAAGTGCCGATGATCCATCAGGGAATGAACGAAAAGGATGCGTATGAGCGCGCCTTGCAGGTGGTTACTGACGTAAAACTGCCTGATCCGAAGCGGATGCTGAATTCCTTTCCGCATCAGCTGTCAGGAGGACAGCAGCAGCGGATTGTGATCGCCATGGCGCTGATGTCAGAGCCATCATTGCTCATTCTGGATGAGCCGACCACTGCGCTTGATGTGACGGTCGAGGCGGCCGTGGTCGAGCTGGTAAAGGATCTGGGCAAGAAATACGGCACGTCGATGTTGTTCATTTCGCACAACCTTGGTCTTGTTCTGGAAACCTGCGACCGGATCTGTGTGATGTATTCCGGTGAGGCTGTGGAGCGCGGCTCTATTGAGGATGTGTTCGACAAAATGCAGCATCCCTATACCCAGGCGCTCTTCCGGTCGATCCCACTGCCGGGCGCGGATAAAAACGCGCGGCCGCTGGTGGCCATCCCCGGGAATTTCCCGCTGCCGCATGAGCGGCCCAATGGGTGTAACTTTGGCCCGCGTTGCGATTATTTCGAAGCTGGCCGGTGTGATCAGGGCATCATCCAGATGGAAACCGTGCCCGGAAATGACCGGCATGCGACGCGTTGTCTGAAGTTCAAAGAGATCGACTGGGAGGCGCCGCTCGAGATCGGGGACGTGAAAACCAAAGGCGAAGTTGGAGACGTCGTTCTGAAAATGGACAACCTCAAAAAGTATTATGAGGTGACTGCGAACGCGATATTCGGCGGGGGGGACAAAAAGGTCGTGAAGGCCAATGAAACCCTCAGTTTCGAGGCGCGCGAGTCAGAGACACTGGCGATTGTGGGCGAGATCCGGGTGCGGGAAATCCACCTTTGCCAAGGTGCTGATGGGGCTGGAGACCGCGACCGAGGGCGAGATCATTCTGGACAACCGCTCGATCGGTGACACGCCGATCGAGGAACGTGATACGAAAACTGTCTCAGAGGTTCAGATGGTGTTCCAGAACCCGTTCGATACGCTGAACCCGTCCATGACGGTGGGGCGGCAGATTATCCGGGCGCTGGAGATTTTCGGGATCGGCGAAAACGAGAAAGACCGGCAGCAGCGCATGCTGAAGTTGCTTGATCTGGTCAAACTGCCCCGTGAGTTTGCCGGACGCATGCCCCGCCAGCTGTCAGGCGGACAGAAGCAGCGGGTGGGTATCGCACGGGCCTTTGCCGGTGATGCGCGTATCGTCGTTGCGGACGAGCCCGTATCCGCGCTGGATGTGTCCGTGCAGGCTGCGGTGACGGATCTGCTGATGGAAATTCAGCGCGAGCAGAAAACCACCCTGCTCTTTATCAGCCATGATCTGAGTATCGTGCGCTACCTCAGCGACAGGGTGATGGTGATGTATCTGGGGCACGTGGTGGAACTGGGTACGACGGACCAGGTTTTTGCGCCGCCCTACCATCCCTATACCGAAGCGCTGCTGTCTGCTGTGCCCATTGCAGATACCAGCGTGACCAAAAAGCACATCGTGCTGGAGGGAGACATTCCCTCTGCCATGAATCCGCCCACGGGCTGCCCGTTCCAGACGCGCTGCCGCTGGAAATCCGAAGTGCCGGGTGGCCTGTGTGAAAAGGAGGTGCCACCGGTGCGGCGTCTTGAAGGCGATCATCAGGTCAAATGCCATCTCAGCGATGACATTCTGGCGCAGATGGAACCTGTCATCGAAGTTGGCGGGGTTGCTGCTGAATAGACACGCGCAACATTGAAAAGAGAAAGGCCCGGGCAGAAATGCCCGGGCCTTTGGCATTCAGGAACAGGAGGCGGTCACACGATCAGCGAAACGATCAGACCGCTGAGGTAACCCAGCGAAAACAGGGCAAAGCCAGGTCTGCTGGCGGCGACCATCATCGAAACCAGGATCAGAACGCCCCCAAGGGCCAGCCCCCCCATCGCGGGCCAGAAAACATAGTCATGATACTCGGCACCAACCGTCCAGGGCGATCCTTCCCAGGACAATCCAATAAGCGCAATTGCCGCGATAACACCCAGTACAACACCAAAAAACAACGCTTTGAGATGAGCAAAAACCGGGCTCGGCAGTTGCCCGGCCATCCCGACGGGGGTTGCACCGGGCATTGTGGTACTCAGTTCGCGCACAGGTACAGCGCGGCGTACCGGCGCCATTTGCTGCTGCGACTGCTGAATACGTTCCAGACGCGCGTAAAAAACATCATTCGCCATATCGACGGCTCCCTCGTCACTCACCCGTTCTGAATGACGCAGGATTCAGGCAGCACTGTGTCCCGGATCGGGACCTGCTGTGAAAGTTTCCTGATTTTGCTGTGACAGAGCGGGCTACTGCCGGCCGGTGATAATCCGCACGTAATTCCGTGTTTCGCGGTAGGGCGGGATGCCACCATGCTTTTTCACAGCACCCGGGCCTGCGTTGTATGCGGCCAGCGCCAGAGGCCAGGACCGGAATTCGCGGTACTGCGTGGCCAGGTACCGCGCACCACCCTCCAGGTTCTCTTCCGGATCAAGCGGGTCCACCCCAAGCGCCCGGGCCGTTCCAGGCATCAGCTGGGCAAGACCCAATGCGCCTTTGTGAGACTTCGCACGCGGGTTCCAGCCGGATTCCTGTTGCACAAGACGCAGAAAGAGATCTTCGGGAATGCGATGTTTGCGTGCAGCCCTGCGGGCCATGTCCAGAAAGGGTCCGTCATATTTGCCGGAATAGCTGCCATCGCCCCAGATACTCGGCGTGTAGACGGATGGCGGCTTGAGCCGGACGGAATTGTTGTACTGACTGGCCGCGCGGTTATCGAGCACGCTGGTCTGAGACTTGAAAAGCTTGGTACGGTTCTTGGAGGACAGTGTCTCAGAGACTCCTGCAGATCCGGCCAGGGCCAGCACAAGCGCACCGGCGATACCGATCCTTGCAACCATGTCTCAAGCCCCCTCCGCGGACGTTCCGGGCGCCACTATACCCGTTTCATCCCCTGACACCAGCCTTTCGCTCCATGGTGGAAAAGCTGACCGCCGGGCCGGTTATCCGGTTTCAAAACCGCCCCCGTCGGTATAGCGTCGGGCAAAGCCCGCCCGGGCGGATCTGCGCGCACCTTCGCGCTCTCCCGTGGCACAACAGATCGATCAGAGGGAGGCACCATGGCCGGCTCAGTGAACAAGGTTATTCTCATCGGCAATCTAGGCCGCGACCCGGAAGTGCGCACCTTTCAGAATGGCGGCAAAGTCTGCAATCTGCGGATCGCGACGTCTGAGAACTGGAAAGACCGCAACACAGGCGAGCGCAAAGAGCGTACCGAATGGCATTCAGTTGCAATCTTTTCTGAACCGCTGGCGCGTGTGGCCGAGCAATACCTGCGTAAGGGTTCCAAGGTATATATCGAAG
The DNA here is from genome assembly GCF_055693285.1 of Roseobacter sp. S87. The sequence goes on from NZ_JBVFTR010000004.1 coordinate 1,399,038, forward strand.
GCCAGCTGGAAACCCGCAAGTGGCAGGATCAGTCCGGCCAGGACCGGTATTCGACAGAGGTCGTGCTGCGCCCCTATAAATCCGAACTGACCATGCTCGATGGCCGTGACGGTGGCGGCGGTGGTGGATACGGCGGCGGTGGCGGTGGTGGCCAGATGGGTTATGACGACCGTGGCGGCGGTGACAGTTTTGGCGGCAGCAGCAGCCCTGCACCGTCGCGCGATCTGGACGACGAAATCCCGTTCTGATGCCGTCTGCGTGTTCCGTCCGCCCACTCATTCCGGCGGATTGCGACGCGGCTCTGACACTTTACACTGATCTGACCTTCGGGCCGCCGGCAGATAATCCGGCGGCCTTTCTGCGTGTGATTGCACATCCCGGGACAACCATCTTCGGTGCTTTCAGTGGCGGAACCGCTGTTGCGATGGTCACACTGCATCTGCTGCCCAATGTGACCTGGAATGCGCGGCCCTATGGGCTGATCGAGAACGTCGTAACACATCACCAACACCAGCGGCGCGGGTATGGTCGGGCGGTCCTGACGGCCGCCATAGATGCCGCATGGGCCGCGGATGCCTACAAGGTCATGCTGATGACTGGTCAGAAACGTGGCGCAAAGGGGTTTTACGAAAGCGTCGGGTTCTCGTCAGAAGACAAACACGCAATGGTCATCCGGCGCACGTAGATCAGGCGCGGAGCGCATCGTTCAGCACATCCAGAACAGCGTCAGCCGTGACATCGCCGGTCACGAAGGCCTCGCCAATGCCGCGCGACAGGATAAACCGCAGTTCTCCCTGCACGACCTTCTTGTCCTGCCCCATGAGGCCAAGCAGCGTCTGCGCATCGGGAAGATCCCCGGGAATATCCGCCAGATCCGTTTTCATGCCCATCGTCTTCAGATGCGCGCGCACACGGCTGGGGCTTTCCTGGCTGCAAAGACCCATCCGCGCTGAAAGTTCAAAGGCCAGAGCGCAGCCGATGGCGACCCCTTCGCCATGCAGTAACCGGTCCGAATATCCGGTCGCTGCCTCGAGGGCGTGACCGAAGGTATGGCCCAGATTGAGCAGCGCCCGGTCGCCCTGTTCCGTTTCATCGCGTTCGACGATGTCGGCCTTCATCTGCACCGACCGCCGCACCGCCTCGACCCTAGCGTCCATATCACCAGCAGCGAGTGCCGGGCCATTGGCCTCCAGCCATTCAAAGAAATCCGCGTCGCCGAGCAGACCATATTTTACGACCTCGCCATACCCGGCCAGAAAATCGCGCGGTGTCAGCGTGCCCAGCACCGAAGTATCGGCCAGCACCAGCGTCGGCTGGTGAAATGCGCCGATCAGGTTTTTGCCCTGTGGTGCGTTAATGCCGGTCTTGCCCCCGACCGAACTGTCGACCTGCGCCAGCAGCGATGTGGGGATCTGCACGAACCGCACACCCCGGCGCAGAATGGCAGCGGCAAATCCAACAAGGTCGCCGATAACGCCCCCGCCAAGCGCGATGACAATGTCCCCACGCTCCACCTTCTGGTCCAGCAGCCATTCAACGGACTGCTCCAGTGGCCCCCATGATTTGGTGGCCTCACCTGCCGGCAGAACGAGTTCGGACATCCCGATACCCCGTGCGGCCAGACCGGCGCGCAATGCGGTCATATGCAGCCCGGCAACGGTTTCGTCACTGATCACCGCAACCTGAGGCCGCTTCAGAAACGGTTCAATATACGCCCCTGCCTGATCAATCAGCCCCGGTCCGATCTGCACGTCATAGGCGCGGCCGGGCAGGTTGACGTGGACAGTTTCAGGCATTTCGGCGCTCCAGCACATCGGGTCGGGTTTCAAGAACATCTGCAACCCGGCGTGCCATGGCTTCGACGGAGACCGGTGGCGCACAGGGCACACGCAGATCAGCCCGGCTGTAGTCCGGCACGCGCGCCTCAAAAAGCGCCTCCAGCGTTGCGCGCGGGTTTTCCGTCCGCAGCAACGGCCGGGTGTCGCGGTGTTTCACGCGGTTCCACAGCAGATCAATATCCGCATCTAGCCAGACGGCCACGCCCTGTGCGGAAATCGTGGCGCGGTTCACCTCAGAGAGATAGGCACCGCCGCCCGTGGACAGTACACAGGGCTTTCCCTGTAGCAGGCGCTGGATCACCTCTGTTTCGCGCGCACGAAAGAACGGCTCACCATCGCGGGCAAAAATCTCGGGGATTGTCATATTTGCGGCCTGTTCGATCTCGTGATCCGAATCGAGAAAGTCCACATCCAGCAACGCTGCCAGCCCGCGCCCTACGGCGGTCTTGCCGGCCCCCATCATGCCGACCATGACAATCGTCTTTTTCAACACAAAACCGTGCGTTCCGGACGTATCGGCCAGGGATTGCTGAAAATCGCTCATAATCGCCTGAATGACGTGATATTGGTGAAAAGGCCATATATAAGTTGCGTAAAAACGGCAGGCAGGCAAAAAACAGGGCAGCACAATGGGACGTTTATTCAAACTTCTGATCTACCTTCTGATCCTTGGGTTTCTCGGGCTTACAGGCTACGCCTATGTCGGCCCCTTCTTTGGCGCTGATTTCGGAGCGCCACAGTCAGAAGTCCGGGTGCCAGTCACGCTGGATGCTGAGTAGGGTTTCGCCATATATTGTTGCCGCATTGTGTTTTGCGCAGCCCGCCGGCGCGCAGGAACAACCGCTGTCGGCGATTGACTGGATCGACAGCCAGCCAGTGGTGCAGCACCGCCCGATTGCCACGACCCCGCTCGCGCCCGCCGGAGAAGCACCCGAACGGCTGCCGCCGGATGTCAGCGTCGCACCACTGAACGAACGGGTACTGCGTCAGATCGGGCTGGTGCCACCCGCCGTTACAGGCCTGCCGCCCGACCTCTGGGCAGGCAGCGATCCGCAGCTCCTGAGTACCGCGCTGGAAAGCCTGCCCGATCTTCGCCTGCCTGCGGGCCAGGCGTTGCTTTACCGGGCGCTGCTGACCGAGGCGTTCGGGCCCGGCACAGACACGGCAACCGAGGACCTTTTTACCCTGGCCCGGGCGCGCGTGCTGCGGCGCAGTGGTGCGCTGGAGCCTGCGCTTGCGCTGCTGGGCCAGTCCGGCCCCACGCGCGACAAGGACCATTTTGCCGCCTTCATGGATCTGGCCTTGCTGACCGGCGATGAAGACAACGCCTGTGATCTGCTACGGGAAACACCTCATCTGGCCCCCTCCGAAGGGCACCGCGTTTTCTGCACACTGCGGGGGGCGACTGGGCCACCGCAGCCGTATTGTATGATGCCGGCCGCGCGCTGGGCACCATTCCGGAGCCGCAGGTCAATCTTCTGGCCCGTTTTCTGGACCCCGATCTTTACGAGGGAGATCCAGCACTGGCCCCACCCGCACGGATCACCCCCCTGCTCTTCCGGCTTCACGAAGCGATTGGCGAGCCACTGCCCACCCGGTTTCTGCCCCGTGAATATGCGGTGGCAGACCTGCGTGATCTGGCAGGCTGGAAGGCCCAGCTTGAAGCCGCGGAACGCCTTGCCCGCGCCGGCAGCATGCCGGACAATCAGTTGCTGGGGCTTTACACGGCCCGCCGGCCAGCAGCTTCAGGCGGTGTCTGGGACCGTGCCGCTGCCATTCAGGAACTGGAAACAGCACTGCGCGATCGTGATCCCGGCAGGATCAGCAGCGCCCTGCCTGCTGCCTGGCGCACAATGCAGGCCGCTCGCCTTGAAGTACCTTTTGCTACGCTTTTTGCCGATGAACTGCCCGCGGCTGACCTTACAGGCGACGCTGCAGCAATTGCGCAGCGCATGATGCTCCTGTCACCCGGGTTCCAGGATGCGCGCGGACCCGGCAACGATCTGGCGACAGCGATTGCAACCAGCAGCCCGCTGCCGCTGGTGGCCGGGACCGCGCGGGATGCCGCTGTTGCTGCGGCCTTCTCGGGCAAAGTGCGCCGGGCTACAGACAACAGCCAGCCGGGCCTGACCATTCTGCGCACGCTGTCCACGCTGGAAGAAGGAGCCGCGGGCGATCCAGTCGCCCTGCAGGAAGCTCTTTCAACGCTGCGCCGCATGGGGTTTGAAACGACTGCCCGGCGCGCTGCGCTTCAGGTGCTGTTGCTGGACTGGTACAACCCATGAGCCGCGCCGCCTGGATACCCGCATTTCTGGAAGCACAGAGCGCGGAGCTGGGTGCGGCGCGCAATACACTGCTGGCCTATAGCCGCGATCTGCAGGCATATGACGCCTGGCTCGCGGCGCAGTCGCTGGATTTTGCCAGCGCTCAGCGTTCTGATGTCGAGGCCTATCTTGTCCGGTGCGATGCCGAAGGCCTGTCGAAGGCAACGCGCGCCAGACGTCTTTCTGCAATCAGACAACTCTACCGGTTCGCCTTTGAAGAAGGCTGGCGCGCTGATAATCCGGCGCTGCAGGTGGCGGGTCCGGGACGTGACAAACGGCTGCCCAAAACACTGAGCGAAGAAGAAGTGGACCGCCTGCTCGCTGCCGCCCGCACCGCAGGCCGGGACGGTCCGGACCGGCTGCGCAATATCTGCCTGATGGAGCTGCTTTACGCAACGGGCATGCGCGTCTCCGAACTGGTCAGCCTGCCCGTCAGCGCCACGCGCGGCGATCCCCGGATGCTGCTGATTTCCGGCAAGGGCGGCAAGGAGCGGCTCGTGCCTCTCTCACCGCCTGCCCGGACCGCCCTCGCGGACTGGCTCGCGGCGCGTGACAGAACAGAGGAAGAGCGGCGGGAAAAAGGTCTGCCCGCATCGCGTTTCCTTTTCGCGTCGCGTGGCAAATCCGGGCACCTGACACGGCACCGGTTTTACGCGCTGATCAAGGAACTGGCTGTGGAAGGCGGCGTCAGCCCGGGCAAGGTCACACCGCATACGCTGCGCCACGCTTTTGCCACCCATCTGCTGGCCCGGGGCGCTGATCTGAGGTCGATCCAGACGATGCTGGGCCATGCGGATGTCGCCACCACCGAAATATATACTCATGTCCTCGAAGCGCGGTTGCAGGATCTGGTATTGAACCATCACCCTCTGGCCAGGGAGGGCAAACGCAGTGACGGTGGCAATACATCTTCTGAAGGCCAGTAACCGCTCAGCAGCGCCCGGTCATATCCCTGCACCAGCCCGGCCTCTGCCATGCGCGCCGCCGCTGCTGTCACATCATAACTCAGCTTGTGGATCAGTACCTCTCCACCTTCCAGAACGGCATAGCGCGTCTGTTGCCGTCCGTCGTGAGGCGGCATGCCGATCACACCCGCATTGATCCAGCGGCCCGCGCCTGTTTCGCGAATAAAGGGTATCCCGCTGTGACCCGCGATCACATGATCGACCGCGCCTACAGCCGCCTCAACAGCTGCCCATTCTTCCGCAAAGACCGCGTCGAGGCTGTCCGGCCAGATAAACCGCGCCACATCCGTCATACCGCCGTGGATCACCGCATACCGCGCGCCCTGATGCTCAAACACGGTCACATCCGGACAGGACGCCATCCACGCCCTTTGCTCCGGGTCGATCCGCGCGGCGGCATAGCTGTACCAGGAGCCGCTCAGCAGCTCACAGGCAGAGCCTTCGTCAAAGCCGCACCCACAATTGTCTGCGCCCGACGCCAGTTGTTTCTCGCAGTTTCCGGCCACCACGCAGATCCCCGCATCGCGCAGCATATCCACCGTCTCAGAGGGCGCTGCACAATAGGCCACCGCATCCCCGGTACAGATCATCTGGCCCGGCGGAATGCCCGCTTTGCCCGCGGCACGCATCAGCGCCTCAAGCGCGTCACTGTTCGAATAGGGCCCGCCAAACAGCAGCACAGGACCGTCCAGCGTCCCCAAATCCCGCAGCATCGCAGGCTCCTCCCTTGATTGCAGCCGACCGCGCCCCCATAACCAAAGGGCATAAATCTCAAAGGTATCATCCCAAATGGACTCTGTCCCCGCAACGCTTGATGCGACTTTCTGGATCACAGGTGGCGTTATCCTTTTTCTGCTGGTGTTGTCCGGCTTCTTTTCCGGCTCAGAAACGGCCCTGACCGCGGCATCACGCGGCAAGCTCCGCACCCAGGCTGACAAAGGATCACGTGGCGCCGAACGTGCCCTGCAGATCACCGAAGACAACGAGCGGCTGATCGGATCCGTCCTCCTCGGCAACAACCTGGTGAATATTCTGGCGGCCTCGCTGGCGACCTCCATTTTCACCCGGGCATTCGGGGAAAGCGGTGTGGCTCTGGCGACGCTGGTGATGACGCTGCTTGTGCTCATCTTTGCGGAAGTACTGCCGAAAACCTATGCGATCACCAATTCCGAGAAAGCGGCCTCGCTGGTCTCTGCGCCCATTTCTCTTGTCGTGACTGTCTTTGCGCCCATCGTGGCCGCCGTCCGCCTGCTGGTGCGCGGCGTACTGCGGGTGTTCGGCGTCAGGATCGACCCCGACAGCAACATTCTGGATGTGCACGCGGAAATCGAAGGCGCGCTGACGCTGGGTCATTCTGAGGGGGTCGTCGAAAAAGAACACCGCGACCGTATTCTCGGCGCGCTGGACCTGAATGAACGTGCCGTTGAGGAAATCATGCTGCACCGTTCCGGCATTGAGATGATCAATGCGGATGACGCGCCCGAAGACATTCTGGCGCAGTGTCTGCAGTCTAATTACACCCGCCTGCCCGTCTTTCAGGACGATCAGGAGAATATTATCGGCGTGATCCACGCCAAGGATCTGCTGCGGGCAATGTATAAAATCATCGGTGGCCCGGACGGTGACGCCGCGAAACTGCGGGGGTTCCGGATCTCAGACGTGGCCATGAAGCCGTATTTCGTGCCCGAAACCTCAACACTGGACGAGCAGATGCGGCAGTTCCTGCGTCGCAGAACGCACTTTGCGCTGGTTGTGGACGAATACGGATCACTCCAGGGGCTGATCACGCTTGAGGACATCCTGGAAGAGATCGTCGGAGAAATCACGGATGAATTCGACCCTCAGGCCGATCACCCGGTCCAGCGCTCGGAGGACGGACAATATGTCATTGACGGCGCCATGACCATCCGCGACCTGAACCGCGCAACAGACTGGAACCTGCCCGATGAGGAGGCCAACACGGTCGCCGGACTGGTCATCCACGAGGCTCAGATGATCCCGACAGTCGGTCAGGTGTTTTCGTTCCATGGTTTCCGGTTTGAGGTCCGGGCACGCGATGGCAACAGGATCACAGAGCTGAATATCCGCCCATTGTAACGGGCAGCCAGACAGCCGCGCAGTGCCGCATGTCCGGCACCGCGGCATCAAAACCTTCCGGGTCGCTGCCATCCGCAACAGATGGCAGACCTGAGGTCATTGAGGTCCGAACCAAACGGGAACTGGCACTCATCTGATATCAGCACCGGTTGAATGGTTGACCCGCTTGAATGCGCCCGAAACAGCACACTGCTGGCTTCTCCGTTCAGCACGCTGACCGCAAAAGACAGGACGGTACTCCGCAACGTTCCCTTTGTCCGGGAACGTTTTCCTGGCCCTTGCGGCAGGCCCCGGTTTTTCCACAGCCCAGAGCCAGATTTTATGCAGGTACAGCATTTTCAATGTTCATCATCGCCTGTTCATATGTTGATGGCTTTTTGGCGCTTCCCGAAGCACAGAGACTTTTGTCGAAAGCGAAAACAAACCGGCCTGCCTGCCCGCTCCGTCAGCGGCAACAGCCCCGGCAGCGACGGTTGGCCTTACTACCTGCACCAGCGTCAAGGTCTGCGCCTCAGGATACAGAAACATGCGCCCGCATCCGATTCACAGAGTTGTCGCCCGCGGAAAAAATCCGGCTGACCGGGCCGGGCAGTGACAATGCAATGCCTCAGTGCAACAGCCTGCTTCCGGCAGCTGTTTGACAGTGATCTCTTTGCTGAACTGAACGTCAATACCGCGCTTTCGGTGTTCAGCCGCGCAACACAGCGCCGGTGGGGTCAAAGGGCGGCTCATGCAGGATTGTCGCGCCATGTGGCCGTCCAAGTACCATGACCTCAACACGGTCTCCTGCCGTGGCTCCAGAAACATACCCCATCGCGAGACTCATCCCGACAGAATAGCCATAGGCACCGGATGTCACGCGCCCGATCCCCTGCCCGTCTTTGAAGATTGGCTCACCGCCTGTCGCATCGGCATCCGATGAATCCGTGTCCGCTGCATCAAGAGCCAGCAGAACGAGGTGTTCGCGCAGGGGGTTTTTCAGCACGTCCCCAACCGCCGAACGATTGAGGAATTCCTTGTCCATCTTGCACAGCCGGTCGAGGCCCACTTCCTGGGGCCAGTATTCCGGACTGTATTCGCGCGACCAGGACCCATAGCCTTTCTCGATGCGCAGTGACATCAGCGCGCGGCTGCCCACCAGGCCGGCCCCCACATCGCGCCCGGCGTTCAGGAGCACATCCAGCAGACGAGCCTGATCTTCAACCGGGCAATGGAGTTCCCAGCCAAGATCGCCGGTGAAACTGACACGCAGCGCAAGTACCCGGATGCCCGACAGCTCTATCCAGGCAGAGCGCATGAACGGAAAATCTTCTGTCGCCAGCGATGTGTTGGTCAGCCGCTGCAGCATTTCGCGCGACCGGGGGCCGGCCACATTAAACCCGCAGACCGCCTCTGTCCGGCTTTCAAACGTGGTGTCTTCAGGCAGCGGTACTTCTTTGAAGAACCGCCTGTGATAGCGCTCGGCCATGCCGGACCCGATCACCCAGAATTCGTCCTCACCGGTGCGCGTCACCGTAAAATCGCCCGCGATTCCGCCACGTTTGCCGATGAGCGGAGTCAGACAGGACCGACCGATCGCCTTTGGCATATTGTTGGCGAAAACACTGTTCAGCCACGCCTCGGCACCCGGGCCTTTGCAGGCGTATTTGGCGAAGTTGGAAATATCGATGATGCCTGCTTTTTCGCGCAGCATCCGGCATTCGCGCCCGACAGGCGCCCACCAGTTCTGGCGGGTGAACCCGTCTGTGTCGGTCGTGCCAGGCTCGTCTGCGTACCACAGCGGGTGCTCCCAGCCATAGTTCAGACCAAAGACTGCACCCAGCTTTGTCTGCATTGCGTAAGCAGGTCTGCGGCGCATCGGACGCCCCGCTGCACGTTCCTCGTTCGGGAAGTGGATTTTGAAACGGTGCGCATACTGGTCGCCCACCCGCGCTTTGGTGAACTTTTTATCCGCCCATTCGCCGAAACGCGCCATGTCCCAGGCGAACATGTCATAGCGGGTCTCGCCGGTGACGATCCAGTCAGCTGCCAGCAGCCCCATGCCCCCCGACTGCGAGAACCCCGGGATAATACCGTTACAGCAGAAATAGTTACTGAGTTCCGGCACTGGTCCGAACAGCACGTTGGAATCCGGGGACCAGATCATCGGCCCATTGATCACCCGTTTGATCCCAGCCTCGCCTACGGCCGGCACGCGCTCAATGGCGCGCATCATGTTGTCCTCGATCCGCTCCAGATCATCGGCAAAAAGCTCGTGGCCAAAGCCCTGCGGTGTGCCCTCCTCGGCCCAGAAACGCAGGTCTTTCTCATACGCGCCCACCAGCAGGCCCTTGCCCTCCTGGCGCAGGTAATATTCGCCATCGCGATCCGCCACGGACGGCAGCCGTCGATCCAGGGCGTCAATTTCTGCGATGGTCTCGGTCACGAAATACTGATGTTCTGTGGGCTGTAGCGGCAGTTCAATGCCGGCAAGTGATGCTACCTCGCGCCCCCAGAGACCTGCCGCGTTCACGACCCACTGTGTTGCGATATCGCCTTTGGGTGTACGGACAATCCATGTGCCATCGGGCTGTTGTTCGGTCGCGGTTACGGGGCAGAAGCGGATGATCTCCGCGCCATTCTGCCGGGCACCGCTGGCATAGGCGTTGGTAACGCCCGACGGGTCCACATTGCCGCCATCGGGTTCCCACATGATGCAGCGGATGCCGTCAAAATCGACCAGCGGGTGCAGCCGTTCGGCCTCATCGCGGCTGACCTCGTGGAAATTCATGCCATAGAGTTTCGCCTTGGCGGCCTGCAGGCGCAGCTGGTGCTCACGCGCTTCGGTCTGCGCCAGATAGAGCGAGCCCGGCTGAAACACACCGCAGGACTGACCAGTCTCCGCCTCGAGGCTGTTGTAAAGGTTCATCGTGTAGTGCTGAATGCGGCTGATGTTGGTGCTGTCGTGCAGTCCATGGATGTTGGCCGCCGCGTGCCATGTGGAGCCGCTGGTCAGTTCGTCCCGCTCCAGGAGCACGACATCCGTCCATCCCAGTTTGGTCAGATGGTAAAGAATGGAACAGCCGATGACACCGCCCCCGATGACTACGGCCTGTGCATGTGTACGCATTTGGATCGTCCTGATAGCTGTCCTGCGGGTTATACTGCCCCCCGCTCATCGGCCCGGAATGCGCAGTGGCGACATGTTCCGTCGCAGGCAGACAAGGCCCACGTCAAAAATCCCACGTTTTGCGCGCTTTCGTCTGAAACCGCTAAAACGCTGCTTGGATTTGCACTGCAAAGTAATACTTTCAGTTGAAGTGGGGGATCCTGATGACAATTACAGTAATGGCGCTTCTCAGCATAAACGAGGACGCAACCGAAGACCTCGCGGCATATATGCAGGCCACCCAGCCTCTTCTTAAGAAGGCTGGCGCCGTTATCCGGCAGCGTTTCACCATAAACGATGTTGTCGTAGGCTCATCCGGCGCAAAATCCGTAGTCGTTGTCGATTACCCGGACCGGGCCGCAGTGGATGCCGTTTTCCAGAGCCCGGAATATCTCGCTGTCCGCGAACACAGGGACCGCGCTTTCCCCTTTTACCAGATCAACGTGATTGAAACGGCTGAGCTGCCGAAAATGCCTGACACGGCCAGCGCGGGCACCACCGAGGAAACTGTCTGAGCGCAGGCATTGTTTGGCCTGCGCTGGCATGAAACGGCATGATCTGTCGTTTCTGAACCTGCTGCGCTTTCGTGTGTCTTTCATGATTGGGCAAAGACTAGGACCGGAGTTTCCATGCAGACCACCACACGTGTTGCCATCATTGGCGGAGGCGTCGTCGGCGCGTCCGTTCTGTACCACCTGACCAAACTGGGCTGGTCCGATGTGATGCTGCTGGAACGTTCTGAACTGACCAGCGGCTCGACGTGGCATGCGGCGGGTGGGTTCCACACCCTGAACGGCGACACCAATATGGCGGCGCTCCAGGGCTATACGATCCGGCTCTACCGCGAACTTGAAGAGATCACAGGCATGTCCTGCGGGCTGCACCATGTGGGCGGCGTGACGCTGGCCGATAATCAGGACCGGTTCGACATGCTGCTGGCAGAGCGCGCAAAGCACCGGTTCATGGGCCTCGACACTGAAATCGTGGGACCGGAGGAGATCCGCAAAATCGCACCCGTCACCAACACGGATGGGATCATTGGGGCGCTTTATGATCCGCTCGACGGGCATCTTGACCCATCGGGCACCACGCATGCCTATGCAAAGGCGGCCCGTATGGGCGGGGCCACGATCGAAACGCATTGTATGGTGCGAGAGACCAACCAGCGCAGCGACGGCACCTGGGATGTGGTGACTGACAAGGGCACCATTCATGCCGAACATGTCGTCAATGCGGGCGGTCTCTGGGCCCGCGAAGTGGGTGCAATGGCCGGGGTTTATTTCCCGCTGCATCCGATGGAACACCAGTATCTGGTGACAGACGATGTCCCGCTGATCGTCGACATGATGGCGGACGGGCATGAACATCCGCATGTGATGGACCCCGCGGGAGAAAGTTACCTGCGCCAGGAAGGTCGCGGGCTGTGTATTGGATTTTATGAACAGACCTGCCGACCCTGGGCCGTTGGTGGCACCCCCTGGACGTTCGGTCAGGACCTGCTGGCTGATAATTTCGACAAGATCGAAGACAGTATCGCCTTTGCCTACCGCCGTTTTCCCGATCTCGAACGTGCGGGTGTGAAAAACGTGATCCATGGCCCCTTCACCTTTGCGCCGGACGGTAACCCGCTGGTGGGGCCTGTGCCGGGCATGCGCAACTACTGGTCCGCCTGCGGTGTCATGGCCGGGTTCAGTCAGGGCGGCGGCGTCGGTCTGACCCTCGCACAGTGGATGATCGAGGGCGAGCCGGAGCGCGATGTGATGGCCATGGATGTGGCACGCTTCGGCAACTGGATCACGCCCGGCTATACGCTGCCAAAGGTTATGGAGAACTATCAGAAACGGTTTTCGGTATCCTACCCGAACGAGGAACTGCCCGCCGCGCGGCCATTCCGCACCACACCGATGTATGACATCTTCTCAGATCTGGGCGCTGTCTGGGGTCATCAGTACGGGCTTGAGGTGCCAAACTACTTTGCCTGTGGCGATGAGCCAACATATGAAACCCCGTCGTTTCGCCGGTCAGACGCTTTTGCGGCAACCGGTCGCGAGGTGAAAGCTGTCCGGGAAGCCGTTGGAATCAATGAAGTTCATAACTTTGGCAAGTACCGCATCAGCGGCACCGGCGCACGCGCCTGGCTTGACCGCATCATGGCGGGACGCATCCCGCAGCCCGGCAGGCTGAGCCTGACACCTATGTTGTCCGAACGCGGCAGACTGATCGGAGATTTCACGGTCTCCTGCCTCAGCGAAAACGACTTCCGCCTGACCGCGTCCTATGGTGCCCAGGCGTTTCACATGCGCTGGTTCCAACAGCACGCGGCAGCGGATGTCGAAATCGAAAACATCTCCGATCGTGTGACCGGTTTTCAGATTGCGGGCCCCCGCGCCCGCGACGTGCTCGCAGCAACCACGCTGTCGGACGTCGGCGACATGCGGTTTCTGGACGTCCGGCGCATGACCATCGGCATGACAGACTGTGTGGTGCAAAGGGTCAGCTATACCGGCGATCTGGGGTTTGAGATTTACTGTGATGCCATGGCACAGCGCGCGCTCTGGAACACGCTTTGGGATGCGGGTGCGTTGCACGGCATGACACCCTTTGGCATGCGGGCCATGATGTCATTGCGGCTCGACCGGTTCTTCGGTAGCTGGATGTCAGAGTTCTCGCCCGATTATACCGCGGCGGAAACAGGGCTGGACCGCTTTATCCAGTGGTCAAAAAACACTTCTTTCATCGGGCGCGAAGCCGCCGAAGCAGAACGTGAAAAGGGCCCTGCCCTTCGTCTGGTTGTTTTTGAGGTGGACGCGGATGACGCCGATGTTCAGGGGTACGAACCGGTCTGGCTTGACGGAAACGTAGTCGGGTTCTGCACCTCGGGTGGCTGGTCCCACCATGCCGGGAAATCGATTGCGATGGGCTTCCTGCCGTCGGATCGCGTGGCGGAAGCGCCGGATGTGGAAATCGAAATCCTGGGACAGATGCGCCCGGCCCGTGTGATTACCGAGCCACTCCTTGACCCTGAAGGCAGTCGGCTGCGGGGATAGAGGACGACAGACGGAGCATCTGTTTCACCGCGTCAGCATCGTGTAGAGCATGAGAATGACATCAGTCCCCGGCTCTGACATTCCGATCCTGATCCCCGCCGCGGGGCTTTCCTCCCGCATGCGCGGGGACGACAAACTAATGCGACGCATTGATGGCGTTTCTCTGCTGAGGCGACAGATCCTGCGCGCCTGCGATGCGACGCGCGGTGTAGTCATTGTTTTGCTCCCTCCCGCACCGCATGACCGCTACAGCTGCCTGAGCGGCACACGTGCGACAGCAGTCGATGTGCCGGACGCCCGCGACGGGCTCAGCGCCAGCCTGAAGCGCGGGTTGAAAGCACTCCCTCAGGGATCCCCTGCCGCGATGATCCTGTTGCCCGACCTGCCAGAAATCACAACCGGTGACATACAAAAGGTTCTGGCCCCGGTTGGCACGGACGACACGGTTTCCATGTGGTGCGCCACGACTGAGGAGGGCAAACCGGGGCACCCCATGGTGGTGGACGCGAAACTCTTCGACGACTTTCTGACTCTCTCCGGTGACAGTGGCGCACGGAGCCTGCGCAAACGGGAAGAAGAAAAAAACGCCCTGCAATATGTTCCCCTCGCGGGCAACCGGGCGCGGCTGGATCTGGACACGCCGGAGGAATGGGCCGCCTGGGAAGCGGAACGGAAATAAAACGGGAGAGCTGTCGGAAAGCTCTCCCGTTCCGCGCCAGTTAGGGGGTATCCCGCTGTGGCAGCTGCATATTTCCGCGCGTGCCGCTCTCCGCGACAGGGCGACAGCATCGGAACCTTACCTGACTGGTGTTCTGACGCACCGGTGACCACACGTTAACCCGGAAATCCGGACGCCCCCGGGCGGTGTTTCGCCTGATCCGGCGTTTGAGCTGCAAATCCGGGGAAACAATAGGGCAAAGGTCAGACGATCCTGGCACGACAGGAAACGCCCATTTCGCGGGACGCGCGAATCCTGCCGCACAGACGTGTATCCGAAATTTTCGGGAGAGCTGCCTGGTACCCAAGGCCGGACTCGAACCGGCACGCCCGAAGGCGGGGGATTTTGAATCCCCTGCGTCTACCATTCCGCCACTTGGGCAGCCACCCTGCGCTTACACGCCGGTTGCCGACCGGGCAAGTATTATCCGGGATTTTGTGCAGCTTCATCTTGACCGTACGGCTGTCCCGTGGTCTGCGGGGCCCGTTACAAAATGACGAGACAGACATGCTCAGAAAGCTCTACGACTGGACGCTCAGCATGGTCGAGCACCGCCACGCGCTCTGGGTGCTCGCCTTTGTCAGTTTTATCGAAAGCTCGGTTTTCCCGATCCCGCCTGATGTGCTGATGATCCCGATGATCATTGCACGCCCTTCCCGCGCGTGGCTGATCGCCGGTGTGGCGCTGGTCGCGTCGGTTCTGGGCGGCATCGCGGGCTATGCCATCGGGGCATTTGCGTTTGAAAGCATCGGCCAGCCGGTTCTTGAGAGTCTGGGCAAAGCAGAGCGCATGACTGAATTCAACGCGCGTTTTAACGATCTGGGCTTCTGGGCCGTCCTGACCGCCGGGGTGACCCCCTTCCCCTACAAAGTGATCACGATCATGTCAGGCTGGACCGGCATGCCACTGGGAACCTTCATTGCAACGTCCGTGCTGGCGCGCGGTATCCGGTTTTTCCTTGTAGCCTTCCTGCTGTGGAAATTCGGCGCACCCATCCGGGACTTTATTGAACGGCGGCTGGGTCTTATGTTCACCCTGTTCGTGGTCATTCTGGCCGGTGGGTTTTATCTGGTGAGGTATCTGTGACGGGCAGACAGGCGCTTTGGCTCGCAACACTCGGTTCTGCGGCATTGATGGCGGGCGCACTCGCGTTCCAGTATATCGGCGGCATGCCTCCGTGCAAAATGTGCTACTGGCAGCGTTATCCGCACATTGTGGCCATTGCCATCGGCGCGCTGGCTCTTGGGCTTTCCAACCGTGCGCTGACGCTCGCAGGCGCCGCAGCCGCACTCACCACATCCGGGATCGGTTTTTATCACGCGGGTGTCGAACGCGGGCTTTGGGAAGGGCCCACGTCCTGCACATCGGCCCCTATCGGCGGGCTGAGCGCGGATGAGCTTTTTGACCAGATCATGGCCGCCCCCATCGTTCGCTGCGACGAAATCCCATGGGAGATGCTGGGACTGAGCATGGCGGGCTGGAATGCAGTGATTTCACTGGGGCTGACCTGCCTCTGGCTGCTGGCCTGGCGTCGCTTCTAACCGGCTTTTCGGGTCGACAGAAGCAGACTTGTTTCGCTGGCGGTCACACCGTCAAACTGCCTGATCCTTGTCAGTTGCTGATCAAAAGCTTCCAGCGTTGCGGTCCCGATCTCAACGATGACATCCCAGCGGCCATTGGTGGACCACACATGCCGGATTTCCGGCAATGCACGCAGCTGCCGGATGATGCGCTCAGTCCCCCGCCCCTCGATCGCAATCATCATCAGACCGCGTACCGGGTCGCGGATCTGATCGCTCCGGAGCACCACAGAGAACCCCAGCACGTCGCCATCCGCCTGAAGGCGCGCCAGACGGTTCCGCACCGTGGCGCGGGATACGCCAAGCCGGGAGGCCAGTTCAGAAAGCGGAGCTCTCGCATCATGACGCAGAATCCCGATCAGCCTGCTGTCCATTTCGTCCATTTTGCATGTCCATAATGATGATATTGCTGACATTATGCGCATTCTGGGTGCTTGTCGATGACCCGATGTGGTTTTTATTCTCGGGGCAATCGAAATCCGGAGACCCGCATGACACAGCAAAAATGCATTCTGATTGGCGCACCGATGGACTGCGGCAAGCGTCGTGCCGGTTGCCTCATGGGCCCGGATGCCTACCGGACAGCCGGTCTTGCCCGGGCGTTGAGTGACCTTGGCTGC
The DNA here is from genome assembly GCF_055693285.1 of Roseobacter sp. S87. The sequence goes on from NZ_JBVFTR010000004.1 coordinate 1,415,375, forward strand.
AGCGTCGAGGACCGGGGCAATGTCACCCCGGCGCCGTTTACACCAAAACCGCACCCGCGCATCCATGCGCTGGAAGAAACCATCGCCTGGACAGAAGCCTTGGCTGCGGCGGCTGAAGCAGGTCTGCAGGACGGGCTGCCGGTTTTCATGGGGGGCGATCACGCTCTGTCGCTGGGCACGGTGGCCGGAGCCATGCGCCATGCTGCGGCAACCGGACGCCCGCTGTTTGTACTCTGGCTGGATGCCCACAGCGATTTTCACACGCCACACAGCACCGAGAGCGGGAACCTGCATGGCACACCGCTGGGCTATGTCACCGGACGCCCGGGCTTTAATGGATTCCCGCCCATCATCACACCGCTGCCAGAGGAAAACGTGGCCATCATCGGCCTGCGGTCCGTGGACCCGGACGAGCGCGAGGCGCTGCAGAACACTGCCATTCACCGGGTGGATATGCGCGACATCGATGAAAGCGGTATCGCCCGCCCGCTCAGCGCCTTTCTGGACCGTGTTGCGGCGGCTCAGGGTATGCTGCACGTCTCGCTTGATGTGGATTTTCTCGACCCTTCCGTTGCACCTGCGGTGGGCACAACCGTTCCCGGTGGCGCTACGATCCGCGAAGGTCACCTGGTGATGGAGATGCTGCACGACAGTGGCCTGATGACCTCGCTGGACCTGGTGGAACTGAACCCTTTTCTTGATGAACGCGGCCGCACCGCACAGGTCATGGTTGATCTGGCGGCCTCAGCCTTTGGCCGGCGCGTGTTCGACCGCCCGACGCGCGCTTACTGAACAGGAAAACCCGCATGACAAACCCTGCCCCTTCTGACAAAGCCCTGGTCCCCTTCGTTTCCGTGGATCACATGATGCAGCTGATCCACCACGTTGGCGTTGAGGATATGCTGCGCGGTCTGGCGGACTATATCGAAGCCGATTTCCGGCGCTGGCAGCTTTTTGACAAAACCCCACGTGTTGCCAGCCATTCTGCCGAAGGTGTAATCGAACTGATGCCCACCTCCGATGGTGAGGTTTACGGGTTCAAATACGTCAACGGTCATCCGAAGAACACTGCGGAGGGGCTCCAGACAGTCACTGCCTTCGGCCTGTTGGCTGACGTGGCCTCCGGGTATCCGGTTTTGTTGTCCGAAATGACGATGCTGACCGCTTTGCGCACGGCTGCAACCTCCGCCCTCGTGGCGCGTCTGCTGGCGCCTGCGGGTGCCGCAACAATGGCGATGATCGGCAATGGCGCTCAGTCCGAATTCCAAAGCCTCGCTATGAAGGCCATCTGCGGCATCACGGAGGTGCGCCTTTATGATACCGACGCAGCGGCGACAGCAAAATGCGCGCGCAACCTCGCGGGTATGGGGCTGACCGTCAGCACTTGCAGCAGCCCGGAAGAAGCCATTCTGGGCGCAAAGATCATCACGACCTGCACTGCCGACAAGCAGTACGCCCGTATTCTGACAGACAACATGATCGGCGCCGGGGTGCACATCAATGCAATTGGCGGCGACTGTCCGGGCAAAACCGAACTGGCGCCGGGCATTCTGGAACGGTCTGATATCTTTGTGGAATACCCTGAACAGACCCGGATTGAGGGCGAAATACAGCAGCTGGCAGCCGACCATCCGGTCACGGAAATCTGGCAGGTGCTGACGGGTCAGGCCAAAGGCCGTATATCCTCCCGCCAGATCACCGTCTTTGACTCGGTTGGCTTTGCGGTCGAGGATTTCAGCGCCCTGCGGTACGTCCGCGATCAGATCAGGCAGACGTCCTTTTGCCACATGCTCGACATGCTGGCGGATCCTGATGACCCCCGCGACCTCTTTGGAATGCTGCAGCGCGCAAAGACATGACGCGGGCCCGTTCCGGGCCTGCCCGGAACCAGGGAACAGAATGCGCGTGTCCGGCAGGACACGCGCGCCGCCGGATCAAAGCGGATGGGTACCGGTGACATCGTGCCCGTAAAGCCATTCGAAGCGTTTCAGCATTACTCCCGGGGCAAACCGGCTGCCCATAGACAACGCCAGATGAGCGACCTGTCGCACCGGTCCTTCAGCCATATGATAGCGGCGCGCGTTGGCACTGGCTTCATCTATGGCGCGCACCACCCGGGCGCGGCGCTTTTGGGTATACGTCGCCACCAGATCACCGGAAACGGCCAGCCCCGCGAGCACCCAGGCGTCTTCCAGTGCCAGATTTGCCCCCTGCGCCAGAAATGGCAGCGTCGGATGCGCGGCATCCCCCAACAGGGCAACACCCTCGCGTTCCCATCGCGGTGCCACAGGATGCCGGAACAGCCCCCAGAGACCGACCTGCGTCACCTGGTCCAGCAACTCACGCGCCGGACTGCCAAAGTCCGCAAAAGCCGCGCGCAGATTATCCGGGTCATCCTCATGTGCCCAGCCTTCCTCTGCCCAGGCTTCGCGCTCCTGAACCGCCACAATATTCATCAGTGTTCGGCCGCGCAGCGGATAAGTCACCAGATGCCGGCCCGGCCCCATGGTCACTGTTGCAACCGCCGCGGCATCGGCGGGTGCCGGAACCAGTGCCCGCCACGCGACCTGCCCCGTAAAGGCAGGCTCAGGCGCGTCCCAGACGGCACGGCGGCCAACCGAATGAATACCGTCCGCGCAGATGATGAGTTCTGACCGCATCGCCCCGCCATCGGCAAAGGTCACTTCTGGCAGGTCTCCGGGTGTCACGGACACCACGCGCCGGCCCATTTCAATGGAAACATTCTGTTGCCGCGCGGCACGGGCCAGCAGCGCAATGAGGTCCGCGCGGTGCACAAACAGGTAATCGCGCCCGGGAAAGCGGTTCAGACCCAGCCGCGCCACCTGTTTTCCCTGCCGGTAGTCCCGCATCACAACCGCGTCCGCACGCACGGCACCAACCCGGCGCAGCGGTTCCTGCAACCCAAGCGCGCGCAGCACCGCAAGTCCGTTCGGACTGATCTGCAGGCCTGCGCCGACTTCAGTGATCTCGCCTGCCTGCTCGACCAGTGTCACCGCGACACCGCGCATGGCCAGAGCCGCCGCGCAGGCAAGCCCGCCGATCCCCGCGCCTATCACAACCGCATTTTTTGCCAGTCTCTGTTCCATCACCAAAAACAAAAGCGCCGGACATCAGATGCCGGCGCTTTCTCCGTCGTTACCCGCAGCGGGATCAGTCGTCGCGGTGCACTTTTTCGCGCCGCTCGTGACGTTCCTGTGCCTCAAGGCTCATGGTTGCAATCGGGCGCGCATCAAGGCGTTTGAGGGAAATCGGCTCGCCTGTCACGCTGCAATAACCGAACTCGCCTTCTTCGATCCGGCGCAGCGCACCGTCGATCTTGCTGACCAGCTTGCGCTGACGGTCACGTGTACGCAGTTCAAGCGCGCGGTCGGTTTCCTCAGAAGCGCGGTCGGCAACGTCGGGGATATTGCGCGTTCCGTCCTGCAGGCCCTCTATGGTGTCCCGGCTGCCGGCGAGAAGTTCAGCTCGCCAGTTCAGCAGTTTGCGGCGGAAATACTCAACCTGGCGTTCATTCATGAATGGTTCGTCTTCGGCCGGACGATAGTCATCCGGCAGGAAAAATTCCTGTTTCATCTGCTCCCCCTCAACGTGGCTAACGTTTTCCATTGCACCAGATCCTCAAACCATGTGCCCCTGCGCAGCAGATAGCGCAGGCCAGCCGGATTGTCACTACACAATCCGGTATAAACACGGTTAAAAGCGTCATGAAAAGTGCTTACTAAAGGGTTGACAACAGCATGAAATTCCAGGGAACGGCGGACTATATCGCCACCGATGATCTGACAATCGCGGTTAACGCGGCTGTGACACTGGAACGCCCGCTGCTGGTCAAGGGCGAGCCCGGGACCGGCAAAACCGAACTTGCCCGTCAGGTCGCCGGAGCGCTGGGTGCGCCGATGATCGAATGGAACATCAAATCCACAACGCGCGCGCAGCAGGGTCTATACGAATATGACGCCGTCAGCCGGCTGCGGGACAGCCAGCTCGGGGATGAGCGGGTTCATGATGTGGCCAACTATATCCGCAAGGGCAAACTCTGGCAGGCCTTTGAAGCCGAAGAGAAAGTCGTGCTGCTGATCGACGAGATCGACAAAGCGGACATCGAATTCCCGAACGATCTGCTGCAGGAACTCGATAAGATGGAATTTTTTGTTTACGAGACCGGCGAAACCATCCGCGCGGTCAACCGGCCAATCGTGATCATCACGTCCAATAACGAAAAAGAACTGCCTGACGCTTTTCTGCGCCGGTGCTTTTTCCACTACATCCGGTTTCCCGACATGGACACGCTGCGCCGCATTGTCGAGGTGCACCACCCGGGCATCAAAGAATCGCTGCTGACCACTGCCCTCACGCAGTTTTTTGAAATCCGTGAACAGCAGGGGCTGAAGAAGAAGCCATCCACATCGGAAGTTCTGGACTGGCTCAAACTCCTACTGGCCGAAGACATGACAGCCGAGGACCTGAAATCGGGCGGTGCTGGCGCACTGCCCAAGCTGCACGGTGCGCTTCTCAAGAACGAGCAGGACGTACATCTGTTCGAGCGGCTTGCATTTATGGCCCGCGGCGGGCGCTAAGCACGCCCAAACAGGCGACCCCAAAAGGTCCGGCATCGCCGTAACGAAGCGCAGAGTGGACAAATCAGGCCGTCCACGGCTAAACTCTGTCCAACGGTGCCGGAGAGCGCCACCAAATCTGATCCGCGGCGCAAGATCGCGGACTGAGGCAGACGGGCAGAATATGACACAGACACCAGGATCAGTGGTGCGTGCGCTGCGTGAGACCGACAAGGCAGAATGGTCTGCCCTGTGGGCTGCGTATCTCACGTTCTATAAAACATCACGACCGGCTGAGATCCATGATCTCTATTTTGACCGCCTGCTGGGCGATGATCCGCAGGATTTCAGGGCACTGGTGGCCGAAGTGGATGGCAGGCTTGTCGGCCTGACCCACTACCTCTTTCACCGGCACGGCTGGTCGCGGGAGAACGTATGCTACCTCCAGGATCTTTACGCTGACCCAACCGTTCGCGGTCAGGGGATTGGTCGCGCACTGATCGAAGGGGTCTATGCCGCTGCAGACGCGGCAGGTGCGCCATCTGTTTACTGGCTTACCCAGGATTTCAATAAAGACGCGCGACTGCTCTACGACCGGATCGGTGTGAAAACGCCCTTTATCAAATACAGCCGCGCGTGAGACGCCGTCTCATCCTCCCGCTGATCATGATGCTGTCGGCCTGCGTGCCGGCATCGCAGGGTCAGCCCCCTCACGTGCTGCGGGCCCGGACATTGAACTGCCACCGATGAAAACCTTCGCGGCACCTATAACTGTTGCGCGCACGACCAAAGCCAACCCTGATCTGATCCTCGACTTCGTGCAGCTCTCCTTTCAGATGGAAAGCGGCCGAATACTTGAGACGTTCACCCGGTTTGAAGGTCCGGTCACCGTGCGGGTCACCGGTACGCCGCCCCCTTCTCTGATCCCCGATCTGCGCCTGTTGATCACCCGACTGCAGAACGAGGCCGACATCCCGATCCGGCTGACAACAGACGAAGATGCCAGCATAACGGTGCAGTCTGTCTCGCGCCGCGCAATCCGGAGCGTTCTGCCACAAGCGGCCTGTTTTGTGGCCCCGAATGTTTCGTCGCTGCGGGAGTACCGCTCGGCACGCCGGTCCGACCGGACCAACTGGGCACTGCTGAAGACCCGCGAAAAACTGGCGATTTTCATCCCCAATGATTCAAGTCCGCAGGAAGTGCGGGATTGTCTGCACGAGGAGCTGGCACAGGCGCTGGGGCCGCTGAATGACCTATACCGCCTGCCGGACTCAGTCTTCAATGATGACAATGTCCATACGGTGCTGACCGGTTTTGACATGCTGATGCTGCGTGCGACATACGCCCCCGAACTGCGCTCCGGCATGTCCCAGCGCGAAGTCGCGGACCGGCTGCCCGGGATTTTCCGCCGCATCAATCCGCGAGGTGACCGCGCAGGCACAGGCCGGATCAGCCAGACACCACAGGAATGGCGCAATGCGATCCAAACGGCCCTGGGCCCTGGCGCCGGGTTACGGGCGCGTCAGGGAGCCGCTGATCAGGCACTGCGCATTGCCTTGCGTGAGGGCTGGACAGATAACAGGCGCGCCTTCTCGCACTATGCGCGCGCGCGCTTGCTGCAGGCCACAGACGGGCGCGAAGCTCTCCGGCAATATGCGCAAGCCGACCGGTTCTATGCCCGGTCTTCGCGCACGCAGCTGCACCGCGCCTATGTGGCCACGCAGCTCGCGGCCTATGCGCTGGCCGAACGTGATCCGGCGAAAGCAAAAGCGCTCGTGGCACCGCACCTGAATGCCGCCCGTACTTCGCAGAACGCGTCCCTGCTGGCCACTCTGGAACTGCTGCGTGCCGAAGCGCTGCTGCAGGAGGGCCGCGTCGAAGAGGCGCGCGAGGTCAGACTGGACAGTCTTGGTTGGGCGCGATACGGCTTCGGCGCTGACTGGGTTGTACGCGCAAAACTGCGTGAAATCGCATCCCTGACACGCGAAGACGGACCGGCCTCCTGACACAGAAGCGCGGGTGCCGACAGGACGGAATTGCCGGAGGCAGAATATGATTGTTATTGTCGGAGCCCTCCTGGGCGCGCTTATCGGTGCCAGAACCGCGTCCAAACGTGGCGGGAACCGCAAGGACATGGCGCAGTATGGCGCTGTTTACGCGCTGATCTTTGCCATTGTGTCCATGTTCATCACCGTTATGCTCGACCGGTTCCTGTTCTGAGGACCGTCTATGTTCCTGCCCTTCTTCGAGGCCCTGCGTACGCATAACGTGCCCGTGTCCCTGCGGGAGTTTCTTGCGTTCCTTGAAGCGATGAAGGCGGATCTGATCACTTATGATGTTGAGGGCTTTTATTTTCTGGCCCGCACGATCCTGGTCAAGGACGAACGCAACATAGACCGGTTTGACCGGGCGTTTGCGGCTGCGTTCTCAGGCCTAGAAGAGATCAGCACCGACGCCGTTCTCGAAGCCGTGGATATTCCCCGCGAATGGCTCGAAAAGATGGCGGAGAAACACCTTTCCGACGCGGAAAAAGCCGAGATCGAGGCAGCAGGTGGTTTTGATAAGCTCATGGAAACGCTCAAAAAGCGCCTTGAGGAACAAAAGGGCCGCCATCAGGGCGGCAATAAATGGGTGGGCACCGCCGGCACCTCTCCCTTTGGCGCTTACGGGTACAATCCGGAAGGCGTACGCATCGGACAGGACAGGTCGCGCCATCAGCGCGCGGTCAAGGTCTGGGACAAGCGCGAATTCCGCAACCTCGACGACACGGTGGAGCTGGGCACACGCAACATCAAGGTTGCCCTGAAACGTCTGCGCCGCTGGGCGCGCGACGGCGCCAACGAAGAGCTGGACCTGAACGGGACAATCCGCGCAACCGCAGAGCACGGCTATCTCGATGTCAAAACGCGCCCCGAGCGCCGCAATGCCGTCCGGGTTCTGCTGTTTCTGGACGTGGGCGGCTCTATGGACCCGCATGTACGTGTGGTTGAGGAATTGTTCTCCGCGGCCCGGGCAGAATTCAAACACATGGAATACTTTTATTTCCACAACTGCCTCTATGAAGGCGTCTGGCGCGACAACCGGCGGCGCTGGAACGCGCAGATCCCCACACACGAAGTACTGCGGACCTATGGCCCTGAATACAAATGTATTTTTGTTGGCGATGCGTCGATGTCGCCCTATGAAGTGGCCTATCCGGGCGGCGCGTCCGAGCACTGGAACGAGGAAAGCGGCGCCACCTGGCTGGCCCGCGCCAGAACACAGTGGCCATCCGTTCTGTGGATCAACCCGGTGCCGGAGAAATACTGGTCTTACACACAGTCTATAGCGATGATCCAGGAAGTTATGGGCCCTGACTGCATGGTGCCCATGACCCTTGAGGGACTCTCGCGCGGCATGAAAGAGCTGACCCGCTGAAGCGCCACAGCAGCTCTTGCCGCAATGCGGTCCGGACCCCATATTCACACAATGCTGAAGTTCACGCCGATCCTGCTGGCGATCCTTTACGGGCTCGCAATGTACCGCTTTTCCGCCTGGCGCACGGCGAGAGAACTGGACGCGCGGTCGACCGAGCTGGCTGATCCCATGCTGCGCACCCTGACGGACCGCATGGCCGCGGCTCTGGAGATCGACCGTATCCGGGTTCATATCTACGAAATTGATCCGGTGAATGGTCTGGCGGCCCCGGATGGTCGAATTTTCATAACCCGCGGGTTTTACAACAAATTCCGGCAGGGTGAGGTTTCCGCCGACGAGATGGCCAGCGTGATCGCCCATGAACTGGGGCATGTGGCCCTTGGGCATTCAAGACGCAGAATGATAGACTTTTCAGGACAGAACGCCCTGCGAACAGCGCTTGCCATGGTGCTGAGCCGGTTTTTGCCCGGCATCGGGGTGATGATCGCCGGCGCGCTCACATCGCTGCTGGCAGCGCGTTTGTCCCGCAGTGATGAATATGAGGCCGATGCCTATGCCGCAGCCCTGCTGACCAAGGCCGGTATCGGGGTGGAACCGCAGAAATCCCTTTTCCGCAAACTCGAAGATCTCACCCGCCAGCGCGGTGGTGCTGTGCCAGCATGGATGATGAGCCACCCGAAAACGTCGGAGCGCATCGCGGCCCTGGAGGCGCTGGAAGCAAAATGGGCGGATGCGACTCTGACCTGACGCGCTCAGCCGAGCGCTTTGGCCAGACGCGGCAGACGCGCCTTTTTCAACAGTGCGCGCATGTCCCAGGGTTTTCCGGACAGACGTATGGCGGTTTTCAGAACGTCCTGTGCCACACGCTCAACGGCGTCAGGATTGTCCTGCCAGAGCCTCATCAGGAAACTGTCAGGATCAACCCGCTCCAGCCCTTCCTCCGCCAGAATGTTGCGAGGAAAGTCCTTTGCATTCAGCGTCATAATCGCGTCAGTTGATGCAGATACAGCTGCTGCCAACACGTGAATATCGTTCTCATCCGGCAGCCACAGCCGTGCGGTCAGCGCCTCCGGCGGCGTGACTTCCTGCTCCGGCCATGCAGCACGCAGCAGCGCGATCTCCGCACGCGCCTGCGCCTCGCCCTCTGGCCCCAGTTTGACCGCCGCCCGTGCCCATTCCTCCAGAATGCGCGGCGCCCAGAACGGCGCGAAGGCCCCTGTTTTCGCAACCCCAAGCACGATCTCCCGCATCACGGTCGGATAGAGCACACAGGTGTCGATCAGAACTTTCACGGCTCAGAGCGCGAAAAACAAAGACTTCAGGTAACCGCTTTCCGCCAGTTGTGGCAGCTGCGGATGATCCGGTCCCGCAAACCCGGTGTGGATCAGACGCGGCGCACGCCCTGCCCGGCCCATCCCGCGCACACTGGCGGCACGGAATGCTGCCAGATCCGCAGCGTGCGAACAGGAACACAGACCCAGAATGCCGTTTTCAGCGACCAGAGGTGCCGCGAGGCGCGCGATACGCTCATAGGCGCGCAGGCCCGCATCCAGCGCGGGTTTGGATGGTGCAAAAGCAGGCGGATCGCAGATCACGACATCAAACTGAGCGCCCTCTTCGGCCAGGGCTGACAGCATTTCAAAAGCATCACCCTGTCGCGTGGTAAACCGATCCGAGGCCCCCATGCGATCCGCACCTTCGGTGGCGAGCGCCAGAGCCGCAGCTGAGGCATCAACGGCCAGCGCAGACTGCGCACCACCGGCCAGGGCGGCCAGCGAAAAGCCTCCCACGTGGCTGAACACATCAAGGACCCGCGCGCCGGATGACAACCCGGCCGCAAAAGCTTGGTTTGGCCTTTGGTCATAGAAAAGACCGGTCTTCTGCCCACCGGTCAGATCGGCCAGGTAAATGGCACCGTTCATGCGCACGTTCACGGCAGTTTCCGGTGCCGTGCCAGCAAGAAGGTCTGACTGATCATCGAGCCCTTCAAGGCTGCGCGTACGCCCGGCCGCATTTTTGATCACGCAGGTGCAGCCCGTAACGCTCATCAGCGCCGCAACCAGAGGCTCCAGCAGGGTCTCCGCCCAGGCCGCATTCGGCTGCAGCACGCAGGTATCGCCGAAGCGGTCAATGATCACGCCCGGCAGCCCGTCCGCCTCCGCATGTACCAGTCTGTAGAACGGCGCGTCAAACATTCTGGCCCTCAGCGCCTGGGCCTTTTCAAGGCGCCGGGCAAACCAGGTCTCGTCAATGATGGCATCGGATGCCCGGTCGAGCATCCGGCAGATGATCCGCGACAAAGGGTTCACGGCCACAATGCCCATCGGGCGGCGGGCGTCATCCTCCAGCAGCGCAACCGTTCCCGGTTGGAGCTTTTTCGTGCGGCGGTCGGTCACCAGTTCGTTGGTATAAACCCATGGGAACCCATGCCGGATCGCGCGCGCATTGGCTTTGGGGCGCAGGCGCACGACTGGCATGCCCGGAGGGGCGGATTGTTCATCTGAATGGGGCGTTGTCATAGCGCTGCTCTACTCCTATCCGGCTTTGGTGAAAAGCATTGAGTGCGCATCTGACCGGTGGCGCCAGAGCAGCGCTGAATTACTGACCCCGCACCCACCCTTGCGGCCCTGCACGTCCCGCTTGTGCAGTTCAGTTGCGCGAACGCGACCGCCAGCCGCCGCGCCGCCGTGGGGCCGCCATACCGGCCAGACCCTCTGTCATCACCTCAGTCATCGGATGCTCAGGGTGATCCGCGCGGTAGCGGTCAATCAACAGCCGCAGCGTCTGGACTGTGTCCTGTTCCATCGGCAGGCTCAGCGCCCAGTCGAGAAATATCGACCGGCACTCCGGTTTGGTGATGCCGTCAATACGGTAGGCCTCAAATATCAGACCCTTGGGATCATCTGCGTCGCCCTTGATCATGCCTCGCCCTCCGTGCGCCAGGGATCCAGCGCAGTGTCAATCACCTGCCTGCCGGCCGACGCTGTTCGCGTCAGCTCTGCCAGTAACGCATCCAGCGTATCCGCTCCCGTCGTTCTGAGCAGAAAATCCTGTGCGGACGGCCCCAGTTCCGCCGGATCGGTGTCCGTTTCCGACAAAAGCCGCATCGCGAGGTTCAGCGTGCCGTAAAGGTCAGTTGCATCCTGCAGAATGCGGCTCCCGCTGTCATCAACCAGCCCGGCTTTGACGGCCCGCTGCAATCCGTCACTGCTGTCTGTGGCACCGGTGATGAGTGCACCGGCCTGCGCCAGCAATTCGATTTCCTGCAGCCGCCCCGGACCTGTTTTGACGTCCCAGACCGAAGACGGTGCCTTTGCCGCGCGGATACGGTCCCGCATGACTGCCACTTCCCGTGCGACCTCCGAATGTGGTCGGCCACGCCCGAGAAGCTCACACCGGAAAGCGTCGACATCTGCTGCCAGTTCATCAGGCCCGGCAATGACCGCCGCACGCGTCAGCGCAAGATGCTCCCAGACCCAGGCTTCTTCCTGCTGGTAGCTCCGGAAGGACTGCCAGCTGGTCGCCACGGGGCCCTGATTACCCGACGGCCGCAGCCGCATATCAACCTCATAAAGTCGACCCTGGGACATCGGCGCGGACAGTGCCGTGATCAGCGCCTGGGTCAGCCGCGCGTAATAGGGTCGTGTGGCAAGCGGTTTCGGGCCTTCGGAACTCTCAGCGCCTGCCGGGTCATAGATCAGGATCAGATCGAGGTCAGACGATGCGTTCAGGCGGCCCGCGCCCAGCGACCCCATGCCCAGCACCACGGCCCCGCGACCGGGTGGCGGCCCGTGACGGCGCGCGAACTGCGTTGTTACCAGCGGCCAGACAACGCGCAGCACGGCACGCGCCAGATCGGCGTATTGCTCACCGGCTTCAGGCGCTGTCGTCAGCCCCCTCAGCAGATGCACACCGATCCGGAAATGCCATTCCCGTGCCCAGCGGCGGGCACCATCAAGAGCGGTTTCGTAATCAGGCTCACGCCCCAGTGCTTCTCTGAGCGAGGCGCACAATGCGTCTGTGCCCGGCCAGTCCGCAAAGAAATCGCCACCGATCACAGCATCGAAAACGCCCGCATTGCGCGACAGATACTGTGCCAGCGCCGGTGATGTGCCGGTGATGTCGATCAGCAGTTCCAGCAGTTGAGGATTTGCCTCCAGCAAAGAAAAGAGCTGCACGCCAGCAGGCAGCCCGGCAAGAAATCCGTCAAATGCTCTGAGCGCGTCCTCCGGCCGGGCGGTCCGCGACAGCCGCGCCAGGAGATCAGGCCGCAGGCGGTTGAAGATCTCCCGGCTGCGTTCACTGCGCAGAGCCGGGTAGCTGAGCCAGCGCGTAACGGTACCGGCGTCAATCAGATCAGGTGTCTGCTCTGCATCACCATTGCGGGCCGGTGCAAAAAACCCTTCGGTCATTTCATGCACGGCTGCCAGCCGGGCCAGCAGATCTGCCTGCAGGTCATCCACGCGCATGTCCATCATCGCAGCAAGGCGCGCGAAGCCCTCGTCAGATGTGGGCAGCGTATGCGTCTGCGCGTCGTTGATCATCTGCAGACGGTGCTCGACCGCCCGGTGCGCGACGTAGTGATCGGAAAGTACCCATGCAGTGTCATCGGGCACCCACCCCTTCTCAGCGAGCACTGCAAGCGCCTGCCGCGTGCCCCGGCCCCGCAGTTCCGGATCGCGTCCCCCTGCGATCAGCTGGCGGGTCTGGGTGAAGAATTCAATCTCCCTGATCCCGCCCCGTCCCAGCTTCATATTGTGACCCGGTAACGTAATCGGACCGCCCAGGCCTTTGTGTTCACGTATCGCCAGACGCATGTCATGGGCATCCTGAATGGCCGCAAAATCAAGGTGCCGCCGCCAGACAAACGGCGTAAGCGTCTTCAGAAACCGGTTACCTGCGTCAATGTCGCCCGCAATCACCGCTGCTTTGATATAGGCAGCACGCTCCCAGGTGCGGCCCAGACTTTCATAATACCGTTCCGCTGCTTCCATAGACATGCAGACCGGCGTCACCGCGGGATCAGGGCGCAACCGCAGGTCCGTGCGGAAAACATAGCCTTCTGCGGTGATTTCGCTCAGCGTTGCGCACATCGCCCGCGTCGCGCGCACAAAGGCAGAGCGGGCGTCGTGGAAATCCTCAGGCGCAAAGCGCGTCTCGTCAAAGAGGCAGATCAGATCAATGTCGGAGGAATAATTGAGCTCACCCGCGCCCATTTTGCCCATCGCAAGGACACACATACCCGCGGCATCTGCCACATCATCTGCGGTCATGCCCGGCAGTTTTCCGCGCCGGATCTGAACGGCAATTGCAGCACGCAATGCGGTCTGACAGGCCGCTGATGCGAATCCGGTCAGCGTTTCCGTGACTTTCTCAAGCGGCCAGGCACCGCCCAGATCAGCCAGCCCGGTCAGAAGGGCGATCTCGACGTTTTGCCTCGCGCAGCTGCGGGCCGGGTTCCGGCCCTTCCAGAGCACTGATGCCCCGTATGACCCGCGCCACGGCTTCATCGGGGTCCTCAACCGCCTCAGCCAGCCATGCCGCCTCGCGTCCGATCAACCCGGCCAGATACGGGCTGCATCCAGCAGTTCCGCGCACAAGCTCCGATATCTGCACATCCTGAGGCGTAAAACGCTCCAGCGCTTCGCGTCCGCGATCGGCATCGAAAGGGCGCGGCACCCGCGTCAGAGAAGCGCTCAGTTTCATGCCTCAGATGTCGCCCGGCCCAGCAGAAACGTCAATGGTTATGCTCGTACCGGACAAGCAGGAAAGATTCTTCGCGGTCATATCAGCGCACAAATTGTTGTTTTAAATACATAAAGTAACTTAATGTAAAAAACATTCACATTTCCTCTTGCAACCTAACGTGCAAACCCCAATCTTAGCAATGTGAAAGGCATTCACATCCCCGTACTGCCGGGGCACATCAACCCGCACCGAAAGGCGATAAAATGACGACGATCACTGACTCCCGAACCGTTTCACACCAGCCCGGCTGGTTCACCCGTGCCGAAAACTGGCTGGATGACCGCGGCAAGGGCGCCTGGATCGCCGCCATGGTCCTCAGTTTCATTCTGTTCTGGCCCATCGGTCTCGCCCTTCTGTTTTACATGATCTGGAGCAAACGTATGTTCGCCACTTCCTGCCGCCGGTCCGCCCGTCATATGTCCCATTCGATGAAGGCCATGCGCCCGACCGGCAACTCGGCCTTTGACGCCTACAAGGCAGACACACTGCGCCGCCTTGAGGAAGAACAGGAAAAGTTCGAGGCTTTCCTTGAGCGTCTGCGCGATGCAAAAGACAAAGCTGAATTTGACCAGTTCATGAACGACCGGGCTGAACCGGCCGGTGACAAAACCGCCGACGCCTGATCCCTCCCGGCGCCCCTGACAGGGGGCGCCACTTTGCACAGGAAAGACCCCGTAATGAACGCCCTGCCCGACCCTGACATGCAACCGGAATTCTACCGCGATGTAGCACTCAAGCGCCTGATGGCCTGGGTGGTCGACGCGCTTGTGACGCTGCTGGGATGTGTCGTGATACTGCCTTTCACGGCGTTCACGGGGATCTTTTTCTTTCCTCTGCTCTTTCTGTTCGTTGGCTTTGCCTACCGGACCATCACCATCGCAAACGGGTCTGCAACCTGGGGTATGCGTCTCTTTTCGATTGAGCTGCGCCGCGCGGATGGCACAAAGCTTGATGCAGGCGGTGCTTTTGCACATACCCTGGGCTATACGCTCAGCTGGTTTGTGCCGGTTTTTCAGCTCATTTCGGTGATCATGATGGCCAGCACCTGGCGCGGTCAGGGCCTGAGCGATCACGTGCTGGGCACGGTCATGCTGAACCGTCGGGCCCTGCGTGCCTGACACCTGAAAGTTGCGCTTGGCGATGGCCGCCGGTCTTGGTATCGTGACGGTGGTACCACATCCGGAATTCCATGCGACACACGCTGCCCATCGCGCCCCAGTTCTACGTGACGGCTCCTCAACCGTGCCCCTATCTCGAAGGGCGCATGGAGCGGAAGCTGTTTACGGCCCTGCAGGGCGAGAACGCCGACAAGCTGAACGACAGCCTGTCACAGCAGGGATTTCGCCGTTCACAGAATGTGCTGTACCGCCCCTCATGCGCGGAATGCTCGGCATGCCTGTCGGCGCGGATCAGTGTCGCGGATTTCGCCCCCTCTCGCAGTCAGCGCCGTACTGCCGCACGCAATGAGGATCTGACCCGGCGGGCAACATCGCCCTGGGCGTCCGAGGAACAATACGAACTCTTCCGCTCCTATCTCGACAGCCGGCATGCCGATGGCGGTATGGCGGATATGGATGTGTTCGAATTTGCCGCCATGATCGAGGAAACACCGATCCGCAGCCGCGTAGTTGAATACACCAATGAGGATGACAAACAGCTGATCGGTGTGAGCCTGACGGACGTGCTCTCTGACGGGCTGAGCATGGTGTATTCGTTTTACGCCCCCGACATGCCCCGCAGGTCACTCGGCACCTGGATGATCCTCGATCACATCGAAATCGCACGCGAGGCCGACCTGCCCTATGTCTACCTGGGGTACTGGGTGCCGGGCAGCCAGAAGATGGGCTACAAATCCCGTTTTTCAGGTCTGGAAGTCTACGCTGGCGGGCGCTGGCAGAAAATGGACGACCCGGAACGGTTCAACGCCGATATGCATCCGCTGTCGACGGATCCGATTGCGGAACAGGTGGCAAATATCCACCTGCCTGATACGCGACCGGTACGCTGACCCTCTCACGCCCTGCAATGGGGCCCCGGAAAAGAGAAAGCCCGCGTCCGGAGAGGCGGGCTTTGTTTTTGCTGTCCGGAGACCTCAGGCTCTGCGCCGGTAACGCAGAAAGCCAAATACCCCGACGCCGGCAATAAGCAGCGGCATGCCGGCCGGCAGCGGCACAGGCGACGGCAGCGCTTCGACGGCGCTGGAACTCCAGAAGGCACCACCGCCTGTGAAGCCCGGCGCAAATCTTGAGACGCGCAGATCAAGACGTGTGGTTCCCGGGTCCAGCGCGATACGGGCAGATGCGGAGAAATACCCTTCGGGCAGAATGCTGGTGGTATCCCAGGCAACGTCCTGACCGTCGACAATAAGGTCGAATTCATCGCCGACAACGTAACCGTCCCGCGCGGTGAAGGTGAAAACAGAGGCCTCGTCGACCGTGATATCAAGCGTCGGTGTCCACCTGAACCGTACATCGGGGTTCCCGCCGGACCAGGAGAAAAACCCACGGTCAGGACCGTAAGGGTCAATCGTTGCAGCCTGGGCCGCAGTGCCGAATGTCAGTCCGGCCACCAGGAAGACGGCTTTGAACAGATTGGTCATGAACATACCTTTTGACGTGCTTTTACCTTGATCGTTCTATCACCAATAGGGGCCGCTACTGTCGAGGAAAAACGGAACAATTCTATTTAAAATCAATGTATTGACATTGTTTTGCCTTAGTTCCCCAAGGTTCACGCAACAATGATGTCAAACCCGCGCTTCTGTTTCCACGACCGTATTACCACCCACGGGTCCAACGAACAGAAGGTCCACCTTTTTCGAATCAAGGAGTGCATCTCTGCGCAACGTGGAACGTAAAAAGAAAGGGGGCCATGTGGCCCCCTCGTGTTTCTTCTGTCCTGTTGTCCTGGTCAGTTCGGGATCAGGTCCGGTACGATCGTGACGATGCCCGGCACAAACCACAGGACCGCGAGCCCCACCACCTGGATCAACACAAAGGGAATGATGCCACGGTAGATATGGCCTGTGGTGACTTCCTTTGGTGCCACGCCACGCAGGTAGAACAGCGCAAAGCCGAACGGTGGCGTCAGGAACGAGGTCTGCAGGTTCACCGCGATCATGATGGTCACCCATTTGGGATCAAAACTGCCGCCGTAAATGACCGGGCCGACAATCGGGATCACGATGTAGATGATCTCGAGGAAGTCGAGCACAAAGCCCAGCACAAAGAGCACCAGCATCACAATCAGGAAGACCGTGAACTCGTTGTCAAAGCTCTTGAGGAACTGCTGGATGTAGTGCTCGCCACCGAACGAGATCACCACCAGGTTCAGCACCTGGCTGCCGATCAGGATGGTGAAGACCATCGAGGTCACTTTGGCCGTCTCGCGCACGACCGGGCTCAGCACGCCGGAGGTGAAGAGAATCCAGCAGGAGAAGAGCAGGCCGAAGAGCGCATAGAGATATGCAGCGTAGGCGACGAAGAAGGCGAACCAGCTCTCAAAGCTCACCTGGTCTGTGTTGATCCGCAGGTCAAAGTTGATGCCCACAAGGATACAGACGACGATCGCCAGCGTTGACCAGATGATCACCTTGGGTGTGCGGTCCTGATCGCGCAGTTTGCGGTATGCGGCGAGCATGATCGCACCACCGGCACCCAGGGCTGCCGCGGGCGTCGGGTTGGTGATGCCCCCGAGGATAGACCCCAGAACCGCGACAATCAGCACGAGCGGCGGGAAAACCACACGGATCAGTTCGTTGGTGGCGCAGATCTTCGTTGCGTACACGACACCGTACATGACTGCTGCGAAGGGGATCAGCATCATCGCGACCATGGCACCCGGGGAGGTGTTCGCGCTGACAAACATGATGTCCACCAGGATCAGCAACACCGTACCGATGCCACCGATGATCAGCGGTTGCGGATTGCTGGAAGGCGACACCCCACGCGCGGTCGTCAGGAACAGCGAGGTGAGGATCATCATGATCGCAACGCCCGTACCGATAGGGGCCGCGTTGGCCACACGGTCCGCAATCGCGGCTTCGACTTCTTCCTCGGTCAGGGCCTCAGAGGCCTGAACACCGCCCGCGTCGTTGATGGCCGCCTGTTGTGCCACCGCAACGTCCCAGGCTTCCTGCCCGTGCAGTTCAATCATGGAGGCCTGACACTGTTCGCTGACGTTCGTGCGCAGCGAGGCGCCTTCGCCGATGTCAGAGAAGCGGGACACATCGGTGGACTGGCTGCCCACGATGCCGAGGTTGCCCAGCAGGATAGTACCAACCACCAGCAGCACCGGTGCGCCGAGGAACCATGTGAAGGCTTCGCCACGGGTAACCGGTTCCGCATTGGTGGAGCCCATCTCGACCGCCGGGGCCTTGTCAGGGTTCAGCAGCGCGTAGCCGAACGCATAGAGGGCATAGAGCAGCGCCAGCATGATGCCGGGCAGCAGAGCGGCCTGAAACAACGTTCCCACAGAGAGAACCGCGGGCTCGCCCAGATAGGTCAGCGCGTCGGTACAGCCCTGGGCCACCGCGCGTTTTTCCTGGGCAGCAGAATAAAGGTCACCCGCCAGCGTGCCGAGCAGAACGATCACGATGGACGGCGGGATGATCTGTCCCAGCGTCCCGGACGCAGCGATGACACCGGTTGAGAGTTCCGGCGAATAGCCGTTCCGGAGCATCGTTGGCAGTGCCAGCAGACCCATGGTCACAACGGTAGCGCCCACAATCCCTGTGGAAGCTGCGAGGAACGCGCCCACCACAACAATGGAAACCGCGAGACCGCCGGGCAGCGGGCCAAAGACGCGCGCCATGGTGGTCAGCAGGTCGTTGGCGATCTTCGAGCGTTCCAGGGTGATGCCCATCAGAACGAACATCAGAACGGCGAGCAGTGTTTCGATGGACTGGCCCGCGAGGACCCGTTCGTTCATCCGGTTCACAACAAAGGACACGTTACGGTCGAGGGCGACTTCCCAGCCTTTGGGGAACACCGGTTCTTCGATCCTCGGTAAGTCGGGGTATCGGAAAACGGATATCGTATCGGGTTTGACCCCTGAATTTACAAGGTCACGGTAAACCTGACTGCCGGTATCAATCGCCTGGTGGATCAACAGACCCGCACTGTCGAGTGCCGCGATGATCCCGAAGGAGATGACCCCTGCCCCGGCGATGGCGAAAGCGACCGGAAAGCCCGACAGAATGCCGCCAAAGAGGCAGATCGCTACGATAATCAGGCCGACTTCGACCCCGTCCAGACCAAAAAACATGTCTTACGTCCTCTCAGCGCAGCGCAGATGCGCGCGCAGTTCCTCAGTGCGTACCTTCGTACGCTTCCTCACCTTCGCCCAGCGTGTCGCGGTCCAGGTATTTATTCTCGCTCTCCTCGCCCTCGCGCCATTCCTGGAACGAGCGGAAGAACATGGCCATCGCCTGCAGGAAGACCATTGCGGTGAACGCCACCAGAAGGATCTTGAACAGGAAGTAGCCGTTGAAGCCGTTAGGGCTGAAGCCGATGGTTTCGACGTTCCAGCGCAGAGCACGGGATTTGTTGATCAGGCGGTCCAGCGTGTCAGAGGCAGATGGTTTGGGCACGATCAGGTGACGCCACAGGAAGAACCAGCCATACATCCAGATCAGAACCGCAACCGGCATCATAAAGAAGAGTGCGCCGAACATGTCGATCACCTTCTTTGTGCGGAACCGGACCGCGGAATAGACAAGGTCCACGCGGACATGGCCGCCCTGAACGAAGGTGTAGGCCATGCAGAGGCAGACCACGAGTGCGTTATAGAGTTTCAGCTCTTCTGCAAACCAGCTTATGTCGAACTGCAGCGGGATGCCAAAACCGATGGAAATGTCAGGGCGCGTGAAAATCCGCTGCATGAACACGATGACGATCTGCTGCAGGACCATAAGCAGCCCGGCCCAGGCAAAAAACCGGCCGACCGTGTTGGAGATGCCTTCCAGCACCCGGACGTAGTCCCACATCACAGAACCGCGCCAGATACCGACAGCAAACATCACGAGGAAGGTGGTGAAGATCACAAAGAAGAATTCAACCGATCCGCCATAGTAGACAAAGCGCATGATCGCCTGCTTGTCGCTCCAGTCGAGCCACAGCGACGGATTAAACAGGGCATAGAAGAAATTATAAAACGCCATCCCGATGTTCGTGATGACCCAGAGCAGAAACTCACCGATAACGCTGAACAGGCCGCCGCCTGCGGCTGCTTCATTTTCCATATGTCCCCCTCCCGGATGACCGTGCGCCGGTCGTTCGGAATGCCAGTAGTGTCAGGTCTGTGTCCGTCAGACCGATGCGGGGGGCCGCGTCATCGCAGCCCCCCGCAGTTTTGTGTTCAGTTTCAGCCGTTGGCCAGAACGCGGTTCCGCTGAGCCACGTAGAAGCCGTCCGACTTCAGCAGCCAGTCGGAGCTCTGTGCCAGCGATTCCTCGAAGGAAGTCCGGATTTTGGCAAAGAGTTCGTCGTTCATGTTCTCGTCCATGACTTTCTTGGACGCAGCACCGAAGGCATCCCAGACGTCATCCGGGAACTGCAGTGCTTTCACGCCCTGTGCCTGCAGACGCGCCAGAGCCGCACCGTTGTTGGCCAGAGTTTCGGCCAGCTGGTAGTGCGTTGTCGCCATCGCCGCGTTGGCGATGATCGCCTGATGCGACGGGCTCAGGTCATTGTAGACGTCGAGGTTTACACCGCAGGCCAGAGCGGAGCCCGGCTCGTGGAAACCAGCTGTGTAGTAGACTTTCGCCACTTCCTGGAAACCGGCGCGTTCGTCCGCGAACGGGCCAACCCACTCCAGACCGTCGAGCGCGCCCGAGGACAGCGCCTGGTAGAGTTCGCCACCCGGGATGTTCTGAACAGAAGCACCCAGTTCGCCCAGCACTTTGCCGCCGAGACCCGGCATACGGAACTTCAGACCGTTGAAGTCTTCGGCAGAGTTGATTTCCTTGCGGAACCAGCCACCCGATTGCGAACCGGAGTTACCTGCGAGGAAGGACTTCAGGTTGAAGATCTCGCCCAGCTCGGTGTGCAGCTCGTGGCCGCCGCCGTGGTGGTACCAGTTGGTCACTTCCTGCGCGGTACCGCCGAAGGGCACAGCTGTGAAGTAGGCATAGCCCGGATGCTGACCGATGAAGTAGTAGTCAGCCGAGTGATAGAGGTCCGCCTGACCGGAAGATACAGCGTCAAATACTTCAAACGCGCCGACCAACTCGCCCGGTGCTTTTTTGTCGATGGTCAGTGTGCCATCGGACATCGCGCCGACCATTTCCTCGAAATAGGTGGCCGCATCGTCCAGAACCGCGAAACCGCGGGGCCAGGATGTAACCATTGTCAGTGTGCGGTTGCCCTGGGCAATCGCGGGTGCCGCCATCGTTGTGGCCGCAGCGGCCGTGCCGCCAAGTGCAGATGTCTTCAGAAATGAACGACGATCCATAAGAGATACTCCTCCCAGATATGAAGCCCGCACCGCATACCGCGCGGCCGGGTCTTGTGAGTGCGGGCAACATTACCGGGATCGTTAATGATTTAAATACCTACTACTGCGTAGAGCGGGCGGTTTTCCGGCCATCCGGACAGATTTATTTACCAGTTTTGCAGAGCTTCCCGGAACGTTTGCGCAAACATGCGGTGCCGTCCGGGACGCCAGCCCTTTGATTCGCGCCGGATTCGCCTTAACGAATGGGCATGCGCCGTCTGACGGAACTTCTGCGGCCCAGCTATGGGCAAAAGCTGTCGCTGCTTGCGACGGTGCCGCTTATTGCGGCTGTTGCCGCGATTGCTGTGCTGGTGGCGCACCAGTCACGTGCCCTGGCAGAACGCGAGATCAGAGCGCTGGAAGTGCAGCTGCTCGAAGCCAAGAAGGCCGAGCTGCGCAATTACGTGACCCAGGCGCGCAACGGCTTCTACTTTATCTACGGCAATGCGGCACCGGATGATCAGGACGCACGCGATCAGGTCGCGCAGATCCTCTCGGCGATGATCTATGGCGAGGAGGGTTTCTTTTTTGTCTATGATTACGACGGCTATAATGTCGTCAGCCCGCGCCAGACCGAACGGATCAACCGCAACTGGCTGGATGAAACTGACAGCGAAGGAACGCCGGTTGTTGCCAGCCTGCTGGACATCGCGCGCCAGGGTGACGGATATCTGACGCACCTATGGCCCAAGCCCTCCAGCGGCGAGGAAGCGCGCATGATCACTTATGTCACCAGCTTTCCCAGCTGGCGGTGGGCTGTGGGCACGGGGGTTTTCATTGATGATGTGCTCGCCACTGTTGCGACCGCGCGGGCCGAGGTCGAAGCACGCGTGCAGCAGACGTTTATATATATCATGGCGATTGCCTTTGCCGCGCTGCTGCTGGTCTTTCTGACGGGTATGGTCCTGAACATACGGGAGCGCCGGCTGGCGGACGCCAAGCTCAAGAAGCTGACGCAACGGGTGCTCGATGCTCAGGAAGAGGAACGCGGTCGTGTGGCCCGCGAGCTGCATGACGGGATCAGCCAGATCCTTGTGGGCGTGCGTTATGCACTGGATACGGCGCGGCGCAAACTCGACCGTGGAGATCCGACAGCAGCAGACCCGCTGGGCAAGGGGATCGAAACCCTCGGCGAGGCGATCTCGGAAGTGCGGCGCATCAGTCGCGATCTGCGCCCAGGTGTGCTGGATGATCTTGGCCTCGGCCCTGCCATCAAGACCCTGACCGAGGAATTCAGTGCACGCACCGGCATTGAGACCGGCTTTGACACGGTCGTATTCCGCAACCGTCTCGACCCGGAAGCCAAAATCGCACTTTACCGTATCGCACAGGAAGCTCTGACGAACATCGAACGGCACGCGAGCGCGACCTATGTCCGGGTGGATATCCGCGGCCACAAACGCGGCGCCACGCTGCGCATCGAAGACAACGGGCGGGGCCTGCCAGCACATGGCGGCATGCCGGTCAGCGGCGGTCTGGGCCTGCGCAACATGCAGGAGCGGGTCGAACAGCTCGATGGCACCTTCCGTATTTTCCCGCCCGGCAATGGCCCCGGCACGGTGATCGAAGTCAGCGTGCCCCTGACCCACCTGTTGTCGCCCACCTCTGATTCTGCCAAAGCCCCGAAGGTGCCTGCATGACGTCCCCTGCCCCGATCCGCGTTCTCATTGTCGATGACCACCCGATGGTCGCGGAAGGTATTCAGTCCATTCTCGAAAGTTACGAAGATATCGAAGTCGTGGGCACCTGCAACGCCGCACGCACCGCGATTGATACGGTCGGGACAACAAACCCGGACGTGATCCTCATGGACCTGAACATGCCTGACATGGGCGGGCTGACTGCAACCGAGATTTTGCTTGAGCAGAGACCGGATACGCGCGTGCTTGTTTTGTCGATGCATGACAGTCCGGAATATATCTCATCCGCGCTCAACCACGGGGCCATGGGTTATATCCTCAAAGATGTGCCGACCGACGAAATCAAACAGGCCATCGATGAGGTCATGGCCGGTCGCCGGTATCTGTGCACCGGCGCCAGCGGATCGCTGAAACCCAAAGAAGGCGATGCGCGTGAGGCACTGACAGGCCGTGAACAGACAATTCTGCTGCAGCTCGCGCAGGGCAAGTCCAACAAAGAAGTCGCCATTGCACTCGACATCTCGGTGCGCACGGTCGAGACGCACCGCAAGAACATCAAGCGCAAACTGGGTATTTCCAGCACCGCCGGTCTGACCCGCTATGCGCTGGAGCATGGTGTACTGCAAGGCACCGGTGTCAGCATCTGATCTTTTTTGCGCTCGCGCGGTCCGGTTCAGACGATTTTAACGATAAACTCTGACAGTGCGGACATGAAAGATTTCCGCCAGACCAGTGTACCGGATGCCGCCACGCTCGATACGCTTCCCTACCGGGAGGCCATCGATCGTGTGGCCACGATCCGTGCGCAGGTGGTGCGCGTTGCCCTCGACGTCTCTCTGATTGTCGGCTCAGAGACATCCGACGCCGGTCTCGCGGATGAAGTTGCCGGTCTGGCCGAAACAATCCGGCGGGCAGCGGCCGTCGTCTCCGGCGACGATGTGTTCCCTGATCTGCCGGAACCGCTTAGCCACTGGATTGCCGCCAGAAGCGAGCCGCTGAAACAGGAACGGCGCGTTATCATGGCCGTGGCGGAATCCACCACGGCCCTGTCGGAGCAGCTTGCACAGGGTGAGACCATCTCCGCCGAGGATTTAGCCCGCTATGTCGCGAACGGGAAAACGGCCGTTTTTGCAGCTGTCACAGCAGTCATCACCCACCTGTGGGAAGGTATAGAAAGCGGCCGGGCGGCGCATCTTGCCGCTGCCGCGGAATCTGCCCGCAATCTGGAGGCCAGTCTCGACCGCCTAGACCGGATTGGCCGCTATGTCCGGTCGATGTCTATCAATGCTTCCGTCGAAGCCTCCCGTGCAGGAGAAGCCGGAAAGGGACTGACCATCATCGCTCACGAGTTCAAGACGCTGGCCGAAGAAGTACAGCAACTGATCGTCACCGCCCGCACGGACATCCGCGATATCAGCGTCGAATAACCCGAAATCAAGCCAAATCAGGTGCTGATTTTCACATTATTGCGCCACAGCAACCAGTGGCGCAGGGAAATTTCAAGAATTTGCGCTGTCAGGACATATTTTTTGTGTGTTTGGGTGTTGACGCTCCCGCCCCACACTCATAATGTCCCCGCAGCATCAGGGAGCCGACAGGCATGAACGCACTAGTCGTCATCGTAGGAACCAAGCGCATGGGCCGGTAACGGTAGACCATAGTCTGACCCATGCGCCCCCGCCAACGCCGGGGGCTTTTTTATGCGCAACAGTCAACAGGTCCCTGCCGGGACCGATACGGAGTTGAAAGATATGACACGGCAGATGTCCGGAGCGAAAATGATTGTCCAGGCCCTCATCGACCAGGGTGTGGACACTGTCTTTGGCTACCCCGGAGGCGCCGTCCTACCGATTTACGACGAGATCTTTCAGCAGAACGCCATCCGGCACATTCTGGTACGGCACGAACAGGGCGCGGTACACGCCGCCGAAGGGTATGCGCGTGCCACAGGCAAGCCCGGCGTTGTTCTTGTGACCTCCGGGCCTGGTGCGACCAACGCCGTGACCGGCCTCACGGATGCGCTGATGGATTCCATTCCGATCATCGTCCTGACAGGCCAGGTACCGACATTCATGATCGGCTCTGACGCATTCCAGGAGGCCGATACGGTCGGCATCACCCGCCCCTGCACCAAGCACAACTGGCTGGTGAAAGAGACGGACGCGCTGGCAGGTGTCATCCATGAAGCCTTCCATGTCTGCACCAGCGGGCGCCCGGGACCGGTTCTGGTGGACATCCCCAAGGACGTTCAGTTTGCGACCGGTACTTACCAGTCACCTAAACCGTCGGTGTCGCACTACCAGCCAAAGCTGAAGGGCGACATGGAAGAGATCACAGAACTGGTCGCCGCCATGGAAAAGGCCAAAAAGCCTGTGTTTTACACGGGCGGCGGCGTGATCAATTCCGGCCCGGGCGCGAGCCAGCTTTTGCGTGAACTGGTCAAAGCTACCGGCTTCCCGATCACGTCCACGCTGATGGGGCTGGGTGCCTATCCGGCTTCGGGCGAAAAATGGATCGGCATGCTGGGCATGCACGGGCTTTACGAGGCCAACATGGCCATGCACGACTGCGACCTGCTGATCAATATCGGCGCGCGTTTCGACGACCGGATCACCGGCCGCCTTGATGCATTCAGCCCCAAATCGATCAAGGCGCATATCGACATTGACCCCTCCTCGATCAACAAAGTGATCAAGACGGATATCCCGATTGTCGGTGACGTGGGCCATGTTCTGGAAGACATTCTCAAGGTCTGGAAAGCCCGCGGACGCAAAACCAACGCTGAAGCCGTCGGCAAATGGTGGGGCCAGATCAACGAATGGAAAAAGGTCAATTGTCTGCAATTCACGCAGGCCGGAAAGGTCATCAAACCGCAGCATGCGCTCGCACGGCTTGAGGCACTGACCAAGGATCATGACCGGTACATCTGCACCGAGGTGGGCCAGCACCAGATGTGGGCTGCTCAATATCTGGGCTTTGAGGATCCGAACCGCTGGATGACGAGCGGAGGCCTTGGCACCATGGGCTATGGTTTCCCCGCGTCCATCGGTGTTCAGATGGCACACCCGGACGCGCTGGTGATCAATGTGGCCGGTGAAGCCTCCTGGTTGATGAACATGCAGGAAATGGGAACCGCCGTTCAATACCGCCTGCCCGTCAAGCAGTTCATTCTCAACAATGAACGCCTCGGGATGGTGCGCCAGTGGCAGGAACTGCTGCACGGTGAACGCTACTCGCACAGCTGGTCTGATGCCCTGCCCGACTTTGTGAAACTGGCCGAAGCGTTTGGGGCAAAGGGGATTATCTGCTCTGACCCGGACGACCTTGATGATGCGATCATGGAAATGATCAACCACGATGGCCCGGTGATCTTCGACTGCCTCGTCGAAAAGCACGAAAACTGCTTCCCGATGATCCCATCAGGCAAAGCGCACAACGAAATGCTGCTGGGCGAAGCGGAAACACAGGGCGTGATCGACAGCAAGGGGAGTGTGCTGGTGTGACATGGCGGCGCTGTGCCAGATCTGCAAGACTGATTGCGGTCGCATTCGGTGTGGCAGCGTGTACGGCTCCCGAGATCCAGACAAAAGAAGCTCATGCATCCGAAGAGTTCCAATTCTCTCGAAAGCGTCACAAGATCAATGACCAGATCGCCGGGAAAACCATCCATTTCACCGATGCCAGCCACGGGACACAGGTTGAGTATTTCGCAGATAACGGAACAGCCATGCTTTGGTATCCGGGGAATAGTGTCGGCGTTCCGAGCCTTTGGAAGGTCACGGATCATGGTCGGGACACCGGCAATTACTCCATCTGCTTTATGTATCCATCCAAGTCATACAATCCGGTCACAAAGCAGCATGGTGGGGAGTGGGAATGCAGACATGTTTACGCTTTTTCCATTGCAATAGACGCAATTCATCCGGGCGACCCATACGGGCTTTTTGATGGAAAGATACCGCTACGCCTACCGAAAAACGTCAGTCTGTCACCCGAGGAGGTAGCCCAGATGGCCGGGAAGACGAATGACCTAACCTATGTTTGGAGACGGGGAAAAACCAAATGAGCGCATTGAAAATCAAAAAAGGCGCCACCAGCCATTCCGCTTACAACCTGCGTCCGACCTTTTCGGACGTGATTGAGCGGCACACACTCGCTGTGCTGGTCGAGAATGAGCCCGGCGTTCTGGCGCGTGTAATCGGTCTGTTCTCAGGACGTGGTTACAACATCGACAGCCTGACCGTCGCAGAGGTGGATCACACCGGGCATCTGTCGCGCATCACGATCGTCACGTCCGGAACACCGCAGGTTATCGAACAGATCAAGGCACAGCTGGGCCGGATTGTTTCCGTGCATGACGTGCACGACCTGACCGTTGAAGGTGCCAGCGTGGAACGTGAACTGGCCATGTTCAAGGTCGTGGGAACCGGGGACAAACGCGTTGAGGCGCTGCGTCTTGCCGACATCTTTCGGGCAAATGTTGTCGACAGCACGCTGGAAAGCTTTGTCTTTGAGATTACCGGCGCACCGGACAAAATCGACGCTTTCGCCGATCTTATGCGCCCGCTGGGACTTGCCGAAGTGGCGCGGACCGGCGTCGCGGCGCTTTCCCGCGGCGAGTAAAGCCTCAGATACCAAAAAATCAGCCAGCCCGGCAGGTCGCTGCGGGCTGGTTTTTTTCGCCGGGTGCGCTGAACGGTACGACGCGTCCCGAATTGCGCGGGCTGCTCATGCGTTCCGTCCGTCGCAGCGCGTCTGCAAGCGACGCACCTGCATTCTCCACAACAAGGCGCGGATTGTGCGCGCGCCGCAGTGACGACTGAACTTCCATGTCGAACTGGACCAGATCGCCCGCGTCAAAGAACGGTTCTGCACTCAGGACCTGATCTTTTGAATTTAGAAATGCGAGATCACCCTGATCCTCGCACCAGATGACGGCTTTCCCGTCAGATGAATCGCTCCACAGCACAACCCCAAGCATAGTACAAAGCCTATTCTGTTTTTTTCCAACTTATGGTAGCAAGAAGTTAACGTCAGCGCCCACGATAAAAACACCACCGTACGCTTGGAATTTGTGTCGCGCTGGATTACGGTTGACACAGTTACGAACGATAGTTGACGCTGTTTCGCGTCAACAGATTAACTGGTTCAGGATTTCTGCACGGCCGTTTCACATAGTGAAATAATGCCTTTTAAGGACGCACATGACTGCGACAACCCGAACCCCTGCCCAGCTGCGCAACATGTTTGGCGCAAATCTGCGGATTCTGGCGGCAGAATACCCTTCTATTTCAGCGCTCTCCCGTGAGCTCGGTATCAACCGGACCCAGTTCAACCGGTATCTGAGCGGTGAGAGCTTTCCCCGCCCCGATGTCCTGTCCCGGATCTGCGAGTTCTTTGGCGTCGACGCACGCGTCCTGCTTGAGCCTGTCGAGGAAATTTCATCTGACGCCGCGTCGGCAGCCGGTCCCTGGTTGCGGGACTTCATGGGGGACACCGTACGGCACATCCCGGAAGAAACTCTGCCCAGCGGGTTTTACCATTTCTCCCGACGCAGTTTTGTGCGCGAAGGCGAATTCGTCAGAGGTCTCACCTTTGTTCAGCGGGTCGGCAATGACACATATATGCGGGGGTATGAACCCAAGATGGCACTTGCCATGCAGGGCATTCCGGCCAGCCCGTCCGCCCGCGAGTTCAGGGGCTTCGTGCTGCGCATCGAAGAAGGGGTCGGCTTCATTGTCACCCGGCGCAACGGGATGACAGGCTCCTTCAACTACCTCGCTCAGGTGACATCCTTTCAGAATAACTTCTGGGTAGGGTATGTTGCCCGCACCGTGCGCGAGACATCCTCCAGCACGCGCATGACGCGTCTTGTGTACGAGCACATTGGCAATGACTGGCCGATGGTCATGGAGATTGCACGCGGCGCCGGGTTCTGTGGCTTTGACAGCCTTCCCCCCTTCCATCAGCGTCTGCTGCAACCGGATGATCCTTTCCGCTGAGCGACGCTTTATATGTCGCCTCGGGGAAACTCTGGTCGTTTTGACGGTCGCAATCCGGTGTGTTTGGCGTAACGTTTCGTCATCACGCTGAGGAATTCTGCCATGGACCGTCCCGTCACAGACCTGTCTGCCGTTCGCCGTCCCATTTCTGACGCCAACGGCCTGCCCAACGAACACTACACGGATCAGAACGTTTTTAATGAGGAAAAACAGTCTCTTCTGTTCGACAGCTGGTCCGGCCTGGCGGTTACTGCACAGGTTCCGGAGGCCGGTGACGCGGTCCCGATAACGTTTCTGGGGATGCCGTTGCTGCTGGTGCGGGATCGTTCAGGCAGTGTCCGGGTATTCCAGAACATCTGTCGTCACCGCGGCATGATCCTTGTCGAGGAGCCACGCCGCATCGAAGGTGCGATCCGGTGCCCCTATCACAGCTGGTGCTATTCCACTGATGGCCGGCTGGTCAGTACTCCGCATGTGGGCGGTCCAGGTCAGAATACCCATGAAGGCATTGACCGTGCGCTGCTGGGCCTTATCGAAGTGCGCAGCCACGTCTGGATGGGTGTTGTCTGGATCAATGTATCGGGTACCGCGCCCGAGTTTCAGGACGCCAACGCGGCGCTCCTTGAGCGCTGGCGGGAGTTTGATCTTCCGCTGTTCCACGGTGGCGGGCAAAGCGCTTTCACACTTGAAGTAAACTGTAACTGGAAGCTCGCGGTCGAGAACTACTGCGAGAGCTACCACCTCCCCTGGGTGCATCCTGGCCTCAACAGCTATTCGCGGCTGGAAGACCACTACCATATTGAAAATGAGGGACAATATTCGGGTCAGGGCACGCTTGTCTACCGTCAGTTGACTGGTGACGATGGCGAAACCTTCCCGGACTTCGATGGTCTGAGCGACAAATGGGATACCGCTGCTGAATACATCACCGCTTTTCCCAACGTGCTGCTTGGCGTGCACCGGGACCATACGTTTGCGATCATCCTGCAGCCCGAAGGGCCCGAGCGCACACTGGAGCATGTGCACCTCTATTACGCGCAGCCGGATACGGATGAGGCGCTGCGCACTGCGAACGCAGCATTGTGGAAAACAGTTTTTGCCGAAGATGTCTTTGTCGTCGAGGGCATGCAGCGGGGACGGCATGCGGTTTCCTTTGATGGTGGGCGGTTTTCTCCTGTGATGGACAGCCCGACGCATCTCTTTCACGACTGGGTTGCTGCACGGCTGGAAAGCACACGCGCTGCGTCAAAGGCTGCGGAATGACGTCACTGGATGCGCAGCTGCTTGATGCGCATGACAGAAACGATACTGAGGCACTGGTCGGGCTTTATGTCAGGGCTGCCGACGCATCAACGGATGATGAAGCCATCGGGTTCTATCTGACGCATGCCTACGTATATGCGCTCGAAACCGGGCACCCTGACGGCCCCGCCCTGCGGGCCCGGCTTGTGGAGCTGGGCCGCGAAGAGCCTCTTCAGGACCCGTCAGACAGCTGGGTATAAAGATGCCATGACGCATGGCCCAACACAGGCAGCGCGACCAGAAGCCCCAGGAACCACGGCACCAGTGCGGCGAATGTGATGACCGCAATCAGCGCAGCCCAGACCAGCATCACAACCGGCGCGCTGCTCACCGCCCGGAAGCTGTTGATCATTGCGGTGATGAAATCCACCTCCCGGTCCAGCAGCATGGGCAGGCCAATGACGGCAATCGAAAAGATCAGGACCGCGAAAACGGCTCCGACGCCCGTGCCAAAGAGCAGCATCATGATGCCGTTCGGCGTGAGGAACACCTCATAAGACGATGAAATATTTGTCATTGTTGAAAGGCCCAGAAAGAGCGCAAAGATCATGTGACCCAGAAAGAACCAGAACATGAAAATCACCACCATCATCGTGCAGAGTGATGGCAGCTGTCTCAGACGCTGCTGCCAGATGATCCCGAAGACGGCCGCCGGAGTGACCGGCAAACCCGCTTCCAGCCTGCGCGAGATTTCATATAGCCCCACGGCGGCAAACGGCCCCAGCAGCGGGAACCCGATGGCCGCGAGCACCAGCCAGAATGTGTGGCCGGTCTGAAGCGTAATCAGGGTCATCAGCCACCCCGCGACAACATAGAAGCCTCCGAAGATGAGGCCGTAAACAGGATGCCGCCGGAAATCGCCGAAGCCGGCCTTGAGTGCTGTTCCGATATCGTCAAGCCGCGCGGGGCGCATCTCGGGCGCGCCGGGTTTGATGTCCTGTGATGTTGCGTCGCTCATACTGATTCCCCCGGATCATATCTGCGACTTTACACCATCGCGGGCCGTTTCCCTGGCCAATCTGTTGCTTTGTGCCAGGTCTGAGCGATCTGCAGCAGATAGCTGTCGCTGTCCTGTGGGCCGATCAGCTGCAGCCCAATGGGCATCCCATCAGACCCGAACCCCGCCGGAACACTTACCGCGGGCAGCCCCGCCAGGCTGGCAGGCACAACCACCTGCATCCACCGGTGATAGGTGTCCATCTCATGACCGGCGATCGACGTGGGATGCGTCAACTCCGCGTCAAACGGCCAGACCTGCGCCGTGGGCAGCGCCAGGACATCATGTTTCCCGAACAACTGTGTCGCAGAGCGAAACCAGTCAGACCGGATACCGCTGGCCGCGTAGATTTCACGCGGCGACAGCGCAAGACCGGTTTCAATTTCGTGGATCATTGCCTCTTTCAACAGGGGACGCAGCGCCGGATCCTCGTATTTTTCCTGGTGCCGCATAGCAACAAGCCAGGCGCGCAGACGCGTCCAGCTGGTCCAGAGTGCGTCAGAACTGAACAGATCACGCACCGGTTCGACCGGCCACCCCATGGCCTGCATCGTACCAAGCGCCGCCTCGCAGGTCTCAAGCACCCCCTGCTCCATCGGCAGCGCGCCGCCCCAGTCTCTGAGCCAGCCAATGCGGGGTGGTCGAAGCAGGTCATCGATCCCCGGCAGTGACACGTCTGCCCCACGCGCAAACGGAACCCTCGGGTCGGTACCTGACATCGTATCCAGCAGCGCCGCCAGGTCCGAAGGCGTGCGCGCCATCGGACCATCTATGGCCAGCGTGCTGACAAAGACGTCATCCGCGTCCGCATCCGGCACCAGCCCCCAGGTCGGCCGCATGCCGTAAACATTGTTCCAGCCGGCAGGATTGCGCAGCGAGCCCATCATGTCTGAGCCGTCCGCCACGCTGAGCATACCGGTCGCCAGGGCCACCGCCGCGCCGCCGGAAGACCCGCCTGCTGAGCGGAACAGATCATAAGGGTTGCGTGTCGTGCCGAACACCGGGTTGTGTGTGTGACTGCCCAGTCCGAATTCGGGCGCATTGGTCTTGCCGATGATGATGGCCCCGGCGGCACGAATTCTTGCGACGAACAGATCATCCTGAGAGGCAACCTGACCGGCGAAAACCGGGGAGCCGCTGGTCGCAGACAAGCCCTTCGCCTGGGCCAGTTCTTTGATGGCAATGGGGATACCATGCAGCCAGCCACGTCGCGGGCTCTGATCAGCCGCGCGGGCCTCACGCAGCAGATCATCAGCAGGTCGCAGCGAAATGATGGCGTTTACCTGATCGTTGACCGCCGCGATGCGGGCCAGTGTCGACCGCATCAGGCTCTCAGCCGTCAGTTTTCCGGATGCAATGTCCGCACTCAGATCAAGGGCCGGTCTGAAGGAATGATCCTCCATCACGCCGCCCCGGGATCAGCTGCCCTGCGCTTCCGCGCGGGACTTGCCCGACACGTCCAGCGCCAGCGTCGCTGCCATCAGACCATCCAGATCACCATCCAGAACACCCTTGGTGTCCGACGTTTCAAAGCTGGTACGCAGGTCTTTGACCATCTGATAGGGCTGCAGAACATATGACCGGATCTGGTTGCCCCACCCGGCATCACCCTTGTTCTCATGCGCTTCGTTGATGGCCGCATTGCGCCTGTCCAGTTCCAGCTGGTAGAGCCGCGATTTCAGCGCTTTCATCGCGATGTCCCGGTTCTGGTGCTGCGACTTCTCAGAGCTGGTCACGACGATACCCGTCGGGTGGTGCGTTATCCGTACAGCCGAATCTGTGGTGTTCACGTGCTGACCGCCCGCACCAGAGGATCGGTAGGTATCGATGCGGATGTCTGCTGGGTTCACCTCGATATCGATGTTGTCATCGACCACCGGATACACCCAGACCGAACTGAAGGAAGTATGGCGCTTGGCTGCAGAATCGTAAGGCGAGATGCGCACCAGACGATGAACGCCGCTTTCCGATTTCAGCCAGCCGTATGCATTCACACCACTGATCTTATAGGTCGCGGATTTGATCCCGGCTTCATCACCGGCGCTTTCCGCCTGCAGCTCTACTTTGTATCCCTTTTTCTCCGCCCAGCGGACATACATCCGCGCGAGCATGGACGCCCAGTCACAGCTTTCTGTACCGCCGGCACCGGCGTTGATCTCTAGGAACGTGTCATTGCCATCCGCCTCACCATCAAGAAGCGCTTCAAGCTCTTTCTGGGCGGCTTTCTCAGCAAGGGCATGCAAGGCCTGCTCCGCATCGCTGACGACCTCTTCGTCTTCCTCCATCTCCCCCAGTTCGATGAGTTCAATGTTGTCGGTCATATCCTGGCGGATACTTTCATAGGTCTCCATGGCGTCGACCAGCATCTGGCGGTCGCGCATCAGCTTTTGTGCCGCTTCCGGGTCATCCCAGAGGTTCGGATCCTCAACACGCGCGTTGAATTCCTCGAGCCTGTGGTGTGCGGTCTCCACGTCGAGACGCTGCGCCAGAAGCTCAAGCGATTTTTCAATTTTTTCAACGGTATTCTGTGCGTCTGCGCGCATTGCGTTCCTGCCTCAGCCAATCTCTGCCCGTTGATAAACCAGCGCCTGGGCAGCGGCAAGCGCTGCGCGTGTCAATAAAGACCGCCGGAGCTGACCGTCCCGAAACCGGCATTCGGTCCGACGGTTACCGTATCGCCGGTTGAGGTGGTGACCTGCTGTGTCCGCTGGTTCTGGCCAACTTCCTCAAAGAGCGGAAGATCGGCACCCATGGCGAAACCACCGTCATACATGATCCCAAAGACCGGCTCCTCGCCCGCGCGGAAATACTCGGCCACCACGGATTCGCCCTGCGCATCATCATTCAGGCGCGCACCGGTGAACCGATCGATCTTGATGAAACGGCCACCTGGGGGAATTTCGAAATCACCACCGCCATATTTCTGTGTCGCCTCTTCCATAAAGCGCTGGAATACCGGGCCACACATACCGCCACCCGACGCCCCGCGCCCCAGACCGCTGGGCTGGTCATAGCCGATGTAGCAGCCCGCGACGATGTTGCTGGTGAAACCAACAAACCAGACATCCTTGGCGTCATTCGTGGTGCCTGTTTTGCCTGCCGTCGGGACCGGCAGGTTCACTGTGCGTGCCGCCGTACCACGGTCGACAACGCCGCGCATCATTGATGTCAGCTGATAGGCGGTCACCGGGTCCATGACACGTTCACGGTTGGATATGATTTTGGGCGCGACACCCGCCGTCAGCTCAGGTTTCTCGCAGTCAAAGCAATAGCGGTCATCGTGGCGATAGATAGTCTTACCATAACGGTCCTGGACACGGTCCACCAGCGTCGGTGTCACCCGTTCGCCCCCGTTGGCAAACATCGCATAGGCGGCAACCATTTGATAAAGCGTCGTTTCTTCGGACCCCAGGGCGTTTGCAAGAAAGGTGCCCATATTGTCATAGACACCAAAGCGTTCGGCATAGTCAGCCACAACGTTCATCCCGACTTCCTGTGCCAGACGGATGGTCATCAGGTTCCGCGAGCGTTCGATCCCTGTGCGCAGGGGTGTCGGGCCGTAGAATTCGTTGGACGCATTGCGCGGCCGCCACAGGCCCTGGGGCGTATCAATCTCGATCGGCGCATCCACCACGATGGTTGCAGGTGAATAGCCGCTGTCGAGCGCGGACGCATAGACGAAAGGTTTAAAACTGGAGCCCGGCTGGCGTTTAGCCTGCGTGGCGCGATTAAATACACTGGACTGATAGGAAAAGCCGCCCTGCATCGAGATCACACGGCCCGTGTTGACGTCCATCGCCACAAAAGCACCCTGCACTTTCGGCACCTGGCGCAGCGACCAGCGCACAAAAGTGCCGTCTTCGTCGGAAATAATCGCGCGCACATGCACCACATCCCCCACGTCGAGCAGATCACCGGCGGCGTCGGCTTTGGGCCCGGTCTGGCCGTCAATGGACCGTTTGCGCGCCCATGTCACATCCCGGGCAGCTATGAAATGGCCCTCTGCATCTTCCTCAACGCCTTCGATCCCGATACGCGCATTGCCACCGCCGACCGACAGAACAACAGCCGGATACCAGGGGCCGTCGAGTTCAATGTCACGGGCAATTTCCACATCACTCAGGGCCGCGCGCCAGTCCGCTTCAGACGTCAGACGGTCCGGGTCGATCTTGTTGGTCGCTTCACGCCAGATACCCTGCTTGCGGTCGTAATCCTCAAGCTGGCGGCGGAGCGATTCCGCGGCAACCGGCTGCAGTTCCTGGTCGATGGTCGCCCGCACTGTCAGACCGCCGGTGAAAAACTCGCCCTCGCCGAAATCCTCGCTCAGCTGACGGCGGATTTCATCGGTGAAATAGTCCCGTGGCGGCAGAACCGATTTGAAACTCTCAAAGTCACCATTCTGCACCGACCGCAGTGGCGCCGCGCGTTCTGTCTCATAAGCCGCCGTCGAGATGTAGCCGTTCTCCATCATCTCGCGCAGAACGAAGTTGCGGCGCGCGAGCAGCCGGTCCTTCTGGCGCACGGGATGGTAATCGCTGGGCGCCTTCGGCAGCGACGCAAGGAACGCCGCCTCATGTGGCTCCAGATCCACAAGCGGTTTGTTGAAATACGTCTGCGACGCAGCGGCCACACCATAAGAGTTCTGCCCCAGGAAAATCTCGTTGAGGTAGAGCTCCAGAATTTTCTCTTTGCTCAGGGTTTCCTCAAGGCGCGCTGCAAGGATGATCTCCTTGATTTTCCGCTCTGCCCGCCGGTCGCCGGACAGCAGGAAGTTCTTCATCACCTGTTGCGTGATGGTCGATGCGCCGCGCAGGTCCTGGCCGCGCGACCGCACGGCGTCAACACCAGCTGCCGCAATACCACGCAGGTCATACCCGTCATGTTCGTAGAAATTCTTGTCTTCGGCAGAGATAAAGGCTTGTTTGACCAGATCAGGGATAGTGTCTGCTGGCGCGAAAAGCCGCCGCTCTGTGGCAAACTCGTCGATGATCTGTCCCTGCCCGGAATAAATCCGGCTGATTGTCGGCGGCGAATATTGTGCCAGCGACTCGTGGCTCGGCAGGTCGCGGCCATAGACCCAGAAAATCGCGCCAATCGTCAGAACCACCATGCCAAAAGCCATGGTGATGGTGGTGAAAATGCCACCAAAGAAGGACAGGATGAACCGGATCACTGTGTGACTCACTTTTCAGGGCTGCGCACTTCGGCTGTTATACCGGTCACGGCGGAAATCGTCAAAAGCCCGGCGGCGGGCACACGCGCAAAAGTTACTGCCGCAACAGAGCTCTGCGCGCTTCGTCTTCCATATGCCAGGCCAGCAGACCTGAAACAAGTCCACCCACCATCTGACTGCGCCATTCCGGCCGCCGCAGGTTATCCAGATCACGCTGACTGGAAAGAAAGCCGACCTCGACCAGCACCGAAGGGACATCGGCCGACTTCAGCACCGAAAAGCCTGCTTTGCGCAACGGATGGCGGTTCATCGGCCCGCCCGCCTCGTCCATGCCGGTGACCAGTGACCGGGCCAGGGCTGCGGTCCTCGGTGCGGTTTCACGCCGGGCAATATCCAGCAAAACCCCCGCGACGACATCATCAGCGCCCGTCAGATCGACGCCTGCAAGAATATCCGCGCGGTTATGACGCGCCGCCAGCAGGGCTGTTGCCTTATCGCTCGCCTCTTCGGACAGGGTGTAGACTGTTGCGCCCTGCGCGCCGCCATCGGCCAGTGCGTCGGCATGCAGCGACACAAAAGCATCTGCCTCCACCTGCTGCGCCAAAGCAACGCGGGTCTGCAACGAGACGAACACATCGCTTTGCCGTGTCAGTACCGCGTGCACCAGACCGGTGGCTTCGAGTGCTGCCTTCAGCTCGCGCGCCATATCCAGCATCAGAACCTTTTCAGACAGCCCTTCGCGTTCCGCACCAGGATCAATGCCACCGTGACCGGGATCAATGGCCACCACCATCAGGTCATCATCGGTGCGCTTCCGGGGCGGGACAACCGGTTCCTGCGCCCAGAGCGCCGTCGCCGGAACGCCGGACGCTTCGGCAAAAGCGCCCGGCGATACCGGCTCAAGAACAAGGGACAGCACCGCTTTTCCAGAGCTGTCATCAATGCGCATACCTGTTTCTGCAGGCAAAAGCGGCGCATCAAGGTCTGCAACCAGCCGCGACCAGCCGGGGCGGAAGACGCCGCTGCGCAGACCGGTTATTGCGGCACTCTGCTGAACCATCGTTTCTGCGGGAATGGCTTCGGTGTTCAGGCCCCTGAAATCAACCACCAGGCGCGGTGGAGCGTCGAGCGTGAAAACACGAAAAGGGACGCCGTGGCTCAGCGAAAGCGTCATCACAGCGCCGCCGCCGCGCATGTCGGCCGCGCTGCTCTCGCCGGGATTTACCATCGCTGCCTCCTCCGCTGATGCGGAAAAACACAGCGCCACGGTCAGCGCCGCCGCCATCGCCAGAATTCGGATCATCTGCTGCTCTGCCTTTTTTCAGGCAGTTTATCCGATCATCCCCGGCGTGTGAATCCCCGTCAGCGCCGCTGCATAAAGGTTTTGAGACGCTCCAGCCCCTGGGCAATATCCGCCGTCGAGCGCGCATAGGAAAAGCGCAGGGTTTGGTTGCCCCGCGCCTGATCAAAATCCAGACCCGGCGTGACGGCGACACCCGCCTCGCGCAGAATTTCCGCCGCAAACGCACGGCTGTCCTCCGTCAGATCGGAGACATCTGCGTAGACATAAAAGGCGCCATCCGGCGGCGCGATATTCGTGAAACCTGCGGCCGGCAATCCGTCCAGCATCAGCCTGCGGTTTGCGCGATAGACCTCCATGTTGGCTTCCAGCTCGTCGGTCGCATCCATCGCTGCAAGCGCTGCAATCTGGCTGGCATGCGGCGCACAGATGAACATATTCTGGGCAATCCGTTCAACCACCCGCACATGATCCTCAGGTACAACCATCCAGCCAACCCGCCAGCCGGTCATGGAAAAATACTTGGAAAACGAGTTGATGACATAGGCGTCGTCTGTGATTTCGAGGGCGGTCACAGCCTTCGCCTCATATTCAATCCCGTGATAGATTTCATCTGAGATAAACGAAGCGCCCTGCTCCGCTGTCGCCTGCACGAGCGCCTGCATCGCCGGCCGGTCCAGCATCGTGCCCGTCGGGTTTGCCGGTGAAGCAACCATAAGACCCGCGAGGTTCTGACCGGCGAAATCCGCAGGCACCGGCTGCAGCCGGTTTTCCGGTGCCGTTTCAAGATCAACAGGAACGAGATCAAGCGCCCGGAGGATCTGGCGATAACTGGGATACCCCGGCGCGCCGATGCCGACACGGTCACCGGTATCGAAAAGCGCCGTGAAGGCGAGCAGAAATCCGCCGGACGATCCGGGCGTGATCACGACACGGGCAGGATCCAGATCCACATTGTACCAGTCGCCATACATCTGTGCGATCCGCGCGCGCAGCGCCGGCAACCCAAGCGCCACAGTATAGCCCAGCGGACCTGCCTGCATCGCAGCCGTCAAAGCCGCGGCAGCCGCCTTCGGCGCACCTGTTCCCGGCTGCCCCACTTCCATGTGGATAATGTGCCGGCCCGCCTCTTCCGCCCGCCGCGCGGCCTCCATGACATCCATCACAATAAATGGATCGACCGAAGAACGCCTTGAAACCCGCATCTATTCGCTCCTTATTGGGTGCATGATCTTTCATCGCGTATTCCGCCTGGCGTCAATCCCGCTGATGCTGCTCTGGATGGCAGCAGCACCGCTGCACGCCCAGGGTTTGCTGCGCGATTCCGACATTGAATACGGGTTAAAACAGCTGGCCACTCCGGTACTGTCAGCGGCGGGCCTTAACCCGAACCGGGTCAAGATCCTGGTGGTGAATTCCAGTTCTCTGAATGCCTTCGTGGTCGGGAATGATGCGATCTTTGTGCACTACGGCCTGATCAACCGCATGAAAAATGCGCCGATGCTCCAGGCGGTACTGGCCCATGAGGCGGCACATATCGCAAATGGACACATTGTGCGGCGCATGGGCAACCTGGCCAGTGCGCGCACAGCATCCGGACTGGGGCTGGCTCTGGCCGCTGTTGCGGCGGCGACAACGGGCAGTGGCGCGGCTGCCAGCGGAATCGCGATTGGCACCCAATCATCCGCGCAGAGACAGTTTTTCAAACACACCCGCGCCGAGGAAGCATCGGCTGACCAGTCGGGTATCCGGTTTCTGAAATCCGCAGGCATCCGGCCCTCTGGTATGTCCGAGGTTCTGGAGATTTTCAGCGGTCAGGACCTGCTGTCTGAAACCCGGCAGGACCCCTACCTGCGCAGCCACCCTCTGTCGCGGGACCGGTTGCGCGCGGTCAAAGGTTTTGTCGCCGCCTACGGCGATGACGGCAAGGACGATCCGACCGCCGCTTATTGGTTCGAACGGGTCAAGGGGAAGCTCAGCGCCTATACCCGCGCACCGAAATGGACGCTGCGACGCCTGGAAGAAACCCCTTACCCGGACGTCCGCCTCCTGCGGGAAGCGGTGGCGGAACACCGGCAATCCCGGACAAAACAGGCACTGAGCGCCATAGACAAGGCGATAGCGCGGCGCCCCAACGATCCCTTTCTGCATGAGCAGCGCGGACAGATCCTGTTCGAGACGCGGAACTTTCAGGCAGCCACTGCCGCCTATGCCCGGGCTGTGAAACTGGCGCCCAATGATGCACTCATCCTCTCCGGTTATGGCCGCGCCCTGCTCGTGCAGGATGATGTGAGGGGCGCGAAACGCGCGCTGGAAAAAGCACGGTCCATCGATTTCCGGGACGGATCCATGATGCGCGATCTTTCGGTCGCCTACGCACGCAATGGTGAACAGGGAATGGCTGCGCTGATCACCGCGGAACGCTATGCTCTGTCGGGACGCATGAAGGATGCGGGCATCCATGCCAAACGCGCGGCGGGGCTTCTGCCTGCAGGTTCAGGTCCACGGCAGCGCGCTGACGATGTACTTAATGCGGCCCAACGCGCCGCGAAACGGAGATAATAATGTTGAGGAAACTTCTTTTGTCAGCGGCACTGGCTTTCGGTGCCCTTGCCGCTCCGGCGCAAGCACTGGATCTGAATGCTATGTCGGATGCGGAGCGCGACGCTTTTGGCAATCAGGTCCGCGAGTACCTGATGGAAAACCCTGAAGTCATTATGGAAGCCGTACGCGCGCTCGAAGCACGCCAGGCAGAGGCTCAGGCCGAGGCCGATGTGGCACTGGTCGCCGATAACGCGGATGCGCTGTTTGACGATGGGTTTTCCTATGTCGGCGGCAACCCGGACGGAGATATCGTGCTGGTTGAGTTCATGGACTACCGCTGCGGCTTCTGCAAACGGGCCTTCGGTGAAGTTGAGAAACTGCTCGAATCCGACGGGAACATCCGGTTCGTTGTAAAAGAATTCCCGATCCTCGGCGAACAATCAGTTCTGGCGTCACGGTTTGCAATCGCCACGCAGATGGTGGCAGGCGACGAGGCCTATAAGGCTGTTCATGACGCGCTCATGTCCTTTAACGGCGACATTACACTCGCGTCGCTGCGCAGGCTGGCGGATACCTATGGCGTCGACACTGCAGCGGTTGAGGCGAAAATGGACGATGAAGAGGTGACCGACCGGATCCGGTCCACCCGTGCCCTCGCACAGCAGCTTCAGATCACCGGCACCCCCACTTTCGTTCTGCAGGACGAGTTGCTGCGCGGTTACCTGCCGTTCGATCAGCTTCAGACAATCGTTGAAGACAAACGCAGCTGACGCGCTCTATTCAGCAGCATCTGCAAGGGCGGCCGCATCAAGCTCGGCCGCCTTTTTTTCGACCTGCTCAACGATATGATCCACCATTTCGGCGTTGTCCATTTTGTGACTTTGCTTGCCCGCCAGGTAGACCATACCTGATCCGGCACCGCCGCCCGTAAAGCCCACATCGGTCATCAGCGCTTCACCCGGGCCGTTTACGACACAGCCGATGATCGACAGACTCATCGGGGTTTTGATGTGTTCGAGACGCTTTTCCAGTGTCTCGACGGTTTTGATTACATCGAAGCCCTGGCGCGCGCAGCTTGGGCAACTGATGATGTTCACACCACGATGCCTGAGGCCCAGAGATTTGAGGATTTCGTAGCCGACCTTCACTTCTTCAACCGGGTCCGCAGACAGGCTCACACGGATCGTGTCACCAATCCCCATCCACAGCAGATTGCCAAGACCAATGGCCGACTTGATCGTTCCGGAAACGAGACCACCGGCTTCTGTGATCCCAAGATGAATGGGCGCGTCCGTGGCTTCCGCAAGCTGCTGATAGGCGGCGGCTGCCATGAAAACATCAGAGGCTTTGCAGCTGATCTTGAACTCATGGAAATCATTGTCCTGCAGGATTTTGATATGATCCAGTCCGCTTTCGACCATCGCGTCGGGACAGGGTTCACCGTATTTTTCCAACAGATGTTTTTCCAGGCTGCCCGCGTTCACCCCGATGCGGATAGAACAATTGTGATCCCGGGCTGCTTTGATCACCTCGCGAACACGTTTTTCGTCACCAATGTTGCCAGGGTTGATCCGCAGACAGGCCGCACCCGCTTCGGCGGCCTCAATGCCCCTTTTGTAATGGAAATGAATGTCCGCCACGATCGGGGCCGACACTTCGGGCACAATTTCACGCAGCGCTTTCGAGGAAGCTTCGTCCGGAACCGAAACACGTACAATATCAGCGCCGGCTTCGGTGGCCGCGTTAATCTGTGCTATCGTCGCGGCAACATCTGTCGTCAGCGTGTTGGTCATCGTCTGCACGCTGATGGGTGCATCCCCGCCGACCGGGACATTGCCCACCATGATCTGGCGTGACGTGCGACGGTAGATGTTGCGCCATGGACGTACGTGATTGAGTGACATTCAGAGCCCCCGGGGAATTCCTGTATGTCAGTCAAAATAGACACCATAGGCGCTGCCCGCAATGGCCGTCTGAACCTGATGGCGTTTATTCCGTCGCGGGTTCGACCGGGGTCTGCAGTTCAACGACAGTTGTGGCCAGCGCTTCATCTGCGGACAGATCCGCTACGCTGTAGGCCGCTTTCAGCGAGTCGACATCCAGTGCAAGGTTGGACGTCACAACGCCTGTCTGCCCCACCGGACCGTAGTACTCTCCGCTCAGCGCAAAGTAGATGGCACCGCTTTCACCGGTCCGCAGCACAGGTGGGTTCTCGCTTTTCGGTGCATCCCAGACATCGCCCGGCTCCATGATCGTCTCAAAGATCACACTGCCATCTGCAGCCTGGACGCGCACCCAGGAGGGGCGCACGGCGACCATACGCAGCGCAGGGCCAGGGTCCTTGGACACCTGAGGTACCGGGAAATCAGCAACACTGTCCGCAATGGCTGTATCGATTGAAGCAAACACACGATCCGGGGCTGGTTCCGGGCGCGGTGGCTCTGCAAAATTGCCGATGGAGCGCGGATCGATCGTTGAGATCGGCGCGTCACGGGCAACAAGAACGGGCACGTCGAGCGTTTGCGGGCGGTAGAGACGCTCCAGTGCGTCCGCACGTGGCTGATCCATACCGTCGGGCAGCGCCGTTTCGGAGCCGCCTTCCGGGCTTGCCGTCAGCACACCATCCAGAGGGTCCAGGTCAGACAAGACAACCGGCGTCTGATCGACAGGCGCCACCTGCACCCGCTGTACTTCCTGCAGAACAGACCATCCACCAAACCCAATGCCACCGATCAGCGCCAGCAGTACGAGGGACGATCCGATCGCACCTGGTTCAATCCGGGAGAAAAAACTATCCCCTGCCGGAACAAACGGCGTTCCGGGTTTGTTGAAGATGT
Organism: Roseobacter sp. S87; assembly: GCF_055693285.1. Next base: position 1,458,406 of record NZ_JBVFTR010000004.1, read on the forward strand.
CGCCGTCATAGACGCGCGATGCTTTGTCCGTGCGCGGTGTTTTGCGCACAACGGACGCTGCCGCAGACATGCCATGTGCGACGGAAAACCCGCTTTCCTTACAGAACGTATCAAAGACCTCGTCCGGGTTCATGCCAAGGTAGCGCGCATAACTGCGCACATAACCCGCAATAAAACCGGGTGTGTCGAAGGCGTCGGGATCGCAGTCTTCAATTGCAGCGATGTAGGAAGCTTTGATGCGGAGTTCGCGCTGGACGTCGAGCAGGGATTTCCCCATGGTCGCGCGTTCACCGCGCATGACATCGCCAAGGCGCAGTTCAAAGTCGTCGAACCCGCGCTGTTCGACCACCTCATCAACACTCTTTGAGTGCTTACGCCCAATCATACGACTGCCCCGTCTTCCCATATCTGCCTGACGCCTGCGCCGGATTAAGAATCGTCCCCACGATTCGTACCCGGCTTGTTGTTTAGGTCAGGTTAACACAAGCCAAATCCAATTACATCAGGAGCTTGCTTACCCGGCATGTTCGGCGCGATTTAGCGCACAATGTGACCAAAGTCCGTCCATTGCGCGCACAAGCGCATCCATTTCCGGCGCTCCGTGTACAGGAGATGGCGTGAAACGCAACCGTTCCGTACCGCGCGGAACCGTCGGAAAATTGATAGGCTGCACGTAGATGCCATGGTCATCCAGCAGCATATCGCTGAGCATCTTGGTATGCACCGGATCACCGACCATCACCGGTACAATGTGGCTGCCATGATCAATGATCGGCAGGCCCAGCCCCTTCAGCCGCATCTTGAGAATCCGCGCCTGTGTCTGATGTGCCTCACGCAATTCCGGGGCACGTTTTAGAAAGGCGACTGATGCCGCCGCACCCGCGGCAACTGCGGGCGGAAGAGACGTCGTAAATATGAACCCCGGCGCGTAAGATCTTATGGCATCACACATTTTTTCGGATGCAGCAATGTACCCACCCATCACACCATAGGCCTTCGCAAGGGTGCCGTTGATGATGTCCAGGCGATGCATCAGACGGTCACGCTCTGCCACACCGGCACCACGCGCACCGTACATACCAACCGCATGAACTTCGTCGATATAAGTCAGTGCACCGAACTCATCTGCCAGGTCGCAGATCTCTTCGATCGGTCCGAAATCACCATCCATCGAATAGATCGATTCAAAGGCGATGATTTTTGGAGCGGCGGGATCATCCGCCTCCAGCAACTCGCGCAGATGCGCAACATCGTTGTGCCGGAAAATCCGCTTTGCGCCACCATTGCGGCGCACACCTTCGATCATGGATGCGTGGTTCAGCGCGTCAGAATAAATGATCAGGCCCGGAAAAAGGCGCGGCAGCGTGGAAAGCGTCGCGTCGTTGGCAATATAGGCAGAGGTGAACAGCAGTGCTGATTCTTTGCCGTGCAGGTCGGCCAGCTCGGCTTCCAGGCGCTTGTGATATACGGTCGTGCCGGAAATGTTACGCGTACCGCCGGAGCCCGCACCGGTCGCGTCCAGCGCCTCGTGCATGGCTTCGAGCACAACAGGGTGCTGGCCCATGCCCAGATAGTCATTCCCGCACCACACAGTAATGTTCTGGCGCGTGCCGTCAGGCCGCGTGCGCACGGCATGCGGGAACTGACCATTGGACCGTTCAATATCGATAAAGGTCCTGTAGCGTCCCTCGTCATGCAGGCGGGCAATGGCCTGATCCAGTTGGTCTTCGTAATCCACCCGGCGGGTCTCCTCAGATCGGGGCACAGACATACCCCGTGTACAGTTCTTAGAATAATTATAGATCGCGCGTGCGATGATCAACATCTCTAGGGCGCACACCATGTCGCAGCCTTGATCTGGATCAAGACCGCTGATGGTGGATCGCGACCGCTCTGCTGGACACGGCAGCACGGGCTGGTAGGGTCGCGGCAATCAGGTTTAGGAGTACCCCCAATGTCGCTGGACGCCGTTCTTTCCCGTATCGATTCTGACATGCCGGAGGCGCTGGAAAGACTGCGCGCTTTGCTGCGCATTCCGTCGATTTCCACCGATCCGGCTTTTGCAGATGACTGCGACACTGCTGCCGACTGGCTTGTTGCGGAACTGCAGGGTCTCGGCATTGCGGCTGAGAAACGCGCAACGCCCGGCCATCCGATGGTTGTCGGCCACGCCGACGGGCCCGGACCGCACCTGCTGTTTTACGGCCACTACGACGTGCAACCCGTTGATCCGCTTGATCTTTGGGACAACGATCCTTTTGATCCTCAACTGGAGGACACGCCGAAAGGTAAAGTGATCCGTGGTCGCGGTTCCTCGGATGACAAAGGTCAGCTGATGACCTTTGTCGAAGCCTGCCGCGCGTGGATCGCTGAAGAAGGCTCCCTGCCCTGTAAGATCACCTTCTTTTTTGAGGGCGAAGAAGAAAGCGGCTCGCCGTCACTTGTGCCGTTCATGGAAGAAAACGCGGAAGAGCTGAAATCCGATCTGGCGCTGATCTGCGATACGGGGCTCTTTGAGAGCCGCACTCCGGCCATTGTGACCATGCTGCGCGGACTGCTGGGAGAAGAGATCACAATTACGGGACCGGAGCTCGATCTGCACTCCGGTATGTACGGTGGTGTGGCGATGAACCCGGTCCGTGTGCTGTCGCGCATCATCGCAGCCCTGCACGATGACACCGGGCGCATCACGGTGCCCGGATTTTACGATGGCGTGCCGGAACTTTCTGACGAACTGGAAGCGCAATGGCAGGGCCTTGCCTTTGACCATGCGGCCTTTCTGGGTGACGTGGGCCTGTCGGAACCCGCCGGTGAACAGGACAGAACACCCCTGGAAATGATCTGGTCCCGCCCGACCTGCGAGGTCAATGGAATCTGGGGCGGATACACCGGTGACGGCTTTAAAACTGTGCTGCCGTCTGAGGCACACGCCAAAATCAGTTTCCGGCTGGTGGGCACCCAGGACCCGCTCGCGATCCGTGAGAATTTCCGCCAGATGGTGCGCGACATGCTGCCGCCGGACTGCAAGGTCAGCTTTGGCGGTCACGGGGCCAGCGGTGCGTCACAGACGAAAACCAGCGACCCCGCTTTTGAGGCCGCCCGTCAGGCGCTGACAGACGAATGGCAGGTACCTGCGGCCTATGTGGGCTGCGGCGGCTCCATTCCGATTGCCGGGCATTTCCAGGATATTCTGGGCACCACCCCGATGCTGATCGGCTTTGGAAAGGATGACGATGCACTTCATTCACCCAATGAAAAATACGATCTTGAGAGTTTCCATAAGGGAACGCGCAGCTGGGCACGTATCCTTGCTGCCCTGAGCTGAGCCTGTGATACCGGGTTTTTCAGCCACTACGGTCGATTGCGGCGGCCTGGATATACAGGTCGCCACAGGCGGCTCAGGGCCCGCGCTGCTTTTGTTGCACGGCTTTCCGCAGACACACGCGATGTGGCACGCGGTTGGACCTGCTCTCGCCCGGGACTTCACGGTCTATGCACCGGACCTGCGCGGGTACGGGGCCAGCGGCAAACCGCCCGGCACCGAGCCCTATTCGTTCCGCCACATGGCTGCGGATCAGATTGCGTTACTTGACCACTTCGGGATCGACAGATGCCATGTCGTGGGCCATGATCGTGGCGGCCGGGTGGCGCACCGGCTGGCGCTTGATGCACCGGATCTGGTCCAAACTCTGACCGTCATGGATATCGTGCCCACGCACCTGCTGCTGGACCAGCTTTCGCGGCAGGTGGCAGCGGCCTATTACCACTGGTTCTTCCTGGCGCAGCCGGCCCCGTTTCCCGAAAGCATGATCGGGCATGACCCTGACGCTTATTTTGAAAGCTGCCTGCTGGGCTGGGGCGCCGCACGGCTGTCGGACTTTGATCCGGCAGCCCTGGAGGCGTACAGGACAGCCTGGCGGGACCCGGAGGCGATCCGCGGTATGTGCGCCGATTACCGGGCAGCTCTTCAGATCGATTTCGATCTGGATGCCGCCGATCTGGACCGGCAGGTCACCTGCCCGTCCCTTGTTCTGTTCGGGGCTGATGGAGCGATGGCGAAATCCTATGATGTTCCGGGCACCTGGGCGGACAGATTGTCGAACATGACCCACGGTGCCGTCCCGGGCGGACATTTCTTTGTCGATCAGCACCCGGACGCCACCACGAAAACGCTGCTGGCCTTTCTGAACGAGCACCGCTGAAGCACTGCTCACTGCGCCTTTCTGCGCCGGAACGGAAATTGTGTTAACGTAACGTCACCCAAAACCAAAAAAACTGAAGGGACAGACAATGTTTGCACGCGTAACACACTACAAAATGAAACCCGATGCGGTGGTGCCTGCCACTGCGTTGCTTGAACAGCTGAAGCCACAGATCATGGCACTGCCCGGCATGATCCGTTTCGTGAACATGATGAACGCCGATGGCAGCGGATGTGTTGTGTCGCTTGTAGAAAGCGAAGAGGCCTCCAACGCCAATGCTGACAAAGTCGCCCAGCTGTGGGCCGCATTTGGCGACCATCTGGAAAGCGCACCTTCGGCTCAGGGGTTTGATGTGATTGCGGACTGGGCGGGCTGACTGCGCGAAACACTCATCTGAAAAAGCAAAAGGCCCCCGTTACCGGAGGCCTTTTATGCAGCGGTGGCGCGGTTGACGGGGCTCGAACCCGCGACCCCCGGCGTGACAGGCCGGTACTCTAACCAACTGAGCTACAACCGCCCACTGCCCGCTTCCTGCGAAGCGTTCCGTTCTACTATTGCGCCCTCCCGGTCGCGTCAAGCAGCCTTTGACAAGAAATTTTATTTTTCTGCATGCGCCCTGTTTTTTCAGGCGATCAGTCCGGCAGAGGTATGAACTCATCGTCATCTCCGGGCGGCAGCTGAAAGCGTCCATGCGCCCAGTCGCCCGCCCGCCAGGCCTCTTTCGCCGCATCAATCCGCTCGCGCGAGGACGCGACGAAATTCCACCATATGTGACGTGATCCGTTCAGCGTGGCCCCCCCAGCAGCATCAGACGTGCGCCCGCTGCCCCGGCCCGCAGGGATATGCGGTCACCAGGGCGGAACACCATCATCTGTCCGGCGTCAAACGTGTCACCAGCAACAGTGACGGATCCGGTGACCACATAAACTCCGCGGTCCTCATGGTCATCCGGCAGGGGAATCTGCGCGTCAGGCTGCAGGACAGCATCCGCGTAGAAAATCTCGGAGAAGGTCCGCACGGGCGCCTTTTCTCCCCAGGCATTCCCGAGGATCAGGCGCACTTCCTTGCCCTCACCTTCCATGAATGGCAGCGTGTCCTTCGGAGCGTGCTCAAAAGCCGCCGGACTGTCTTCGTGCTCTTCGGGCAATGCGACCCAGGTCTGAATACCAAAGAGGCTGTGCGGCTTCTCACGGATCTCTCCGTCGGTACGTTCGGAATGCGTGATCCCGTGCCCTGCCACCATCCAGTTCACCGCACCCGGCTCAATCCACTGATCGGTCCCAAGGCTGTCGCGGTGATGTATGGTGCCCTTGTAAAGGTAGGTCACTGTCGCCAGCCCGATATGCGGATGCGGCCGCACGTCTATGCCTTTGCCGGTCAGAAATTCCGCAGGGCCCATCTGGTCAAAAAAGATGAAGGGACCAACCATCTGCCGTTTGGGTGCGGGCAGAGCGCGCCGGACTTCGAACCCACCAAGGTCCCGCGCACGCGGAACGATGATCGTGTCAATCGCATCAACAGCGTCACCAACGGGACAATCCGGATCAAGTACAGGGTTCCAGCTCACATCGACCTCCTCAGCCAGGGTATGACGAAAGAATAATGCGCCGTCCGCACGCTTCAATCAGGGAATCTGTCACATTTTGCGCAGGCTCTGTGCGGCCTTGTCGAAGGCAGCCCTGTCAGAAATCCGCCTGGAGGTCATGTCCAGCCGCGCGGCCATATGGATGATTTCCGAGACTTCGTCGGCGCTTTGATCCAGAGCCATTTCGAACGCCGCATATTCCAGGTAGCAGGACGCCAGCAGCATCGCGATCTGGACACGTTCCGGCTTCGACAATTCATCAAGCGCGCCCAGCGACGCCTGAAGGTCCACAACCTTTGAAGGAATTTTCGTCGTCGGCTCAGTCATATCGTGTCGGCCCTAAAAATATGGAGACACAGGCTCTGAGCACTACACCCATCACGCTGACGCCCGCTCGCTGGCACCACGAAATATTCAGTTTTCACAAACGGTTCTGAGGGGACCCTTCTCTGGTGCTCTGAGTGCGTGGCCGCGGTTGCGAAACCGAGTATTCACAGGCCAAAATTCGCCGATATTGTAACAATTGTCAACCATAGCGGGATTCTGCGCGACACATTGTACCGCCAGGGTAGAAATCGGAGGCTCAGCTGTCGCCGGGAAACAACTGCACAACGTCAGCCCCGGAGGCCGCCGTATCAGACGCATTTCTGCGGCCGCTCAGGCGTGCGGACAGGTTTACCATTTCGCCAACCGTTTCGCTGCTGACGCGACCGGCCAGTTCAAATGCGCCGTATTCCACCAGCCGCGCGGCCATGCGCAGCGCGCGTTCTCCCCGCTGGTCGGCCGGCAGATCGTTGAGTTTGCTCAGAATTTTATTCAGATCAGCTTCGCTGTCCGAAGATTTACGTTTTTCGGGAACATCTATCCCCGTCTTGTCGCAGAACAAAGCGCACCCCTTTCAAGAACCGAATGGCCCTCACACAGGAACGATCACGCGATCCTCTTCCCGTGCACCGGCCGCACCCACCCGACGCGGCCTGACGACAGAATACGCAGAAACACTGAGTCGTAACAGAGAGATAGTGGTGGGTCGTGAGAGGCTCGAACTCCCGACATCTTCGGTGTAAACGAAGCGCTCTACCAACTGAGCTAACGACCCGGTGGTGGCGGTTTAGCCAAACTGAAAGAGGTCTTCAAGCCCTTTATGTCAGTCGGTGCTGAACGCCCTGTTCCAGGTAGTAAATAACGCCCTGCCCACCCGGCAGCGCACCCATTTCAGACATATCCCGGTCCAGCAGGATCAGGCGCAGCATCCGTGACGTCATTCCGTGTGTTACCAGAACCGACGGCCCCTTCAGGTCGTCCAGAAAGGCAGCACATCGCGCGCGCAGACCCGCAAAGCCCTCGCCACCGGGTGCGCTGTCATAAAGATGTAGCGCGCTCTCCTCGCTCTCATCCGCCGCGCCACCATCCGGCAGTTCCGCACGTCTGCGCCCCTCGTATTCTCCCACTGTGATTTCCGCGAGGCGAGGGTCGGTATCAATGCGCATCGCCAGGCCCTCCAGTGCAATAGCCGCAGTCTGAAAGGCGCGGCCCTGCGGGCTGGAGAGAAAACGGAAGCCTGTCAGATCACGCCCGCTGAGAATGCGGTGTTGTTCTGCGGCCTGTCTGTGCCCCAGATCCGTCAGAGGTGAGTTGAGCTGGCCCTGAACCCGGTGTTCGGCGTTCCAGTGGGTCTGGCCATGGCGCAGGATATAAAGAGGCGGAAAATCAGGCATGCGGGGTCCGGAAAATGACGTCTCTCCCGCATTACGCCCCTGCCGCACGGTCATCAAGAGGTGAGCAATAGTCTGTGCCGGAGATCACAAAGTATAAGAGGAAAGTGGTGGGTGATAAGAGATTTGAACTCCTGACATCTTCGATGTGAACGAAGCGCTCTACCACTGAGCTAATCACCCATGGGCGGCGGAATACCCAAACACCGTGGCGACCGCAAGCGCTTTTGGGTATGGTGCAGCTTGTGCCCTGACCAGCCGGCAAATGCGGCCTGAAACAAAAAGTGCGGCACCCTGAGGCGCCGCACCTGTTACCCGAAACTGCGTCAGCGATCAGTGCGCTGTCGCGGCATCCACACCATCGGTCTTTCCCGCAAGGGCTGCGGCGGCTGCCTCTTCCGCTTCCTGATCCCATTCAATGGCCTCAGGCTGACGGACCAGCGCATGCTCCAGAACTTCAGACACGTGACTGACGGGAATGATTTCCAGCCCTTCTTTCACGTTATCCGGAATGTCCGGAAGATCTTTGGCGTTTTCCTGCGGGATCAGCACTTTGGTGATCCCACCACGCAGCGCTGCGAGCAGCTTTTCCTTGAGCCCGCCGATGGGCATCGCGTTCCCGCGCAGAGACACCTCGCCGGTCATGGCGATGTCCTTGCGGACCGGAATTTTGGTCAGAACCGATACAATCGATGTCACCATCGCCAGACCGGCACTCGGACCATCCTTGGGCGTCGCGCCATCCGGCACGTGCACGTGGATATCGATCTTGTCGAACTGCGGTGGCTTCACCCCGATCTGCGGGCTGATGGAGCGCACATAGGACGAAGCAGCGTCGATGGATTCCTTCATCACGTCGCCGAGCTTGCCTGTGGTTTTCATGCGCCCCTTGCCCGGGAGCCTGAGCGCCTCGATGCTCAGAAGCTCGCCACCGACAGAGGTATAGGCCAGCCCGGTCACAACACCGACCTGATCCTCTTTCTCCGCCAGACCATAGCGATACTTCTTCACGCCGAGGAAATCATCGATGTTTTCATCGGTGACAGTCACGCTTTCCGCTTCCTTGCGCACGATTTTGGTCAGCGATTTTCGTGCGACCTTGGCGATTTCACGCTCCAGGTTCCGCACGCCTGCTTCACGCGTGTACGTTCGGATCATCTCTGTCAGCGCGGAATCTTCGAGGCTGAACTCCTTGTCCTTCAGACCGTGGTTTTTGATCTGTTTGGGCACAAGGTGCTGGCGCGCAATCTCGCGTTTCTCATCCTCGGTGTAGCCTGCCAGCGGAATGATCTCCATTCTGTCCAGCAGAGGTCCGGGCATGTTGTAGCTGTTCGACGTGGTCAGGAACATCACGTTCGACAGGTCGTATTCGACCTCAAGATAGTGATCCACAAACGTGGAGTTCTGTTCCGGATCAAGCACTTCCAGCATGGCGGACGCGGGATCACCCCGGAAATCCTGACCCATCTTGTCGATCTCATCGAGCAGGATCAGCGGGTTTGTCGTCTTGGCCTTCTTCAGCGCCTGGATGATCTTGCCCGGCATTGAACCGATATAGGTCCGGCGGTGACCGCGGATCTCGGATTCGTCCCGAACACCCCCAAGACTGATGCGGATGAATTCCCGGCCGGTGGCACGCGCCACAGACTTGCCAAGGCTGGTTTTACCCACGCCCGGAGGGCCCACCAGACACATGATCGGGCCTTTCAGCTTGCTGGAACGCTGCTGCACCGCCAGATATTCGACGATCCGCTCTTTGACCTTGTCCAGACCATAGTGATCATCATCCAGCACCTGCTGCGCGCGGCTGAGGTCCTTTTTTACGCGGGATTTCTTGCCCCACGGAATGGACAGCATCCAATCGAGATAATTGCGCACAACGGTTGCCTCTGCGGACATCGGGCTCATGTTCCGCAGCTTCTTGATCTCGGCTTCGGCCTTTTCCTTGGCCTCTTTGCTCAGTTTGGTTTCAGCAATCCGTGCTTCCAGCTCAGCAACTTCGTTTTTGCCATCCTCGCCGTCGCCCAGCTCCTGCTGGATCGCCTTCATCTGTTCGTTGAGGTAGTATTCGCGCTGCGTGCGCTCCATCTGCGTCTTGACGCGCGTCTTGATCTTCTTCTCAACCTGCAGAACAGACATCTCGCCCTGCATCAGGCCATAGACCTTCTCCAGGCGCTCCGACACGCTGAGCGTTTCGAGCAGGTCCTGTTTCTGGTGCACCTCAATGCCCAGATGGCCCGCAACAAGGTCCGCCAGACGGGCCGGTTCAGCGGATTCGCCAACCGCCGCAAGGGCTTCTTCGGGCACGTTTTTCTTGACCTTGGCGTAGCGTTCGAATTCGTCCGCCACCGTGCGCAGCAGTGCCTCGGTTGTCGCAACATCTCCGGGCATCTCGGTCAGATATTCTGCCCGGGCCTCAAAGAAGTTGTCGTTTTCAATGTATTCCGTGATGCGAACACGCGCCTGTCCCTCGACCAGCACCTTGACGGTGCCATCGGGCAGCTTCAGCAACTGCAGGACATTTGCGAGAACGCCGGCCTTGTAGATGCCGTCACTGTCGGGATCATCCACACCGGGATCGATCTGGCTCGACAGCAGGATCTGCTTGTCATCTGCCATCACCTCTTCGAGGGCACGGACAGATTTGTCCCGACCGACAAACAGCGGCACGATCATATGCGGGAAAACCACAATATCGCGCAGCGGAAGTACCGGGTAGGAAGCGTTAAGAGGCTCTTGCATGCTCTTTCCTTATTTTTGGCAAGATGACACTGGTCCCGCATCCGCAGCAACGCCCGGTCATCTCCGGTTTAACAGATGACAGGTGGGGCAACGCCCACATGAAATCAACCTTCACTCTTTCTGGCCGGACAAGAATGAACACCAAACCGGCGAAGTACAAGCCGCCAAATGCCCGTGAACGCCTGCCGGGCAGTCCGGATTGCCCGAATGCGCTTTGCTTCATCACATCAGTTCACAAACCCAACTCGGCTTTTCCGGCCGGTTTGGGCCCGCTACAGCTTCTTCTGCCACGTTAAACCCGGCCCTGTCGGATCGGCCAGAGGCCATCTGAAGAAAATGACGTAGCAAAAGCTGGACGAACGCTACGCCTGCAGGGGTTAATCAACTGTTAAAAGCGGGGCGCGACATGCTCAGAGCGGATCGATATCACCCTGTGCACGGCCCGCATGGAAGGCTGACTGCCATTCGGCAAAGGTCCCCCCGGCTATCGCATCGCGCATGCCCGCCATCAGGTCCTGATAATAATGCAGGTTGTGCCAGGTGAGCAGCATGGACGAGATGATCTCCTGGCTGCGGAAGACGTGATGCAGGTAGGCGCGGCTGTAGTTTTTACAGGCCGGGCAGCCGCAATTCTCGTCCAGCGGGCGCGGGTCATCCTGATGCCGCGCATTTTTGATGTTCAGAACGCCATGCCGCGTGAACACCTGCCCCGTCCGTCCCGAGCGGCTGGGCAGCACGCAATCCATCATGTCGATCCCGCGGGCAACAGCCCCCACGATGTCGTCCGGCTTGCCGACGCCCATCAGATACCGTGGTTTGTCGGCAGGCAGCTGGTCCGGTGCATAATCAAGGCACCCAAACATGGCCTCCTGCCCCTCTCCAACGGCCAGCCCGCCTACGGCATAACCGTGAAATCCGATCTCCTGCAGGGCCTCAGCACTCTCAGCCCGCAGGTCCTCTTCCAGACCGCCCTGCTGAATACCAAAAAGCGCGTGCCCGGGCCGGTCGCCGAAAGCTTCTTTCGAGCGCGCAGCCCACCGCATCGACAGATGCATGCTCTCGCTGATGCGCGCCCGGTCGGCCGGCAGCGCCGGGCATTCGTCAAAACACATCACGATGTCCGAGCCCAGAAGGCGCTGAATTTCCATCGACCGTTCCGGCGTGATTTCGTGTTTCGATCCGTCGATATGGCTTTTGAAGGTCACACCGCGTTCCGTCAGTTTGCGCAGGCCGGCAAGGCTCATCACCTGAAAACCGCCACTGTCGGTCAGAATGGGCCGGTCCCAGTTCATAAACCGGTGCAATCCGCCCAGCCGGTCAATCCGTTCAGCCGTCGGGCGCAGCATCAGGTGATAGGTGTTGCCCAGCAGGATATCGGCACCGGTGGACCGCACAGACTCCGGCATCATCGCCTTGACCGTGGCTGCGGTGCCCACGGGCATAAAGGCGGGCGTGCGGATTTCGCCGCGCGGGGTGCTGATCACACCGGTCCGGGCTTTGCCGTCAACCGCCGTCCGGCTGAAACTGAAACCGCTCATCTGTCACTCTCCTGTCGATGCCCCTGCCCGGTATCCAAACCCGCGCCAAAGTGCAATCTCTGCGCCGCCGCACCGGTTTTTCCCCGCCCGGCTTTGCTTGCATTCTGCGCCGCAAAGCGCCACATCCTCTTCGGGGCAGACAAAAGGACGAATTCATGGACATCGAAACGGTCGTTATCGAACTTCTGTCAGGAAACATTGTGTTCCTGCTGCTGGCGGCGCTGCTGATTGCGGTGGTCGTCAAGGGCGTGAAAATCGTGCCTCAGTCCGAAAAATACGTCATCGAGCGGTTTGGTCGCCTGCGCTCCGTGCTTGGGCCCGGCATCAACCTGATTGTGCCCTTTATCGACCGCGTGGCGCATGAAATCTCAATCCTTGAACGTCAGTTGCCCAATGCCAGCCAGGATGCGATCACCAAGGACAACGTGCTGGTGCAGGTGGAAACCTCTGTCTTTTACCGTATCACGGAACCTGAGCGCACGGTGTACCGGATCCGTGATGTGGATGCAGCCATTGCCACCACGGTTGCCGGGATCGTGCGGGCAGAGATTGGCAAGATGGACCTCGATGATGTGCAGGCCAACCGCGCGCAGCTGATCTCCACCATCAAGGGTTCGGTGGAAGACGCCGTCGACGACTGGGGCATTGAGGTAACGCGCGCTGAAATACTCGATGTGAACCTGGATCAGGCCACGCGCGACGCCATGCTGCAACAGCTGAACGCGGAACGTGCCCGCCGCGCCCAGGTCACCGAAGCCGAAGGCTCCAAGCGCGCGGTAGAGCTTGCGGCAGATGCTGAGCTCTACGCCTCAGAACAGACTGCAAAGGCGCGCCGCATTCTGGCCGATGCCGAAGCCTATGCTACACAGGTCGTTGCCGCAGCTATCAATGAAAACGGTATCGAGGCTGCCCAGTATCAGATTGCGCTGAAACAGGTGGAATCGCTGAATGCTCTTGGCGCAGGAAACGGCAATCAGACGATTGTGGTACCAGCTCAGGCCCTTGAAGCCTTTGGCGATGCGTTCCGCCTGCTGAAAGGAAAAGGCGCATGATAGACGCATTTCTGGGCATCTGGTGGCTTTGGATCGCCGTGGCCATCGTTCTGGCCATCATCGAGGTCTTTGCGCCGGGGTTCATTTTCCTCGGGTTCGCTATCGGCGCGCTGATCACCGCCGGTCTCGTCGGGTTTGGCTACATTCCCTCGGCCTCGGTTCTGCTGGCCGTCTTCGCCGGTGTGTCGCTGTTGTCCTGGATCGGACTGCGCATTGCGTTCCGCAGCCAGTCCACCGGGGCAAAAGTGATCACGCGCGATATCAACGACGAATAAATTGATCCGGACACTGACGGTCGGGCACTGAGTTGACAATCGGGCCGGGAGCCGCTGATCTGCTGTGGGGCGCTTGCGCCACCAAAATCACCAGGATCACAACCGCCCCATGAACCACCAGAACGCCCATCGTGACGTGCTCAGAGAGGCAACACAGGCCGCGCATTCTGCTGCGGAAAATGTCTGGTTCGGTGAGGGACACTTTGCGTCTTTGCCGGACTACCGCGCCTGGCTGACACGCATGCTGGAGGTTCATGAAACACTCGGCCTGGCTGCTGCAACTGCGGTCTCGCCGGATTTGTTTCTGCCTCAGGAAACCGCCCGCTGCGTGGCTCTGAGGCGGGACCTGGACCTTGAACCTGTTGGCGCCGGGCCGGACCGCGCGATGCCGGACAGCCATGCCTGGGGTGTTCTCTATGCGCTCAACGGATCGGCCCTTGGCGCGTCGCATATCCACCGGGAAGTCAGCGGAACGCGCGACTGGCCCCTGCGCTATCTGGCGGAAATGCGCACCTATGCGACATCAGGCGGCGTCAAAGAGTTCTTCGACAGGCTGAACGCTGCCGGCCTCGACACAGCCAGGGCGCTGGACGGCGCCCTCGACGTTTTTGACCGCATAAGCGCGGCGAAAATCGCCTGAATTCCCTGAAAACCGGCGCTTTTGGGTGCGTCAGGCCATCCGGTTGAGGTCCCGCGCCGGGCCTGATACCCCGGTGGGAACTTTAAAAACGGGAGGCGAAACGGCATGAATAAGCTGACATTCGGATGGGAAGAATGGATATCCCTGCCCGACCTGGGGCTGCCCGCCATCAGGGCCAAAATCGATACCGGTGCACGGACCTCCGCGCTTCATGCGCATGATATTGAGGTTTTCGGGCCTGCAAAAACACCCAAAGTGCGTTTCAACGTGCATCCGATTGCCGGACGTAACGATGTCTCCATCACCTGCTCGGCACCATTGGTTGACCGACGCGAGGTGACCTCGTCCAATGGCGAGACGGAACAGCGGTTTGTGATTGCCTCGACGCTCAGCGTTGGCGGCCAGACCTGGCCCATCGAGATTACCCTGACCAACCGTCAGCAGATGACGTCCCGCATGCTGCTCGGGCGGCAGGCGCTCGGGGATCATATCTCGATCACGCCAACAGAAAAACATCTGCAGCCTGAACTGAGCTATGACGATTACCACACCGCAGCGCTGAAACAGCGCGCCCCCAAACGTGCGCTGCGCATCGCGGTACTGAGCCGCGAGGACAACTACTCGACCCGGCGGCTGGTCGAAGTGGGTGAGGCGCGCGGTCATACAGTTGAGGTCATCGACACCACCCGGTGCTACATGGCGATCAATTCCATGGCACCCGAGGTGCATTACGACGGCAAACGCCTGCCGCGATACGACGCGGTGATCCCGGAGAATCGGTGCGTCTGTGACAGCCTACGGTACCGCCGTGATCCGCCAGTTTGAGGCCATCGGGACCTATTGCGTGAATGGCAGCGCAGGTATCACAGCCAGCCGTGACAAGCTGCACGCGCACCAGATACTGGCCACCAAAAAGATCGGCATGCCCTCCACCGCCTTTGCGGCCTCGCCCAAGGACACGTCGAACCTGATGGGTCTGGTAGGTACGGCCCCGCTGATTGTGAAACTGCTGGAATCCACTCAGGGCAAGGGCGTGGTCCTGGCGGAAACCAAGAAGGCAGCCGAATCCGTGATCGACGCCTTCCGGGGTCTCAAGGCTAACTTTCTGGTGCAGGACTTTGTCAAAGAGGCCGCCGGCGAAGACATCCGCTGCCTGGTTGTCGCGGGCAAGGTCGTGGCGGCCATGAAACGCACCGGTGCCGAGGGCGATTTCCGGTCAAACCTGCACCGCGGCGGGACCGCAAAAGTCGTGCGGATCACAAAAGAAGAACGCGAGACCGCCGTGCGTGCGGCCCGGGCCTTCGGGCTTGGCAAAGCAGGTGTCGATCTGCTGCGATCAACGGCCGGACCCAAGGTGCTGGAAGTGAACTCCTCGCCCGGGTTTGAGGGCATCGAAAAAGCAACCGGCAAGGATATCGTCGGCAAACTCTACGATGAAATCGAACTTCAGGTGAAACCGCGCCCGGCCCGCAAACGCAGAAGCTGAACCACGCAGCCTGCCGTCATATCCGTTTTCGGACTTATGTCAGGACGCGTCTGACAATTCGTCATGCAACGTCGCAGCCAGCATAACGGCCATCTGCGCACGCAACCTCGCACGCCTGACACGAAGCTGGCTGATTTCCAGCGCCTGCAACTGAACAGAGCCGGACTCCGCGCGGCGTATTTCGTCGTTCACACGCACGTATGCCGCACGTAGCCTATGGTATTCTTCATTCTCCTCCTGCAGGGCCGCCACATGCGCAAGCCGCAGCTCCCTGTCTGTCAAAGGATGATCAGCGCTCACTCTTTTCTCCTGTTGCACGCCTGTTGCCCGGGTGCAGCGAGCTGGCGAGAATGTGATCTGCCGCATGCACCACCGTGTCCGCGCCACCGACGATCTCCGGATCCGGCGCACAGGCCACTTCGGGGTTTTTATCCGGGTAATCCAGCTGCGACAGGAAATGCCGCATGCAGTTGATCCTGGCCCGCTTCTTGTCGTCAGACCGGATCACCGTCCAGGGCGCATCGGCTGTGTTCGTGTAAAAGAACATCGCTTCCTTGGCCTCGGTGTAATCATCCCAGCGGTCAAGGCTGGCGCGGTCGATCGGTGACAGCTTCCACATCTTCAGCGGGTCGGTTTCGCGGGACCGGAACCGCGCACGCTGTTCGTCCCGCGTGACTGAAAACCAGTATTTGAAAAGACGGATGCCAGACCGCACGAGCATGCGTTCGAACTCGGGCGTCTGACGCATGAACTCCAGGTATTCTTCGGGTTTGCAGAACTCCATCACGCGTTCAACACCCGCGCGGTTGTACCAGGAGCGGTCATAGAGAACCATCTCACCGGAGGTCGGCAAGTGTTTGATATACCTTTGAAAAAACCACTGGCCGCGCTCTTCATCCGTTGGTTTGTTCAGAGCCACGACACGCGCCGCGCGCGGGTTCAGATGCTCCGTAAAACGTTTGATCGTACCGCCCTTGCCTGCAGCGTCGCGTCCCTCAAACAGCATTACATATTTCTGTCCGGTCTCCTGCACCCAGTGCTGCACCTTGAGCAGTTCAACCTGCAGGTCGGCTTTCGCCGCCTCATATTCTTTCCGGCCCAGGCGCGGGCGGGTGGGGTTTTTTCCGGCGACCGGCGCGATGGCAGGTTCCTGCGGACTGGTCTTTTCCCTGCCCGCGCGCGCATCTGGTTTGCCGGATTTGTCTTTCAATGCTTCGGCCATCTGGTACTCCCTCGTTTTCAGCCACAGTAAATCACCGGCGGCGCTGGCCTGCCTTGATCCTGATCAAAACTGAAATTGGTGACCGGGTCCGGAACGGACCGCTGTCATCCTGCGAGTTTTTCCTGCAGCAACCGCAGATCTGCTTTCGCCTGCCCGCTGAGCGGAACTTCGGACCGAACTGTCTCTGCGAGCAGTTCGAGCTGGGCGTCAAAAGCTGAAAGATTGTTTTCCTGTGCGAATTCCCGCAGTTCTTCGATTACTTCGATGATCCACTGGAAGTTTTCCTGGGTCTTTTCGGCAGTCACGTAGTTCTCGTTATGATTGTACTTCGTTTTCCTATTGTTTGGAAAAACTTGGTTAACAGAATCCTAACAAAACTCCGAAAACTCCCATTACGTTAAGTTAGCGAAGCAGGACGCCCTTCAATGTTGCACGACCCGCCGGTGCAACTGCTTGACATCGCGATGATTTGGAGCGGCATTCAGTGTTTTATTCCACCGGGTTACGCTGACCTCCCTGCCCCATCACCGCGGAAACGCTGGCGGAGGTGCCCGTGACTTCGGCATTTCACGCGCGGTACCCGGTGGAATAGGCTGACCTGTCGAACATGCAGTCGCGGCGGGCACCGTTCTGCTCTGTGTCGCTGATCTGAAGCTGAGCCATGCCGGGAAGGCTGAAAGACACTTCTGCCCCGGACCCCTCCTCCCGGTTCGCCACAGACAATGATCCGCCGCGCGCTGTAATCAGCCTGCGCACACCCAGCAGACCGTACCCGCTGTCGCAGCGCAGTTCACCGCTGTCGAGAAAGAGCAGCGCAGGGTCGCTGAAACCGGACCCGTTATCAGCGACGCTGACGTAGAAATAATCATCATCAGAGGCAAGAATGCGGATATCGAGCTGCAGCGGGACTGCGTCCGGACCTGAAGCGGGAGATTCGAAATACTTCATTGCGTTGTCCACGAGGTTACGCAGTATGATCTGGGTCGCGGTTTTGTCGCCGCGGACTGTCGCCTCCGAGCACACAACAACGCAGGACCCGGTCGGGTCGAGCAGCGCCAGGATATCCCGCACGAGGTCCCCGAACGAAAACTCAGAGATTTCCTCGACCCGGGACACAGCTTCGGCGTGGCTGAGAACATCACCGATCAGACGCGTCGCCTTCTTGCCGATGTCTTCCAGCAGGTTGATCAGATCCAGTTTACCGTCGCCCAGATCCTGAAAATCCTCGCGCAGCAGGTCGGCAATCTGCGCAACATTCCGCATGGGCGCGCGCAGATCATGTGCCGCAAGACTTACATAGGTCTCAAGTTCATTATTGATTGTGTCCAGTTCCGTGCGCATCTCGCGGAACACCTGATTGCCGGAGATATCCTTTGAACTGCCGACGATCTGAACCACTTCAGAGGTGCCATCAACGACCGGCCTCAGGGTGGTCTGAATCAATTTCTGACTGTCGCCAAAGGGCAGAAAAATTTCATAGGCCCTTGGTGTTTTGCTCCGCAGCACACCACAATGATGTTCAAAAGCGATCCGCCCCAGCCGGCCGGGATAAAGCTCCTTTGCCGTCAGGCCAATGACGTCTTCTTTGGGCCGCCCGAGTGCGGTGCAGGCAAAGTCATTGAATACCGTATATCTTGGCAAACCCTGCGCATCAGGTTCCAGTACAAAAACCGGATGCTCGACCAGGTCGAGAAGGTCCGCGTAACAATCCATTGAAACTCTCCATGCGCGCAGGTCTGAGCGTCACAAAGATTGTTAAACAAAGTCTTAAACTGTCAGGTTCACCAGACAGTTTCTGCCACCAACGAGGGATGCGGCCAGTTCACCCGATAAATGGGGCAAGGACATCTGTTCCGATCAGGCGGTTGTAGTAGGACACTAAGTATTGCAGTAACCGGAAGAGCCCCGAAAAAGCCGGAAGAAAGCGGACAGAGCCCTATAAAAAAAGCGCTTCGCGTGATGGTCGGGAAATTTTGGGCGTTTGCCCTGTGTCATTCAAAGCTGGCTTAAATGGGCCTTTAAGGCCAATAACCCGCATTATGTGACTTTTACCTTTGCAAACTCTGCACGCGGGAAAAAAGGCGTAAAAACAGGGATATGAATAAAACCTGACACAAAAAAACGCCAAAATCTGGCGCGTGAACTGGGAAATCGGCTTCCCAGTTTGTTTCTCACTTCCCAGAATGGGATTACACTCGCAAAAACAGTGAGTTGACGATTTTATGAAGTTTCGCCTACCCGTCCGAACCGGGAAACGGTTTTACCCCCTAACAGCCAAGCTAATGCAGTCTTTACGAGCACTCACAAACAAAGAAACAGGTGTTCTGAGTAAGCCGCCCCGGGACCAACAAGAAAGGAGGCATGCTCTGCTGTTTTGCCTACCCGCCCACATATTCGCTCCGCTTCAGCGGTTAGTCGCGGATCATCCGGATCAGGGGCAGTAAACACGGTAGATTGCCTAATCTTGACACTCGCTCCATTAAAGTCGGACACAACTGGCGGTGCCTCCGTGCACCCGATCAAAAATACCAAAAAAATCACTGAATACCGTTTCACTGTTTATCTCCTTGCAAACTTCGCCCTGACCAAACAACACGGCCAAAAATCTCGACTGCGCCTGCCCTTTCAGGCGGCAGAACAGAGGTTCTAGAGTCGCGTGTGTCCGCTCTTACTATGAGCGTTCCGTCTTCCAACTTCTCAAGTCGCCTGACAACTATAGCGCTTCCAAATGTCACAGCATACAGGGCGCCATCTTCAATGGCTGTTTCGCTTTTGTCGATCATCGCGATTGCGCTTTTGCCGAAAGTCGGCTCCATATCTTTATCGACTACGGGAAGCAGCGCCGCATCTTTCGGCGACAGAGAAATCGACTTCAACCACTGTTCATCAAAACCCAGTGTCAACGGTACCGCACCAGGCGGCGTTGGTATCAAGTCCTCGTGGAGCACTTCAACAGGAACGAGTCCGCTTTCAGGCGGCAGCTTGTTTGACCGCGGATCTGGAACCAATTCCGCCTCTACCGTCCCGGACCCAGGCTGACCTCTAAAAACGGCCACCACCGAATAGAGCTCCTGAACAAATTTCAGAAAGTGAGCATCGGCATAGTCATTTTGTGCGCTCTCCCGTGGGTTCTGCCAGCCGCGCAGTTCCACACGGTCTTTGTGGATATCGACAAGGCGCTTTATAACGGCCTTCCCATTCATGTCTTTCAAATAGACACGATCGCCGATCTCAACCTGCCTGCTTGGCGAGATCAGGCAATAATCACCGGACCTGATACCCTCAGCTTGCATGGATTTTCCGCTCGCCTGGACCCAGAACGCGCGTTCGTCGTCCAGCCAAGTTGGTAAAGGCAGCGTCTTAGCATTATCGGCGCTCGCAAACTTACCAACCATACTGCAAGCCGCCTGACCACGGAAAGGCGCGTTATTAGACGACCACAACAATTCGTTTTCGGGCAATCCAAACTTGAGCTCCAGCTTCAAAACCTTTGCCAGCGCCTGCAGCTTGTCAAACGAAGGCCATGCACCTCTTCGAATATTCTGGAAAGATCCGTTCCGAGCGCGGCCGAAAGCCCGCTTTTCTACTTCGACCTGCGTCAGACCTAGCTCTTTCCGACGGCTCTCGATCAGCTCGTATAACTCTGTCAAATTCATACTGTGTAAAAATACATAATAAATGGAATATGGATAGAAGCTTTTTCGCAATTTGGTCAAGTATGTATTTTTAGATTGACTATCTTATCTATTTTTACATACTTGCGACTATGGGTAGTAAAACATGCATTCCATTCGACTACAGGCACCTAATTGAACTGGTCGAGGCGCTAGAGGCCTACACCGGACGGTCGCAAATAACGATCGCCGGGTGGGCGGGCGTTCACAGCCGCTTCTTTTCCCGTCTTAAGCAGGGCTCAGGCTGCAGCGCTCATTCCTACGAACAAGTATTCCAATGGTTTTGCAAAAACTGGCCCAGCGACCTTGAGTGGCCTGAGAGCGTGCCGCAGCCAAAAGACGAACCCGCGCGACGGAGGGCTTCATGACCTTCCCCGCCGCCCCTTCAACCTCCGGGTCCCTGCCTCACTTCGGTGCACTGCCTGACCCGGACACCTGCGCAGGCGACACAGAATGGTCGCCTGCGCCCTTTGAAACGGACTGTGAAGATCATGAAATCATGATCTGTGACCCCCGCGAACGCAGGGGATTTCCCGCCACGCAGGGTCTGATCTGGGAAAACTGGTCGGAGTTCCTTGGTGATCTGGTTGGCACTCTCTGCATCTTTGCCATCCTGTTTGGCGGGCTCGCCGCCGCATGGGTGATACAATGAACGTGCGGTACCACGAATACGCCGAGGCGCTGCACAATTTTCGTAAAGTTGTGGAAACCTATGCCGACGCCAAACGGAACCTCGAAAGGACAGCGCAGCAGATCGCAGATATAGAAGGCGATCCTGACAACAATCTCAGAGATCGCCTTTCTCAAGCAGCAGGTATCAACGAGCGCGCCAAGTGCGAAGTCGCCGCCTACAGCCTGATACTATTGGCGTCCGGAGCCCTCGAGGGCAGCGCAGACCTCCTTATCGCCTCACTCGACGAGACGCGGCCATGAGACACGCGCGCCTGGACAAGAGCCCACGGCTTCAGCGCCTGCTGCAGGTGCTTGAGGAGGCGAACGGCCCCTGCAGTACCCGCACCCTCATGCGCAAAGCAAACATCTGTGCGGTGAATTCCGCCATAGCGGAGCTCCGGGAAAACGGGGCCGAGATTGAGTGCGAGCACGTCGTCCGGAAAGGGCGGCGCATCTTTCTTTACACATTGATTAAACGACCGGAGGCTTCATGACCCGCGAAGCAAGACTGCTGGAAACAGCCGAAATTCCAATCACCGACATCGATATTGACGACCGGCTGCGCCCGGTATCAGAGCTGGCCGTACAGAGCCTAGTCGCCTCGATCCGCGAGATCGGCCTTCAGGCCGAAATTCATGTCCGCAAAGTCCGCCACCAGGGCGGCCGGCTTAAACTCATCGCCGGTGGACATCGCGTGGCAGCGTTCAGGGCGCTCGGGCACGACACCATTCCTGCCAAAGTCTGGGACTGCACTGACGACTGGGCAACCATGGCCGAGATCGACGACAATCTGGCCCACGCCGACCTGAACCCGCTTGATCTGGCTGTGTTCCTCGCAGAGCGAAAAGCCGTCTATGAGCGGATGTATCCGGAGGCGAAAAACGGAGGAAATCGAGGCAACCAGCATGTCGGTGGTCGCCAGAACGACATCATGTCGTTCTGCCAAACTGTGGCCGAGAAGCGCGACATCACTGCCCGCCATGTCGAGAGGCTCGTTGCCGCCGGTCAGGGCCTGAACCGCGATCTGATCGCCCAGCTCCGCAAGGCCCCGAAACCCGTCACACTTGCTGATCTGCAGATGATCGCCAAATGCCCGCCTGACGACCGCCCGGTAATCTGCCGGGAGCTGTCTCTCGGCAAGGCAAAATCCGCAAAGGAAGTGCTGGACCGCCGGAACAAAGCGCCCGGTGCGGCCGCGAAGTCTCCGGACGCTGCCACCGAGAAACTGGATGACGCCTGGAACCGTTCATCCAAGGCTACACGCCTGCAGTTTGTGTCGAGGCACGTGGAGGAGCTGGAGCAGCTGCTGGCACAGGCCAGCCGCCCTGGTGGTCAGAGTGGCGACGTGGTTTCCTTCAAGGCGAGGACCCGCTCATGAGCCCGCGGTTGGAGCCCGAGCAAATCTGGTGGACAGCGGAAGATCTGGCAGTCTCCGGCCTGCCCGGGTTGCCTGGGACAAAGCGCGCTGTAAACGCGATGGCTGATCGTCTGGGCTGGCGCGCCACGCCGGGCAGCGCGCGCCGCAAGCCTGGTCGCGGCGGCGGATGGCAGTATCACTGGTCGCTGTTGCCTTCAGAGGCGCGTGCAAAGCTGCTGACAGAGGAGGCCAGCACTGCTGAGCCACTGCAGTCCGTTGCCGAAGTCTGGGCTGACTTTGATGCCCTACCCGACAAGGCGAAAACGCAGGCGCGGGACCGGCTGGAAACACTCCGGCTTGTTGAAAGTCTGCACCTGTCAGGATCCACCCAAGTCAATGCCGTCAGCGCAGTCGCGCAGCGGCAGAGCGTGTCTCCACGGACAATCTACAACTGGCTGGCGATGATTGAAGGCGTCGATGAAACAGACCGCCTCGCTTACCTCGCGCCGAAGACCGCAAAACGAGCGGTCAAACACCCCCCAAAGGCTGAAACCCGCGCCTTCATGGATCACCTGAAGAGCAACTATCTGCGCCTTGAACAACCCACGTTCCGGCAGTGCTACCGGGACGCGGTACGCGAGGCGCAGCGACAGGGGTGGTCTGTGCCGATCGAGCGCACGGCACGCCGGCGTCTGGAGGCGGATGTGCCGCGTGTAACGCGGGTCTTTGCACGTGAGGGCGAGAAGGGTCTGATGCGGTGTTTTCCGGCGCAGATCCGGGACCGGAGTGGTCTCACAGCCATGGAAGGCGTCAACGCGGACTGCCACAAGATCGATGTGTTTGTCCGCTGGCCTGACGGCACGGTGAACCGCCCTCAGATCGTGGCGTTCCAGGACATCTACAGCGGCAAGGTCCTGAGCTGGCGGGTTGATCACGATCCGAACAAAGTGATGGTGATGAGCGCCTTCGGTGAGCTCGTCGAGAACTGGGGGATCCCGCAGCACTGCCTTTTCGACAACGGCCACGAGTTTGCGAACAAGTGGATGACGGCCGGGGCGCCCACGCGCTTCCGTTTCAAGGTGCGTGATGACGACCCGCTCGGTGTTCTGCCCCTTATGGGCATAAAGATGCACTGGGCCACGCCTGCGCATGGTCAGGCCAAGCCGATCGAGCGGACCTTCCGCGATTTTGCCAGCGATATCGCCAAGGACCCGCGGTTTCACGGGGCCTATGTCGGCAACAAGCCGACGGCCAAGCCGGAAAACTATGGCAGCCGCGCCGTTCCCTCAGAGAAGTTTCTGCAGGTTGTCTCAGAGGGCATCATTGAGCACAACGCACGGCCCGGACGCCTGTCTCCGACCACGCTGGGCCGGTCCTTTGATGAGACCTTCGCGGAGAGCTACGCCACGGCCCGGATCCGGCGCGCGACCGACGAGCAGCGCCGGCTTTGGATGATGGGTCAGCACGTCGGCCTGCTCAACCGGGCGAATGGAAGCCTGAAGGCCTTTGGCAACGTCTATCACTCGGAGTGGATGTCGCAGTCAGCGGGCACGAAAGTTGTCGCGCGCTTTGATCCCGAAGACCTGCACAAAGGTCTGCATATTTACGCGACCGACGGCGGGTTCCTTGGCTTTGCCGAGTGCCAGCAGAAGGTCGGCTTCTTCGACATCACGGAGGCGGGTGAGACATCCCGCAGGCGGGCACGTATCCGCCGGGCGGAGCGCAGGCTTCTGGACGCGCACCGTCCGCACAGCGTGCAGGATCTGGCTGACCGCAAAGACGCAGCAGCTCCCGAGGCACCGGAACCGCTTGAGGCCAAGGTTGTCTCGCCGACGTTCGGCGCGCGTCAGGCCTCCGCCCGGACACACCATGCCTACGAGGCACCGGAAAACCCGGAACTTGATGCCGAACAGGATGCCCTGATCC
Source organism: Roseobacter sp. S87 (assembly GCF_055693285.1). The sequence goes on from NZ_JBVFTR010000004.1 coordinate 1,482,492, forward strand.
TGAGCATGGAAGAACGGCTGCAGGAAAAGCGGCCCGATCAGGACAACGCCCTGCCGGATACCGCCGCGGACCGCTTCTGGTGGGCCCGCGCTGTGATCGAGAGGTCTGAAGCCGGTGAGCCGGTGGGATCCGAGGAAGCGCGCCTGCTGCGCGAGTATGTCCGCACGGCGGAATACCGAAGCGCACTGGGCATGTACGAGACGTTTGGTGAGGACGGGGTCGGGTAAGGCCCAAAAGAAAGCCGCCGCCCGTTTGCACCCGGACGACGGCGGAACCTTTGGATGGAGTATCTATGTCACAGATCATGAACCTGGGCAACAGAGTTAAGCCGCTGCGCAACGTCGCGGCGCTGAATGCCCTGATCGAGCGGGTCAACAACCGCGCCTTCGGTCTGCCCGGCATGGCGGTTTTTTACGGACCGCCCGGCTTTGGAAAAACCTTTGCGTGTATCCACGCCAAGGTGCAGCAGGACGCCATCCACATCTCGATCCAGAAACTCTGGACCGTCAAGACGCTGCTGAAAGAGACACTGCGCGAGTTGTCGATCGTCCCGGCAAAGACCCAGGCCGAGATGCTCAAACAGGTCAATCAGGGGCTCGCGATCGCAGACCGCCCCCTGATCATCGACGAAGCTGACTACGCCATCGAGCGCGGTATGATCGAGGTCATCCGGGACTTTCACGACGGCTCGGATGTGCCGGTCATCATGATCGGGATGGAAAAGTTTCCCCAGAAACTCCAGGCCTTTGAGCTGGTGGACAGCAGGGTGCTGTCATGGGTGGGCGCTGAGCCTTCCAATCTCCGGGATACCCGCCTGCTGGCCCAGAACTACGCGGACGGGCTCGAGATCGATGACACGATGCTGGAGCACATCATCAGCACCTGCGCCGGCAATGCCGGGCTGATCAGCAAGGATCTGGCCTATCTCGTCGAGACCTGCCGGACCGAAGGCGTGAGCAGCATCACACTGAAAGAATGGGGCAACCGCCCGTTGTTCCAGTCACGCGCACCTGCACCACGGAGGGGCCTCAATGAACACGTTTAAAGCCGATTTTGAGGCCGAGAAAAAAGTCATGATGGCCTACATGCAGCGGCACCCGATGTTCACCAATGCCGAAGTGCTCGATCAGGTCGGTGGACCCACAGTGCGCCGGAACCACTTCCTGCGCACCCTGCGCAAAGAAGGTCGAATGAAGCTGGTGACCCGCGAGGGTGGCACGCCATTCTACTCCCTGCTGAAGACCGAAGAACGCCTGAAGCGGGCCGCAAAGAAACGGCGTACGCCGGAAGGCGCGATCTGGAGCGCCATGCGCGCCATGGGCCGGTTTACCCAGGGCGAGATCGTCTCGTCGCTGGCAGCAACCAGTGAACCCGCAACCGAAGCCGATCTGCGCAAGTACTGCTCAGCCCTTCTGGATGCCGGGTACCTGAAGGTCCTGCAGAAGGCCCGGCCGATGTCCGGGCGCCCGGCCCGCTACATGCTGCTGCGGGATACAGGCCCCCTGCCCCCTGAGATCCGCCGCATGCAGGTTTTGGTCGACACGAACGAGGACCGGGTGGCCCATGTCCGGGGGGCGCGGCTGTGAGCGAGCGTTTACAGATCGCCCGCGCCGCACTGGGCACTGTCCCCGAATGGATCGAAGCGCTGGTTGCGGCATGTGACGCCGACGGTGCATCGCAGAGCATCGTGGCCGCCCGGATCGGCCGGTCACCCAGCGTGATCAGTTCACTCCTGCGCAATGACTATCGCGGCAACATGAAACGGCTTGAGGACCGGGTCCGCTCGGTCATCTGCGTTGAACAGGTCAAATGTCCGGCACTCGGCTGGATCACCTCAGTGGATTGCCTCAACTGGCGTGATGAAGCGGAAGAGCTCACCTCTGCCAGCCCGATCACTGTCCGGATGTTCAGAGCCTGTCGCCGCTGCGACCGTTTCCGGGAGGCGCAGTCCGATGGCGAATGAGCCGACCCGTATGACCCGCGAAGAAATGCTGCGCCTTGCCGGCAGTGGCGTGAACAAGGTGGACCTGCTGGGGCCGCGGGGCACCACGCTCTGCACCATGAACGAGATCGAGGCCATGGCGATGGTGATTGTGCTCAGCGGTGTCCTACCGGGCCGCCCCGACGATCCCGACCGGCAGGCACTTTACCCCCAGATCGAAAAGGACAAACGATGACCAGAACACCACAGGATGGCGCTTTCTACGCATCCGGAGCCTTTGTCTGCCGCCGACCGCATGTGAAGCAGGAAGGCACTCACGAGACGGTTCTGAACAATGCCTACACCGTGTGCGAGGTGGACAAGAGTGCCGGAAAGCGGGCTGAAACTGCCCAGCAGATCGCCAGCGCGCTGAATGCGCAAATGCGGTTGGGAGGCTGATATGACCGATCAGACACAAGCCTTCGCCGTCCTGATACAAAGGAGCTGGGACGGCCCGGGACACAGGCTGCGTCCGAAGCTCATTGAGATCGATCGGGTGCGAGCGAAAACGATCTTTGCCAAGTCGGGTTTCGGCGGCGGCATTCGCTATCTCAAAGCTCAGAACTGGTATCGCTTTTTTCGACCCGCCAGCTCGCGCAGGAATTTCTCGATCAAGTCTGCCAGGAGCTCGGCATACGATCAGCTGACATCGCCGAGGAAACTGCACGCATCCTGCGCCGCACGGCCGATGACCGTGTATTGGCCTTTATCAAAAAGGAACCCGGTGATGGCGAGCCTTGAGGACCTGATCCCCGGCGGCATCAAGCCCACCGATAAATGGCATGTCGGTCACGACGATGAGACCTGCTCCCGCTGCGGGGAAGTGCCGCCGGATACCGACGTCTGCCTACTTCTGTTTGCCGACCACCGCGATGCCCTTCTGCGCATCTGCCAGGGCTGCGAAGGCACCAGACCTGACCACATCGAGGAGAACTTCTATGACGACTGAATTCACGCCAGCTCCCGTTCCGACGGGACGGAGAACGATTGCCGGCAAGGAATACATGCACGATGCCAAAGGCGGCATGATCCCGGCCGACATGGTCAAACCACAGACCCAGCTAGAGGACGAGACCGTCCGCAAAATTCTGGGCTTCTGGATCGCCGCCAGTGGTCAGATCAGCCGCCTGAAGGCGCATGTTCTCGATGACATCATGGCCTTTGAAGGGATCCTTGCACAGGAATACGGCACCACCATCGGCGGGCGCAAAGGCAATAAGTCCCTGCTCTCTTTTGACGGCCTGATGAAGGTCGAGGTGCGGATCGCCGACTTTATCGACTTCGGGCCCGAGCTGCAGGTCGCAAAGGAACTGGTCGATCAGTGCCTGAATGAATGGGCCGAAGATGCCCGTCCCGAGATCCGCGCGGTGATCACCAACGCCTTCCACACGGACAAGGCCGGACAGGTGAACCGGGCGGAGATCATCCGCCTGATGCGTCTCGACATCGATGAGGAGCGCTGGAACCGCGCCATGGATGCGATCCGCGATGCACAGCGGGTTGTGGGCCAGAAATCCTATGTGCGCTGCTACCGGCGCGACAGCTTCGATGCGCCCTGGCGGGCCGTCTCCATCGACATGGCAAAGGCGTAAGATCATGGGAACCGTTCTTCAGGTATTTTTCAAACCACATGCGCGCCTTTCGGACAACTACACCTATCAGTTTGTTGAAACCGATCTGGAGGATCTTCAGGCAGCCTTCGAGGTCATTGCGGAGGACGAGCTGATCGTCGGAAAGATCCTCTACTCGCATCCCGGTGAGGCTAAAGGCGAGCGCATTATTCACCGCGAGGAGGTCGTCGGCTTCCGGGGTGGCGCCGTTGACCGGGTTGCCCTGCCGCACTGGAAATTCTTCCGGGTAGAAGCCTGATGGTTGCATACAGCTTCAAAAAGCGGTTCTCGCCCCGGATCGAGGATGGCACCAAGATCGGTACGATCCGGGGGGACCGCAAGCGCCACGCCCGTGTCGGCGAGGCCGTCCAGCTTTACCAAGGCATGCGCACCCGGTTCTGTCGCAAGATCATCCCCGATCCGATCTGTGTGGCGGTCAAACCGATCCGTCTGCACATTGAGACAGACCAGATGGCCTTCGTGGGCGCCGGTGTGTTTCCAGGCGTTGAAGCGGCCCTTGAACCTGCCTCTTTCAACACCTTCGCCCGGCAGGACGGGTTTGATGACATGGCAGACATGCATGCCTTCTGGCTGAAGGAGCATGGCACCGGCGTGTTCCGGGGTTTCTGGATCCTCTGGGCAGAGCTCTCTGATCAGGAACTGGGGGCTTTGGCGGCATGAAAGGGATCACCATTGACGACATCAAACAGGCTGTCAGTGAGCACTTCGACATCCCGATTTCGGAGTTGGAAGGCCCCGAACGTTTTGTCCATCAGGTGGAGGCCCGAGCGATCGCCTACGATCTTTGCCGGACACTGACCGATCTTTCCATGGCCGCTATCGGGCGGGAATTCGGCGATCGTGACCACAGCACAGTCGTCAACGGACTGGAGCGTTTTGACAACCGGCTGCCCCGGGAGAAACGGCTCAAGGCAAGAAGCATCAAGTATTCGCTGGTTAAGCTTGCGCGGTCCGATCAGTTCTGGGTCGGCCGCGCACCCTTCGTCTCCAGACGTGGCACGGTGGGTGTGTCATGAGCCGGTCGCTGCAAAAACTGATCCACGTCGGCTGTCGCGAGTTAGGTCTCAATCAAGACGACCGCCGCGCACTGCAGCTCGAGGTTTGCGGCAAGGAGAGCATGTCAGACATGTCCGAGGCCGAAATGACGGCCGTGCTTGAGCGTCTGAAGCATGACGGGTTCAAAGCATCCGGAAGCCGGCGCTCGCACCCGCAGGCCCCGCGGGCGGATCTGCGGCTGGTGCATGTGCTCTGGAAGAAGCTGGGGGACGCCGGAGCGCTCGACCGGCCCGGCCGTGCCGGCCTGAATGCTTTCGTCCGGTCCCGCTTCGGGGATCACTGGTCGTCGGTTCCGGCCGATATCGACATGCTGCGCGAAGCCGACAAGATCGACGAGGTCGTTCAGGCCCTGAAAGCATGGGGCAGACGTGCAAATATCGACTTCGACTTCGGCAGGGGCAGACGATGAAACCCGGCCGCGCACGTGTCACAGATCATGCCGTGATCCGGTATCTGGAGCGCGTGTACGGCGTGGATATCGAGACCCTGCGCAAACGGATCGCCCGGAACGCGGCCGGGGGCCGGGACAAAGCGCCCTGCACCCTCGTGGCGGAAGGCGTCCGGTATGTTCTGAGCAAAAATGGTTCTGTGATCTCAGTTCACGGTGGCGGCTCTAAGCTGAGCAACCGCGCCCGCCGCTGGAGAAAGCGGCGCCAGTGACAGATCTCCCGCCCCCTCCTGCGAACCTGAAATCCTATGTCGATATTCTCGGCACGGATATGGCCGTGGAGTTCCTGCTGACCTTCGGCGGGGCGGAGATGTATTTCCCGGACCGACCGGGTGACAACTCGGAGCTGGTGCGAACGGTGGGCGTGGAAAAGGCCAGGGCCATCTGTGCCGCTTCAGGCCGGATCAAGGGCCGCATACCGATCGGCAAACCGTGGATCGCACGGGTCCTGAACGCAAAAGGCTTGTCGAATGCGAAAATCGCGCGCAGACTGCATGTGTCTGACGTGACCGTCCGGAAATACCTATCGGGCGAGCAGCGCTCTCCGAACACGTCAGACCAACTCTCCCTGTTCTGATACATCCGCAACTGGTTGCGGATGTATCCGTGCTCAGGCTCGCCCCATTCTGACAGGGTAACGCGGGCGCGCCGGGCCCCGTGTCTTTTCCGGGGTCATTGCCATGAAAACCAGCGCCGAAGGTATTGCGTTTCTGGAACGCCATGAGGGTGTTGTCCTGAAGGCCTATCGGGATCCCGTCGGGATCTGGACCATCGGGGCGGGTCTGACCAAAGCCTCCGGCGTGATCAATCCGAAGGCAGGTATGAAGATCAGTAAGCGAGAGGCTTCTGATCTGCTGGGCAAGGCCCTGAACCGGAACTACGAGCCGGCCGTTGCCCGGACGATGCCCGGGGCAAAGCAGCACGAGTTCGACGCGGGCGTCAGCTTCCATTTCAACACCGGCGCCATCGGCCGTGCCTCCTGGGTAAAAGCGTGGAGTGCCCGTAACTGGCCGGAGGTGAAAAGACGGCTGGGTCTCTGGCGCAAAGCCAAGGGACGGGTTCTGCCCGGTCTGGTCAGACGCCGGGAAGAAGAGTTCGACGTGATGCGCGATGCCGACTATGGCACAGCGCCCGCCCGGTCACCTTCTGAAATGCTTGCCCGTATCGTCGTACCGATCGACGGGAGCGAAATGGCGGAGATCCGCGCAGGCCTTGCTGGCCTTGGTCTGGACGTCGGGCGGGATGCGCGGGGCGTCCGTGTCGGTGCTGTTGTGAAATTCCAGCGGGACCATGACCTTACCGTAGACGGCATCATCGGGATGGCCACTCTTTCAACCCTGCAGCGACGGCTGGATGCCCGAAAGAAGACGAAAGACACCGCTCTGACGTCAGCGACAGGTACCGCAGTGGGCGCTGGATCCGGAGCTGCAGACCTTGTTGATCCGTCCCTGAGCGCCGTCTTTGTCGCGCTTGTGCTGTTGAACGCGCTGTTGTTCGCCCTCTGGTACACCTGGAAATACCGGGACGTCCTTGCCGCGAAAATCCAGAACACCCTGCCTTCCCTTGCACGCAAACTGAGGAGCTTCTGACCTATGCGCAATCTGCATTTTTTAACCCTTCTGGCCCTTGCGGTCTTTCTGGTCCTTCCCGGGCCGGTGGCTGCGAATTGTCTGCACCTCGACATCCTGAAGGCAGGACTGCTTGAGGCGCGCGGGGAGGCTCCGGTTTTTGTCGGATCTGACGCCGCCGGTCGACAGATCGTCATCTTCGGGTCACCTGATGCCCGATCTCATACAGTCGCCGTTGTAGAGGACGAAACGGCCTGCATTCAGGGTCATGGCGGGAACTGGTGGTTTGAGTATCCGGATCCCTATCCGGAGCCCGCACCGGGCGAGGTTAACTGAGATGAGCTCCGCCCTGATCGGCCTTGCAGCGGAAATCGGCGCGCCGTTGGTCAGGCGTATCCTCTCTGACCGGATCGGCCCGGGCAACACCCGGCTCGCGGAGCAGGTTGCTGGCGCAGTCGCTGAGCGCGTCGGCGTAGATCCCGGCATGCTCGAAGAGTTCGCGGCAGACAATCCCGAGCTTGTTCAGGGCGCCATCGTCAGTGTTGAGGGCATTGCCCCTGAGATGGTCCAGCTCGCCATTGCAGAGGCAGAGACACGCGAGGCCCTGCTGCTGGCAGAGACGGCCAAGGGCGGCTGGCAGGCTGCCCGGAGACCGGCCGGCATGTATGTGATCGGCTTTCTCTGGCTCTGGAACGCAGTGCTGCTGCACGTCCTGAATGCGATCTTCAAAATCGCCCTGCCCCCGATGGAATGGGCTGTGCTCATTCAGGGCAGCGTAGCCTACATGGGCCTCTATATGGGCGGTCACACCGTCAAAGACGGTCTGAAGACATGGCGGGGCAAGGTCTGATGGAACAGAACGCCTACACGGTCGCCAGCCACCTGACGCTCATCGCCATTCTGGTATTGCTGGCAGTGCGGGTTCTGAGAGCGCCCTACGGAACACTGCTGGAGACCGCGATGGACCTTGGCTTCAAGGCAACCGTGGCGATCGGCTGTGTGGCACTGGTGCTGGAGCGGTCTTACTACGTGGCCGCCCGGTTCCTGATGTCCGACGGCTTTGATCTCTGGCAGATGCATCCGGCGCCCGAAGTGCTCTCGGTGATCGTGGCCCTCGGTCTCTATGCGGTGATGATCCCTGTCATTCTGGCCCGCGCCGCGGGCCCCAGAACAGCTGCTCTCAGGATCACTGTCGAACTCAGCTGTGCCGCCGGTTTCTGGGTAGCAATCGCATGGGTGCTTTACTGACATGCTGACGATGGAAGACCTGCAGAACGCCAATGTGATCATTGCGCTGATGATCGGACTGTTCACGATAATCTCTGCTGTGATCCTCTGGTTCGACCGGCGGCAGAAAGCCTTTGCCACAGCCGCCGCAGAGAAGGCCGCAAAAACCTCTGATGACCTCGCTGGCAAGGTAAAGACCATGGACGAGGATCTCGCAGGCGTTGCCGACGACGTGGGCAGCCTGCGCAAAGATATCAGCTCGCTGTCTTCCCGTGTGCACGGGGTAGAGCGGTCTATGGAGACCGTTGCACGGCAGAGTGATCTCTCGGCTCTTAATGTGGAGCTCAAGCAGCTGACCGGCACGGTCACCGCGGAGATCCGCGTGCTCTCGAACATGATGCACAGTTTTCACGTGAGTGCCCTGCGCGCCGCAGAACGAAAGGACAAGAGATGACGACATGGCAGAATGAGCTTCCCGGCGTGCTGATGGAAAAGCGCCGCTACACGGTGCTCCGCCACCTTGAGGAGACCAAGCCAGAGCGCAGCCTGAACCCGGACATGCTGCTGATCGGATGCCGTGCGGCAGGGCTGCAGACCACGTCCGATCAGATGGATCAGGTGATCGCCTGGCTTGAGGCCAGCGGGCTGGTGGAGGTCGAGCGCCTTGGCGCGCTGATGATCGTGAAACTGACGGGTGCGGGCCGCGAAACCGCCCAGGGCCACCGGCAGGTTCCGGGCATCCTGCCATTCGGACTGGACGTCTGAGATGCCCCCGCCAAAGAAACTGGACCTCGTCCCCGAAGAGTTTGTCGAGCGGCTCAAGCAGATGCTGAGCGATCGTGGTTTCAGTGACATCATTGAGGTGACCGAGGAGTTCAACACGCTGCTCGAGGTTGATGGCATCTCGATCCGGGTGGGCAAGACGGCCGTCGGCAACTTCTCCAAGATGCTGAAGGATCAGCGCGAGGCCTTCTCAATGGCTGAGACGCTGCTCTCGGACATGGACCTCGAGGCGGAAAGTGACATGCACCGCACGCTGATGACCATGATCGCAACCTCCGCGATGCAGATGATGCGGTCCGTGCGCGAGGGCGACGGGCATCTGCCGGCAGGCGACCTGATGAACCTCGGCCGCATGCTGAAGGATCTGATGGGCTCCTCGGCCGTGCGCGAGAAGCTGCTCGAGGATGACCGGAAACGCATTGCCCGGGAAGAGCGTGAAAAAGCGGCAGAGGCCGGTGCGAAAGCTGTGCGGCAGGCCGGTATGTCCGAAGAACTCGAGGAGCAGATCAAGGCAAGCATTTTGGGAATTGCGGCGTGATTACCGCAGCGCAGACGAAAATCCTGATCGCCAACCGGAACACAGTTTCTGCCGGTCGCCTGACCCTGTGGCTGGCCCGGTTTTTCGGCCGCAAAGAGCTGCTGAAGGACGGCGAGTGGACCGTCCTGGTCCGGCACTGGCGCGGCACACCTTATACGATCCATTTTGAAACCCACCCGGAGGCCAGCGCATGATCCGGGCTATTTGCTTTGATAATGATCCGGCCGAGTTTTACCGCCGCAAGCTTCCGGGCAGTTTTCTGACCGAACCTCCCGACGAGGATGGCGAGATCCTGTTTCGGTACTTCTGTCCATCGGGCAGCGGGCATGAAGGCGTGCTTGTCGTGGGCAACCGGTTCAAACCAGAAGGCCCCGGGCCGACTTGGCATTGGAACGGCAGCACAAGTGCCGCGACACTCAATCCATCAGTGAACCACGTTGGTCACTGGCATGGCTGGTTGCGCGGCGGATATTGGGAGAGCGTTTGATGGGCACTCCCGGAGACATGGCTGAAGAGCTTCGCGATCGCGCGAGACAGAATTTCGGAAACGCGATGCACGCGACCCACGTCGAGGAAGACGTCGATGCGATGATGCGCGGCGCGGCAATGATCGATCATCTTCGCAAGGTCATTCAACGGCTGGAGGGCACGACGGCTGAAGAAGCGAAACGCCGGGAAGCCTATCGATACGGACCGGAAACATGAACGCGCCCGTTTCACAAGAAGACTGGGAACGCCAGCGCCGGGCGTCGATGGACGCTGTGCTGGAGCTGGCGAGGGGGAAGCCAGAGGACGGCAGGCTGCCTGCTGTCCTGCTGCCCTATCAGGCGAAAACAGTTGGCCTGCTGGACACGGTCTCGACAAAGGTGCTCTTCGTCGAGAAATCCCGACGGATCGGTCTGACCTGGGGGCTCGCCGCCTATGCCGTGCTGCGCGCGTCGCGACCCAAATCCCGGCGCGGCATGGACGCCATGTATATCTCTTATTCACAGGAGATGACCCGGGAGTTCGTCGACGCCTGTGCTATGTGGGCGCGCGCCTTCAACATCGCGGCGTCTCAGATCGAGGACGGGCTTTTTGAGGAAGGTGACACCGACGGCGACAAATCGATCCAGACTTTCCGGATCCGGTTCAGCTCGGGCTACCAGATCAAGGCGCTGTCCTCCGCCCCGCGCGGCCTGCGCGGCAAAGAGGGTGTGATCATCATCGATGAGGCGGCTTTTGTTGATGATCTGGGCGAGCTGATCAAAGCGGCGATGGCTTTCCTGATCTGGGGTGGTCAGGTGATCGTCTGCTCCACCCATGACGGGGCTGACAACACCTTCAATGAGCAGATACAGGACATCCTTGCGGAACGCCTGCCCTACGCACACCTCCGGATCGATCTGGACGATGCCCTGAAGGACGGCCTCTACGAGCGGATCTGTCTGGTCAGTGGTCAGGAGTGGTCTCCGGAGGGCGAGGCAAAGTGGCGGCAGGATCTGATCGACTTCTACGGCGACGGCGCGGACGAGGAGCTGTTCTGTATTCCCAGCCAGAGCAGCGGTGCCTGGCTTCCCGCACCGCTTATTGAAGCCCGCATGACAGCCGAGGCGCCGGTGCTGCGCCTCGAGCTCCCGGCTGACTACCTTCAGAAAAGCAAACTGGAGCAGCAGCTGTTCCTCATCCCGTTCCTGCACGAGCTGGAGGAAGAACTCGGCCGGCTTGATATGGATCTGCGCTATGCGCTGGGTTTTGACTTTGCGCGGGTCGCGGACCTCTCTGTGCTGAGCCTTCTTTCCGTCCTGCCAAACATGAAACGTGTCGAAGCGCTCACGGTCGAGATGCGCAACGTGCCCGGCGACGAACAGAAGCAGATCACGGCCATGGTGATGACAAAGGTGCGCGACCGCTTGCTGGGTGCCGCTTTTGATGCCACCGGCATGGGCTGGACTGTGGCCGAAGATATGGGGCGGAAATTCGGGCTGCGCGAAGACGAGGACGGCTCCGGGCTCGTCTGGGCGATCAAGTTCACACAGGACTGGTACCGGCTGCATATGCCGCCCCTTAAAACCGCCTTCGAAGACGATGCGATCGCGATTGCGCCCGACGAGGACCACCTTGGCGACCTCCGGGCGGTTAAAGTGGTGCGCGGCATTCCGCGGGTCCCCGAGATCCGCACAACAGAAAAAGGCGAGGCCAAGGACAAGAAGGGCAGAAAACGCCACGGCGACTATGCGATCGCGCTGGCGCTGGCGCATTTCGCCAGCCGCATGCGCTGGGTTGAATACGGGTACCGGGCCGCGAATGTGCACAAGCGCCACGAGCGAGCGCAAAGACGTCTGGAGATGGAACCACGTCGGGACCGGGACGCTCAGGTGCGTGACCAGTTCAGGGCGCCCCTAGGTGCGCGGATCAGAGGCAGTGTCTGATGTGGTGCTACCTCCCGGATACGGCCTCTCCCTGTGCGCAGGCGGCGGCGGACTTGACATGGGTCTTGAACTTGCCGAGCCGGGCTTTGCCACCGCCTGTTACGTCGAAATCGAACCCGAAGCCCGAAAGCGCCTTATTGCCGCTCAACGCAATGGATACATGCACTCAGCTCCAATCTGGGACGATCTCAAAACCTTCGACGCAAGGCCATGGCGAGGGATCTGTGATACCATCCTTGCCGGATACCCATGTCAGCCGTTTTCCCATGCGGGACAACGCAAAGGAAAAGACGACCCGCGGCACCTCTGGCCAGACATCAAACGGATTGTCAGGGAACTGGAACCGACATGGTGTTTTTTCGAGAATGTCGCCGGGCACCTCTCCCTCGGTCTCGAAGATGTCGTGCGTGACCTGCGCGGAATGGGTTTCGGCGTTGCGGCTGGCCTATTCTCGGCGGAAGAAACAGGCGCGTCGCACGAACGGCAACGCGTATTCATACTGGCCCACAGCGAAGGCAATCAGCGGTGGCGCAAACAGCAAACGGCAAGAGCGGGGCGCGGGCGGGCCGGATCTTCAGGAAGCGGTTCAAAACTGGCCGACGCCAATGGCAGGAACTCCAGCGCAGAATGGCAATTCGGCCGCGGGCAACAACGACTTCACGCGCAGAGTGGAAGCTCTGTGGATGACGCCGGATATCCCCCGGGGCGGTCGGACACTCCCGTCAGGAACGTCTCCAACGGGACTGGACCCGGATGGCCGCAAGAGAACGGTGGGGCTCGAGAACCAGGCGAGAGCCTGGGGGACACCGAAAGGCTCAGATGGCGCGAAGGGCAGCCCAAACATGAAATATACCGCTGGCGGGACGCCACTTCCTGCGCAAGCGGCGAACTGGCCGGCCCCGAGATCTTCGACACCCTTTTATCGCAAAGGCCGCTCGCACCGCCCGGACCCTCCGAAGTCGAGGAGTGGTCTCGCGCGCTCGAAAGCTCGGGACACCTGGCACCGGCTATATCGCTACGCGAGATCTACACATGGGCGCGCCGCAGCGAGGCGGCTGGCTTCGAATGGGAAAGCGCGCCTCAATCCGCTGTTCGTGGAATGGTTGATGGGATGGCCACCCGGTCACACGCTCTGCGCCTGCTCGGAAATGGGGTTCACCCGCTGGCAGCAGGATATGCGTTCCGCACTCTTGCGCCTGCCCTTGGCCTCGGGCGCCTGGATCTGGGAAATCCCTGACGTGCTTCCGACCGAAAAACAACTGGAGATGCAGGTCTGATGCCTTTCTCTCCTGAACGCGTTCAAAAGGCCTTTCAATACTGGCGGATGCTGCCTCTCAACGAGCGCACCGAGCGCGAACTGCGGCTTTGCCTTGATCGCCATGGGTTGGTTGAGGTCGATGCACATAACTATGCGCGCGATCTGATCCGCAACGCTTCAGATCTGAAACCCTTTGGCAATCCCGATGTGACCGTGCTTTCCACCTGGTGGGAAATCATCCCGGAAAGCGAAGGGCCAGCAGCTGTTGACGCAGCTACCGACACGGGGGTCGCGGTAGAATGATCCCCGCCGACCCCGTGACTGTTAGGGCCGCCTTCATGCGACCACCTAACGAAAGCCTCTTAACCATGAGTAAACGGAAAAGCACCGCCCAGCCGGTAGCACCCTACATCGGTGGCAAGCGCAACCTCGCCAAACGCCTCTGCCGGCTGATCGACGCGCATGAGCACACCACCTATGCCGAACCTTTTGTGGGTATGGGCGGGATCTTCCTGCGCCGCTCCGCGCCCGCGAAGGCCGAATTCATCAATGACCGGAGCCGGGATGTGTATACGCTCTTCCGGGTTCTGCAGGAGCACTACGTCGCATTTCTGGATCTGCTGCGCTTTCAGATCACCACGCAGGCCAACTTCGAACGGCTTATGCTGGTGGATCCGGACACCCTGACTGACCTGCAGCGCGCAGCGCGGTTTCTTTACCTGCAGAGAACCGCTTACGGCGGCCGGGTGGACAGGCGCACATTCGGCGTCTCGGCCGACCGCAGCGCCCGCTTCAATCTGACAACGCTTGAGCCGGATCTGGAGGCGCTGCACGAACGGCTGTCCGGTGTGACCGTGATGAACACCGATTTCAAGGTGTTTCTCGACCGGATCGACCGGAAGGGCACGCTCTTCTATCTCGACCCGCCTTATGCGGGATGCGAGACGGACTATGGCAAGGACGTGTTCCAGCCGTCTGACTTTGTGGTGCTCGCCGCTCGTCTGAAGCGGCTGAAGGGCGACTTCATCCTGTCCATCAACGAGACGCCCGGGATCCTGGAGCTTTTCGGATCATGGGCGACGGTTGAGCCGGTCAGCACAACATACACGCTGGGCGCAAAAGCCAGCAAAGAAGTGCGCGAGCTCGTGATCAGCTCACTCAGCCCCGGAATGATCCGGCGCGCCCTTGAAACCCCCTGACGAGGAAACCTTAACATGGCAAGGCAGCCTGTGATTTTTGACCGCTTCGGACGGCCCATGAAACGGGCCGAGCTCCGTAAAGAGGTTGCAGCCCCCACACTGGGCAGCGTGCGCTCTCCGGTTTCCGGATATCCCGGTGACGGTCTGACCCCGGGGCGGCTGGCGTCCATTCTGCGCGCGTCGGATCAGGGAGATCCGTTGCAGTATCTCGAACTCGCGGAAACGATCGAGGAGCGCAATCCGCATTACCTTGGTGTTCTGGGCACAAGGCGGAGGTCTGTCAGTCAGCTCGATATCACCGTCGAGCCCGGGACCGACAGCGGGCCGGATGAGAAAATCGCTGAAGATATCCGCCGCTGGATCCGCCGCAAGGAGCTGGCGCTTGAGCTCTTCGACATTCTGGATGCGATCGGCAAAGGCTACAGCTTCACGGAAATCATCTGGGAAACGTCGATGGGGCAATGGCAGCCGGAGCGGCTGGAATGGCGGGACCCGCGCTGGTTCCGTTTTGAACGCCGGGATCTGGCCACGCCTGTGATGCTCGATGATCAGGGGCAGGAAATGCCCCTGCCCGCCTTCAAGTTCATCTTTGCTCAGATGAAAGCCAAATCCGGGCTGGCGCTGCGTTCCGGGCTGGCGCGGGTCGCCACCTGGAACTGGATGTTCAAGGGCTACACCGAGCGCGACTGGGCAATCTTCACACAGACCTATGGCCAGCCGGTGCGCGTGGGCAAATGGGGTGCCGGAGCCTCGGAGGCAGACAAGGACACCCTTTTTAACGCTGTTGCGAACATCGCCGGCGACTGTGCTGCGATCATTCCGGACAGCATGTCGATCGACTTTGTGGAAAGCTCCAACGTGGGCGCCAGCACGGACCACTACGAGCGGCGCGCGGACTGGCTGGACAAACAGATCTCGAAGGCCGTACTCGGGCAGACCGCGACCACGGATGCCGAGACAGGCGGTCTGGGATCCGGCAAAGAGCACCGCGAGGTTCAGGAGGATATCGAGACGGCCGATGCCTGCGCGCTGTCGGCCATCATCAACCGGGATCTGATCCGGCCCTTCGTGGATCTCAACCATGGTCCTCAGGAGAATTACCCGGTGGTTTCCATCGCACGGCCGGAGCCTGAGGACATTGCCGGGCTCACGGATGCGATCGGGAAACTGGTCCCGCTGGGGTTCCGGGTCGGAACCAAGCAGCTCTACACCCGCATCGGGATTGAGGAACCGGCCAAAAATGAGGAAATTCTGGCCTCGGGCGCCGGAAACCCGCCCGGTGCAGATGACGGAACTGAATTTGAACGCCGGAGCTCGATTCTTAAACGGGTAGGAGCGCGCCTGGACGTTTCTGCGGGCAGAGAGGCCCGTCAGGCCTCAGAGGGCCTGAGAGGGCCGCTCAGCGGCTCATCCCCGGACGACGATCTGACCGACCGGATGGTCGATGAGGCAACGCCCCTCATTCAGGCCATGCTTGAGCAGCTGGAGACCATGCTGGCGCAGGCGGGCTCACTGGAAGAAGCCCGGGAGATGTGGCTCGCAGCCTACCCCGATCTCAATGCCACGACCTTCTCGGAATTGCTGGCCGATGCACTGATCGCGGCCGAGGCCGGAGGGCGGGCGGAAGTGGGCGATGGCTGAGCCTGTCAGAGCCGTCTTCAGGAGGCCGTTCAAAGAGCAGGCCGCGGCCTTCCGGCTCCGGCTCGGCGATCTGGTTCCCACGGCCCGCTGGGATGATATCAGCAGGGCTCAGCATGACCGCGCGTTCATGGTGGCCGGTGCGACGAAGGCAGATCTGCTGGCGGACCTGGCCGCCGCCGTCGATAAGGCAATAACACAGGGCACATCACTGGAGGACTTCCGGCGGGACTTCCGTGAGATTGTCGAACGGCGCGGCTGGCACGGCTGGACGGGCGAAGGGACCGAGCGTGGCGAGGCGTGGCGCACGAAAGTCATCTACCGGACCAACCTTGCAACGACCAGGGCGGCTGGTCGCTACGCTCAGCATTTTGCCGGGGGCTTCCGATACCTGGTCTACCGGCACTCAGGCGCGGAGAACTACCGGCCCGAGCACCTGAGCTGGGACGGCCTGATCCTGCCGGTCGATCACCCGTTCTGGAATACGCATTATCCGATCAACGGCTGGGGATGTGCCTGTTTCGTGCGGGGTGCCCGGACCTATGCGGGCGCTATCCGTGTCGGCGGCAAACCTGATGTGAAGCTGCCCCCGGACTGGGCCGAGCGGGATCCGCGCACCGGCGCGCCGGCGGGCATCGACAAGGGCTGGGATTATGCACCGGGCGCAACGGTCGGTCAGACCGTCCGCGCACTGAGTGACAAACTGGAAGTCCTGCCGACTGCACTCGGGGCCGACTGGGCCCAGAGCTGGCCGCAAAGTGCCTTTGAGGCGCTGGGGCGCGAGTTTTCCTCTTTCGTGTCGCTGGCGCTGTCTGAGCCACAACGGGGCCGGTTCCATATTGCCGGGGTCCTGAAGCCCGGCTGGATCCGCGCTGCGGAGGCGCGCGGAACGACACCGCGCAGTGCGGATGTCTTCGTGCGCGACAGTGATATCCGCCATGCGTTCAGGCCGGATAAGGTGGATCCGCTCGATCTTGAATGGTTCAGGCGTATGCCGGAGCACCTGACCCGCCCTGACGCAGTGCTATTCGACGGCTCCGGTTCGTCACCGGCGCTTCTGCTCGTGTTCCTGCAGCCGGCAGGCGGGCTGAAGGCCGTGATCCGGATCAACGTGAAGGACAAGCGCCTCGGGATTGTGAACACCCTGCGCACCGGCCGGACGGTATCTCTGAGCGATTTGAGATCCCTGATCGGACGGGGCGTTGAGTTGATCGATGGAAGTCTGTGAGACGGGGCAGGAATTGAACCTGCATCAGTTCCGGGGATGAAACCCTCTTCCCAATCGAGGTACACCGCCTCACGCGAAGGAACATAGCTATGTATACGGTTGAAATCAACGATGCCGGCGTCGACCGCGTCTTCGCAGAGCTCGAAAGCCGGCTGTCCGACATGACGGAAGTCTTCAACGTGCTGGGCGATCTGCTCGAGGACAGGACGGAGAAGCGCTTTGAAGCCGGGGTGGCGCCGGATGGCACGCGGTGGGCACCAAAATCGCAGGCTACGATCGACGCCTATGTCAGGCGTGGTCAGACGGCCGATCCCCGGCCTCTCTTCGGGCCAAATGCAGACACGCTGCCCCTTCGGCGAAGCTTCTTCAGGGATGCAGGGCCCCGCCGGCTGGAGATCGGCACCAACAAAATCCAGGCAGCTGTTATGCAGTATGGTGCGCGTAAGGGTGCCTTCGGTCAGACTGCCACCGGCCGGCCGATCCCCTGGGGGATATCCCGGCCCGGCCCTTCCTCGGGATCTCCGCCGAAGACCGTGACCTGATCATCATCACGGCTGAAGAATGGCTGGAGGAAGCCGGCGAGGATTGACCGGGCACGGGCGCGCAGCCTAACGTCCCCGCAGGATCCCCTGACAGACCACCGCAACTGGTTGCGGATGTATCGGCGCTGACGACTGCGGCACAAACGCTGCATGACAGTTGCCGATCACCTCACAGCCCTCATGAGTGCTCAGTTCCTGCCGGAAGCGGCAGAAACCGGAACTGCGCCGGAATGGGTGCACCTGCTCCCCGCAGGCGAGAACGGCACGATCCGCACAGACGACAAACGGGGGCCTTACCATGTAAGTGATGCCGAAGAGATCATCGCACTGAGCTTTGCCGGTGATGACCGCCTTCCCATCGACGAAAACCACGCAACGGATCTTGCAGCCCCGAAAGGGCAGCCCGCACCGGCACGCGGCTGGATCGTCGCCATGGAAGCCCGGGACGACGGGATCTGGGGAAAGGTCGAATGGACAGCGGAGGGCGAACAACTGGTCGCCTCGCGCGCCTATCGCGGTATCAGCCCTGTCATTTTCCACGACGAGAGCAAGACGATCCGGATGATCGGGCGCGCCAGTCTGGTGAACAAACCAAATCTGCGGGGCATGGCCTCGCTCCATCAACAGGAGACCGGAATGGACTTCCGCGCAAAACTGATCGAGATGCTGGGCATCGCAGGAACCGCCACCGACGACGAGATCGCCGAGGCGATGCGCTCGTACAAAAGCGGCAAAGGCAGTTCGGCTGCCATGCAATCCGCGATGACCGATATCGGCACAGCGCTTGGCCTCAATGCCGATGCTGACACGACTGCTATCGTTGCCGCCGCACAGGCCGCAGGTGCTGCCGGCGACAAGGACGGCCTCATCGCTGAGCTGCAGAGCTCCGTAAAGGATCTGTCCTCGCAGATCGCCAGCCTCACAGAGGGCAAGGCCCTTCAGGCCGCGGAGGACTTCTTTGAGAAGGCCGTGTCTGAAAAACGCGCGGGCTTTGGTCCGCAGTCCCGCGATCACTGGATCACGATGCATCAGGCCAATCCCGACGCCGCCGTGGCCGCAATGGAGGCGGCTCCGAAACTGACCCGGACGCACACTAAAGAAGACCCTCCTGACAAAGGAGGCACCACAACCGCTCTGAACGCAAGCCAGAGCCAGATCGCAACGCAGCTGGGCCTTGATCCCGAGACTTACCAGAAGTCGCTGCAGTCCTATGAGGAGACCGCTTAATGCCCCCGCTGAGCAAAGGGCGCACCACGCCCCGTGTCGAAGGCGATCTGCGCGAAGGCGCAGCCGCCGCAACCGCTGTGATTTTCACCGGCGCTCTCCTGATGCGCAATGCCGCAGGCTTTATCACCAACGGACAGACGGCTGTCGGTCTGGTGGGGGCTGGCGTGGCACTGAAGGATGTCAGCAATGCGACCGGCGCAGACGGTGATGAGACCGTCTACTTCCGGACAGGCACCTTCGTCTTCGCCAATTCTGCAGCCGCTGACGAAATCACCGCCGCCGACATCGGTGCGCTGGCCTACGCCGTCGATGACCAGACGGTCGCCAGAACCGACGGCACCGCAACCCGGTCGCCTGCCGGCACGATCGAAGGGGTCGATGCCCGCGGTGTCTGGGTCCGTTTCGACGAGGCCCTCACAACAGCCGCAGCGGCCTAAAGGAGACCTTCCATGGAAGTAACAGCACAATCCCTCAACGACTTGCGCGCAGGCTTCAGCGCCCTTTATCAGGGTGGCCTCGGCCAGGTCGAAAGCCAGTATGGCGCCATCGCCACAACGGTGCCCTCAACCACATCCGAGAACACCTACGGCTGGCTCGGTCAGCTCCCCAACATGCGCGAATGGATCGGCCCGCGTGTGCTCCAGGCGATCATGGAGCATGACTACACGATCAAGAACAGAGATTTTGAGCTGACGGTCACTGTTCAGCGCAACCACATCAAAGACGACAATCTCGGCATCTACAATCCACTCTTCACGGAAATGGGCCGCGCAACAGGAGCGCACCCGGATCAGCAATGCTTCGGCGCGCTCGAGGCGGGCTGGGACAACGAGTGCTATGATGGCCAGAACTTCTTTGACACAGACCATCCTGTTATCGACAAGGACGGCAACAACATCACGGTGGCGAACACTGACGGCGGTGCAGGCCCCAAATGGTTCCTGATGGATGACAGCCGGGCCGTCAAGCCCATCATCTACCAGGACCGGGAAAGCCCCCAGTTTGTCGCTATGGACAGCCCGACGGATGCGAACGTCTTCAACAACAAAGAATTCGTCTACGGCGTCGATGGCCGCAACAACACCGGCTACGCCTTCTGGCAGATGTGCTGGGGCTCCGGTCAGACGCTTGATGCCCAGAACTACGAGACCGCCCGTGTCGCCATCGGCAATATGAAAGGCGATCACGGCCGCAAGCTCGGTCTCCGGGGCCGCCTGCTGGTGGTGCCGCAGGAGCTGGAAGGTGCCGCCAACGAGCTCATCAACGCAGAACGGAATGCGGCCGGTGCAACCAACATCTGGCGCGGCACTGCCCGCGTGATGGTCGCCGACTGGCTCTGAAAACCTGAGACGGGGTGGAGCAGTCGGTAGCTCGCCAGGCTCATAACCCGGAGGTCGCGGGTTCAAGTCCCGCCCCCGCAACCAGATCGAAGGGGAAGTCACCGTGCCCCGCCTTGAACGCAGGCCGCTCCGGATGCGGCCCCGGTGACCGGGTGGGTGGAAGGCCCGCACCATGAATGCAAACGGAGGGCCCGGACATGGCACCGCGCAAGAAGAATACAAAGGCGGAGAAACCCGCCAAAGCGTCGACCGATGACCAGCAGGCTGCTGGAAATGTGACGCAGAAGGCGGCGGGCGACGCACCCGCCGCCACCCCCGAAGACAAGGCCAAGGGCGCGGATAGCGCGGCTGCGGCTCCTGATCCGGCGGCTGTGACACCGCCGGACGCAGGCGCGGCCGATACGGCTCCGGCAGCGCCCGAGGCCGCGCCTGCCTCTGACACCACCCATGCCCCTCAGGAGAGCGACGTGGCTGCGGCGGAAACCGCCGTCGCAGCCGAACCGCCCGTCGGATCCCCCGACATGCGGGGCCCGGAAAATCTGGAGGTGACTGTGGTCGGCCCGAAAAAGGGGCGCTGGCGGTGCGGCCGGCACTTCACAAAAGAGCCGGTGACGATCAACGCCAGTGAGCTCACCCATGCGGAGTTCACATTGCTGCAGGATGATCCCCGCCTGATCGTCAGCGTGACGGAGCTCCGCGAGACGTAACCCCCGGGGTGGGCAGTTCTGCCCGCCCTGCCCCTGAGACGAGGATGCCGGACCCGTGCCTTATACCACCCTTTCAGATCTGACAGCGCGCTTCGGTGAAAACCTGCTGGTTCAGCTGACCGACCGGGGTGATGTGGCAACGGACACGATCGATCAGACTGTGATCGATCAGGCAATCTCGGATACGGATGCGCTGATCGACGGTTATCTGGCCAAACGCTATGCGCTTCCGATGGCAGCCGTGCCACCGCTCGTGGCGTCTCTTGCACTCGATATCGCGATCTACAAGCTCCACATTTTTGAGGCCAACCCGAAAATCGAGGCGGACTACAAAGCCGCCATGAAATCGCTGGAGGGGATCGCAGCGGGTTCTGTAACGCTGCCCGTCGAGGGTGCGGAAGCCGCAGGCTCAGGCAGTTCCGGCGCGCGCCTTACAGACCGCGATCGTCCGCTGACTGAGACCAGCCTGAAAGGGTTCATCTGATGATTGCCGCCTTCAGGACCCGGCTTGGATCCGAGATCCCGGAGCTTACCGGCCGCGTCCGCGGTGCCGGCAATCTTGCCGAACTGACCCGGGCGCGCCAGTTCCCCCAGGTCACGCCCGCGGCCCACGTGCTGCCTGCCGGCATGCAGGGCGGTGAACCCGATGCAATGTCCGGGGCCTACACACAGGACATCTCGGAGGGTGTCAGCGTGGTTCTGACCGTGCGTGACAGCAGCCCGGAAGCCCGCCGTGTGCTCGATGATCTGCGCGGGTTCATCCTGCGCATCATTGAAGCGATCGTCGGCTGGGCGCCGGAGAACTCTGTGGGTGTATTCCGTTTCGTGCGTGCCGAGCTCGTGAGCTCACAGCAGGGCACATTCATTTACCAGATCGATTTTGCGATCGCAGACCAGCTGAGGATCTCCTGATGTCTGACCTTCCCCAGAAAGGTGGCAGCTACACCCGTTCAAAAGACGGCACGCTGACCCCGCAAAAACCCGCTTCGAAGCCTGCTTCTAAGCCCGTTGAAAAGGAGGACTGAGCCATGGCCATTTTCTGGCGCAGCAAGATCCTTCTGGCTGAGATCGAAACCACCTACGGGACCGATGCGGGTCCGGACGGAGCTGATGGCATCCTCGCCAAGGAAGTCACACTGTCCGGCATGGAAGGCAACGACCTCGATCGCGCACTTGAGCAGCCTTACTTCGGCAGTCAGGGCACGGTGCCCGTCGAGCTGCACGCGCGGATCTCCTTCAAGGTCGAACTGGCGCCCTCCGGCACTGCCGGTACCGCACCGCCCTGGGGCAAGCTGCTGCGCGCCTGTGGGGTGGCCGAGACCGTCGTGGCAAACACTTCTGTGACCTACAACCCGATCACCGAAGAGCCGGAGGCCGTTTCGGTGCACTTCTTTGTGGGCAACACCCGCTTCGTGATGCTGGGCACGCGCGGCACTGTGTCGATCGAGATGAGTGCCAACCAGATCCCGCACCTGATGTTCGAGTTCACCGGTCTGTTCACCCTGCCTTCCGAACAGGCCCGGCCCGCTGTGGATCTGAGCGCCTGGCAGCGGCCGCAGCAGGTCAGCCGCGCGTTCACGTCGCTGACACTCGACGGAAACGCAGGGCTGGTCATGCGCTCGTTCATGATGTCCTTCGGCAATCAGGTCGAGCCGCGCTTTCTTGTCGGGCCAGAGGCCATCCTGATTACAGACAAAGACGAGCAGATCGAGATGACGCTCGAGGCGGTGCCGCTGACCACATACGACCCCTATGCAGCGGCCTTTAATCAGGATGAGGTGCCGGTGATCCTTCAGCACGGTGTGGGCGCGGGCAGGATTGCCACTCTGAATGCGCCGACCGCTCAGATGCAACGACCGCAGGGCGTTGAGACGCCCCAAAACATCACCGAATGGCCGCTGCGCCTCAAACCCATCCCCACGGCCGGCAACGACCAGTGGACGCTTGTGCTGACCTGAAGGAGGACAATCATGTTCCGGATCGAGAAAGAGCCGAAGTTTTGGCACACGGTCACGGTGCTCACACCGATCGATGATGACACGCACCGGGAGGACACTTTCAGGGCAAGGTTCCTTGTGAGGCCCTCAGAGGAGATCGAAGCATACGATCTGCGCGTGGCCGAGGATGTCCGCAACCTTCTGCTCGCAACGGTAGTCGACCTTGATGACATCACTGACGACGACGACCACCCCCTCCCATTCAGCCAGGAACTCCTAAGGCAGATGCTCGGGAACTACGCCGCACGCATGGCCATGCTGAACACCTATATCGCCGCGATCACAAAGGCGCGGGTGGGAAACTGAAATGGGCCGGACGTGCCTTTGTCGAAGGCACGCTTCTGGAACGGTCCGAAGACGCACCGAAGGACGATTTGCAGGCGGAAGCAGCGCTCTGGGAAGTCACCATTCCGGCGCACTTCCTTCAGGACGAAGAGCATCAGGGGGTCTGGCCAGAGAACCTGCCCGCGCTCGAGGCCTACGCATCGGTCTGCACTCAATGGCGGCTGCTGGCGCTGGCGGACGGCAATGTCATGGCCGTCGGACTGGACTACCCGGCCGTGAAAGCTGGCCTCGAGCTCGCGGGGATCGGGGTGAACACTGCGCTCTGGGCTGATCTGCAGATGATCGAGATCGGCGCCCGGGCGGCAATGAACGGAGAGAAAGAGTGACTGCAAGGCTCTCATTGCTGATCACGGCCGATGGTCGTCAGGCGCTGGCAGAAGGCCAGCGTGTTCAGCAGAGCTTTAAGGCCACAGCCAGCGCCGGGTTTACGATCGGGGAAGCCGCCCGTGTCAGCGGGGCTGAGCTGGGCGAGATGACCAGCAAGGTCAGCCTCGCGACCCTGCAGATGAGTGAGTTCCGGGACGCGCAGCTCCGCGCGGCACTGGGTGCCCGGAGCTTCGGTGCTGCAAACCAGCTCGCAGCAGGCAGCCTCGGAAACCTGACAGCCCAGTTCAACGACATCGGTGTAATGCTGGCAGCGGGTCAGAACCCGCTCCAGCTCGCCCTGCAGCAGGGTACACAGATCACACAGGTGATCGGTCCGCTGGGTGCCACAGGCGCTGTACGCGCACTTGGTACCGCTTTTGTGGGCCTTTTCAGTCCGGTCAATCTGGCGACCATCGGGATCATTGCCGGCGGTGCTGCGCTCTTCCAGTGGGCCCAGAGCGCCAGAGCTGCGAAAGATGACACCGGAGATCTCGAGGAGGCTCTTGGCGCGCTCGCGGACAGAACCACGGAGGCGCAGCAAAAACTGGCGCTTCTGAACAGTGGCGCGGGATCCATTGAAGAGCTGCGCGTTCTCAACGAGATCGCCGACCTCGAAGCCCAACGCGAGGAGTTCCTCCGGCGATCGGCGAATCTTCAGGGCCGCGGTGCTCAGGCTTCGCGTCAGGTCCTCGAAGGATACCGCGAAGAAATCGAGCTTCTTGACGATCAGATCCGGGCCGAGAAAGAGGCGCTTGAAGCCGTCAGGGAAAGAGAGCGTGTCGCCGGGCGCATTCAGGCCGGGTACCGGACCTTTTATGAAACCCAGCAGCGTGGCGAGCAGCAGGCCCGTGACGCACTGGCGCAGCAGTACCAGCTCTATGCGGACACCCGGGTTGAGGCCAGCGCTCTGAGCCAGCAACTGCTCGAAGCATACCGGGCCGGTACAGACTTCGCGTCGATCGACATGCCGGTGGGTGTGGATGCAGCCGCTGCGGCCGCCGCCGCCCTTGCTCAGGATCTGGGCGTAAGCCTTCAGGTGGCGCAGGGCATGGTGGCGCTCGGCAATGATCTCGCCGCCCCGGGCGGATCTGATCAGGCGCGTGACAACGTGCGCAACGGCACCGGCTTTCAACCCGGCAATATCGTTTCTCAGTTTACGCTGAACCGCCGCCGGTCCGGTTCTGCCGGCAGCCGGGCCCAGACTGATCAGGTGCAGGAGCTGATCCGCAGCCTTCAGCAGGAACTGGATGTCCTGAAGGAAACCGATCCGGTTCAGAAAGAGATCATCCGGAACCGGGATGCGCTGGCAGAAGCAACAGAGGCTGAGCGCGAAAAGATTGAAGGTCTGCTGACCCAGCATGAAGCCGAGACACAGGCGCTCGAGCGCAAACGCAGTGCGTGGAGCCTTGTGGGTACAAGCGCATCCCGGGTGCTCGATGTCATCTTTGACAAGAGCAAGAACCTCAATGACATGGTCCGCAACCTCGGCATAACGATCCTGGACACGGCTATTCAGGGAAATCTTCTCGGCACCGGTCCTTTTGGCAACGGCGCAGGCGGACTTGTGGGCAGCCTCTTCCCGGGGCTCATCCCCGGCCGGGCCAATGGCGGCATGATCTATGGCCCGGGCGGTGGCCGGGATGACCGGGTGCCAATCATGGCTTCAAATGGTGAGTTTGTGGTCAACGCGGCCGCGACCGCCCAGAACCGCAATCTGCTCGAGATGATCAACTCAGGTGGTGCGCCGGGTTTTGCGGCCGGTGGCATGGTCGGTCAGTCGCGTGCGCAGACCCCGGCCAATGCAAACGCCACACCCAGACCTCTTGCGGTCAGCATGGATGTCTCCGGAGCACGCGGTGACCGGGAGATTGAGGAGGCTGGGTACCGGGGCATGCAGCGCGCCCTTCAGGAATATGACCGCGAGGTCCTGCCCGAACGCGTGGGCCAGATCCGCAGCAATGAACGTGTGAGGGGCTGATGCCGGTATCCTTTCCCATGAGTGTGGCTGACTTTCTGGATGCGCTTCCTGTGAGTTCTGTCCAGTTTGAACTGCCCGAAGCCGTGGAGCTCAGCCGCACCGGCGGCGGAGAGCTCTTGGTCGCCAGCGTCGGCGCCCGTCTGTGGCAGGGCGAGATCATGCTCGGAAAGATGCTGCCTGAAGAGGCCCGCCAGGCGCAGGCGCTGATTGACCTTGTGCGGGGCGCGGGCGCCTCATTTCTGGCCTATCACCGGCGCTTTCCCTATCCGGCCTCCGATCCGCAGGGCGCTGTGATCGAGACGGCGAGCCCCGCGATCCGCGCGCTCGATGGTGCCGATGCCCGGCTTATTGCCCTCGAAGCCTTACCGCCGGGCTTCGTGCTGACCCGCGGGGATTATCTCTCCTTCACCTACGGACTGAACCCCCTGCGGTATGCGCTGCACCGGGTTCAGGAGGCCAGCGTTGTTGCTGACGGCGCCGGAGATACGGCCCTCTTTGAGGTCAACCCGCCACTTGAGCCCGGTGCGGCTACAGGCACAGCCGTGGAGCTGGTGCGTGCGCACTGCAAGGCGGTCATCGTGCCGGGATCGGTGCAGCCCGGCAGGCAGGCAAAGTTCATGCGTGACGGCGTGAGCTTCCGGTTCCAGCAAACACTGAGGTGACCGATGCTTGAGCTTGCCCCCAACCTTCTGGCGCACCTTCAGGCCCGCGGTGCGCGCAATGCCCAGCTTCTGGTCTGGATCACCGCGCGGGACCGCACTTCCGGCAATCCTGTTTCCGTAGGCTTCTGGACCGGCGCGGACCACAGGATCCTGTCGATCGGAGGTGTGCAGCGGACCTACTACGGTGCCGGCGCTCTGCTGAAGGTAGCCCCGCTGGTCAGCAACTCAGGTGTGAGCGTGCGGATCACCCGGCTGACCTTCTCGCCGGTATCGGAAGAACTGCGCTTCGCTGTGCGTGGGTATGAGACCAAGGACGCGCCGGTTGAGATCCATATTGCCAACTTTGACCCGCTGACAGGTGTGCTGATCGCAGAGCCGCTCAGACGCTTTAAAGGCTTTGTGAAAGGGCTGAGCTTTCCGCGTCCGGCGGTCGGAGATGAGGCACTCTGCGAGGTCTCGGTCAAAAGTGCAGCCGAGGTACTGACACGGACCCTGCCCCTGAAGAAATCCCGGGCCGCTCTGGAAGCGCGCCTGCCCGGAGACGGGTTCCGGCGTCATGCCGAAGTGAGCGGCTCGATCGAGACGGTCTGGGGCGAGCGCCGCTCCGGTACCGCGGGAGGCGCATGATGAGCGGATCCCTTCAGCGGCACCCGGACTGGCGCAACCGTCTGATCGCCTACCTCACGACATGTGCACGGCGTCCCTTTGAGCCCGGCAAGCACGATTGCGCGCTGTTCCTGGCGGGGGGCGTGCTGGCCATGACGGGCGTTGATTTTGCCGCCCCGTACCGGGGGCGCTACACCACCGTCGCCGAAGGTGTCCGGCTGCTGCGCCGGCATGATTTCGCAGATCACGCCGCACTGGCCCGGACCAGTCTCGTGTCCAGACCGGTTTCCATGGCCCGCGAGGGCGACGGTGCCATCGTTCGCGAAGGGGCTTCGCCTGCCCTCGGGATCGTTCAGGGCGCCGGCATCTATGTGCTGCGCGAGACAGGTCTCGGGCTCATGCCGCTGACCGCGGCTGAAGACGTGCTGGAGGTCTGACGTGTCTACTGTCGTAAAAGCTGTTGGCGCAATCGCTGCTGGGCTCGCCACCGGCGGTGTCGGTACCTTTCTGACCACCACTTTGTTTGGCCGGATCCTGACCACAGTCGCCTTCTCGGTCCTGCGTGCGGCCCTGACACGCACCGACCGGCCGGGGACCACGCGCGCCCCCGGGATCCGCACGGCACAGACCCAGACAGGCGGCACCAACCCGGCCTCGTTCATCCTGGGCACCTATGCCACCGAAGGTTCACTCGCTGCACCCATGATGAGCCATGGGACCGTGGGCGGCGTGCCCAACGCCTATCTCACCTATGTCATCGAGCTGGGCGATCTGCCGGGCCAGACGCTCGAGGGGCTTTATGTAGACGGCGAGCCCGTCACGCTGGGCGCTTCCCAGCACCCCGATTACGGCAAGCCCTTCGAAGGCCGCTTCGCAGGTTATGGCTGGGTCCGGTTCTATGACGGCACTCAGACGGCCGCGGATCCGATGCTGCTCTCGAAATACGCAGCACACCCGGACCGGCCGTGGGGCATCGACATGGTGGGCCAGGGGATCTGCTATGCAATCCTCACCTTCCGGTACAAACGCGAGGTCTATTCCTCCTTCCCGAAGGTCCGCTTTGTTCTGGGCGGGATCCCGCTATACGACCCGCGCCTCGATGACAGTGTCGGCGGGACCGGACCACACCGCTGGGCCGATCGCAGCACATGGGAGCAGACCGACAACCCGGCCGTGCTGATCTACAACATCCTGCGCGGGATCGATCTTGGCGGCGGCTACATCTGGGGCGGCGGCTCGGATGCAGAGGATCTGCCGCTTGCCAGCTGGTGGGCGCAGATGAACAGGGCAGATGTCGCGATTGCGCTCGATGCCGGCGGCACGGAACGCCAGTACCGCGCCTCCTATGAGGTTCTGGTCGACGATGAGCCCGCGGCCGTCATTGAAGAGATCCTGAACGCCTGCTCCGGCGAGCTCTCCGAGAACGGCGGCGTGTGGAAGCTGCGGCTCGGCGGACCCGGCCTGCCAGTTTATTTCTTCTCGGACGCGGATGTGATCATCACGGAAACCGAAGAGCACCAGCCCTTCACCGTCGAGCAGGAGCCCTACAACGGCGTTCAGGCGGTCTATCCGGACCCCGATGCCCTCTGGGAGCCGCGGGACGCTCCCGCACGCTACAACGCGGAATATGCCCTTGCCGACCCGGCTCAGCGGCGCGTGGCCGAGCTGACCCTGAGCGCTGCACCCTACCCCAACCAGATCCAGCGTGTGATGCGCGCCTATGTCGAGGAGGAGCTCCGCGTGGCGCGCCACGTGCTGACCCTGCCCACGGATGCACTGGTGCTGGAGCCGCTCGATGTCGTGGCATGGACCTCGGACCGGCATGGCTACGACGACAAGGCCTTCGAGGTCGACAGTATGGTTGACCCCCTGCTGACGGGCACCCCGCGGCTGACCCTGAAGGAGCGGGATCCGGATGATGCTGAATGGCTGCCCGTCTACGAGCTCCCCACACCATTGATTGCAACATCCGTGACCACGCTGCCTCCGCAGACGGTCGACGGTTTTGCCGTCACGGCCGTGTCGATCGAGGACGAGAACGGCGACCCGGCACGCCCGGCACTGCGTCTCAGCTGGTCGGGGGATCAGGAGGACGTGCGTGGCCTCGAGTACCAGATCGAGGCAGCGGACGGCACATCGATCGTAACGGGCTCGACACTGAGTGTGGCCAGCGGCGAGCACGTGGTGGTCGACGGGATCCTGCCGGCGAAAGACTACCGGGTGCGCGCGCGTTTCGTGGTTTTCCGCCCGACGGTGTGGACGGACTGGGTCAACGTCACGACGCTCGATCTCAGGCTGCGTCCGGAGGATCTCGATCAGGCTGTGTTCCGAGGCCAACGGGCTAGCCCTCTTCGGGGGTGCCCTGCAGTCCACCGACTATGTCGCCGGGACATCCGGATGGCAGATCACGCAGGCCGGCGATGCCGAGTTCAACAACCTGATTGCAAGAGAGTCGCTTCAGGTCGGCTCCGTGTCCGATATTGCGGAGCTGCTGATCCCGGCCGAAGCGCATGTAGCTGAGAATACCGTCTACACAGATCAGTTGTTTTTTGGTCCCTCTGCGGATGCCACGATCTGGCATATCTCGCTTTCATTGCAGGTCCGCAGTTCCGGGGTTGAGCAATACGAGCAGTTCACCGGCGATGGCCCGATCGACGCGTACCGCGCGGCGGAGACACGGGTTCTGGTGCAGGTCCGCTATCTGATCAACGGTGCGTGGGGTGGTTACGGGACGCTGCGGGACAGCGGGTTCCAGAAGGGTGGCTGGGTCGGCATGAGCGGGATCTTCCACGCGATCGGCCCATTTGATCTGGGGCAGATGCGCGTGGTCACCGGCAATGTCGATCAGGATCCGAATTTCTCAACGCAGACCAATATCCGCAACGTGTCCCTGCGCGCACAGAGTGTTGCCCGATGATTGCCTGGTATCAGCTCGCCCCGGACGGACAGACGTTCGCAGTCATCGGCACAGGCTCGGCGCCCGCCACCATTGACGGCGTCGTCAGCGGTGTAACGCCTGCGGAGCTGACCCGGATGATGTTGGATGGCCAGGGCGGGCTTGTCCCCCGGCCGGTCTCTCCCGGCGTCTCAAGTGCCGGCACACAGCACACAGTCGCCGGCTGCCCG
Source organism: Roseobacter sp. S87 (assembly GCF_055693285.1). Next base: position 1,512,354 of record NZ_JBVFTR010000004.1, read on the forward strand.
CTGGGCACCGAGATCGCGATCTTCGACCTTTCCGGCAATGAGGAGCTGCACCGTCTCACAGTTGCAGCAGAAGGCACTTCAGAGGTGATCGATCTGCCTGACCCCGGCCGGTACCAGATCGAGGTGCAGGCGCCGATGCCTGCCCTTCCAACCTACACTGAGGTGACGACGCCATGATCACGCTGCGCAGATCTCTTGACAGTCTGTTGCTCGAGTTCGGCGGCGTGCGCAAACGCGCGATCGCCGAGGTGACCGATGGCATCCGTGTGGTCCGGCTGCAGTTTGTGACGGATCTGCCCGGGCAGGAAATGCTGTACCTGCGCAAGGAGGCAGAGGCGCAGAAGTTTCTGGCGGAGCTGATCACACCCACCGATCTCACGAACTGGCCACTCGTTGCGGCCGAGGTCGGCATCACAGCGCCCACCGCCTATGAGGTGGCACAGGTTTACGTGAACCTCGGGGCAATGTGGGAAGCGACGGCTGCAGCCCTCGAGACGATAAGGCTTGGTGCGGTGGTCAGCATCGAGGCGGCTACCACCTCGGCCGAGGTCGACGCGGCTCTCTCCCTTTTTCACATCAGCATGGAGGCTTTTGAATGAAACTCCTCGACCCTGAAACCTTCGCCGACCAACCATACGTCGCCGGGCTCAATCAGACGTTCCATATGATTGCCGGAGCGGCACTGTTCGCTTTCCTCTGGTTTCTCATGTCACCCTTGTGGGCCGTCGCGCTCAGTTTCGTTATCTTCACCAATATCGAGATCTGGCAACTCAATGACCGAGGCGCTGTGCTCTGGGACACCGTTGTCGATCTGCTCTTCTGGAGCGCCGGCACCATTGCCTGGTGCCTCGCAACCGCCCGCTATGACCTGCCCCCTGCAATCCTTCTCACCCCCGTCTGGCTAATCATGATCTGCGGTCTCGTCATCGCCGTATATGCCGCCTTCAACCGCCTTTTAAAGGAGCTTTAAATGCCCACCAAAAACCGTGATGTTATCGCCGCTGACGGCCAGATCCACGTTGCAACCGGACCCCGGGCCGTGACCTTCAACTTCAAAAAGGGCGTGGGCGAATGGTCCATTGAAACTGGTGCGAACGAACCGCCTGCAGACGGCCACTGGACCGGGCAGGAACCCATCTCTCTGGAGCTTGGCACCGGCGAAATGCTCTACATCAGCGGCAACGGCCGTCTGGTGATCACAGCGGATGCGCTGGAAATCTGATGCGACTGCTGGCTGGTCATAACCTTGCCGCCAGGGGCATTCTTCTGAGGGGCCATGCGCTGCTGGGAGACGGTGTATCTGCGGTCGGGGCTTCAGTCACAGGCCTGACCAACAACCCGACACACGGCCTGACCGCGCAGATCGGCGTGGCGCTGACCGGCGCGATATCCGGGCTATCGGGCGGCGAAGTCATTGTGCATCGCTGGACTGCCGACGGCACGGCGATCAGCGGGGCCTCCACGGCAAACTACACGCCGGTTGCGGGCGACGATCTGAAGGCTCTGCGCTATGCGCCGCTGGTGGATGGTGCACCAGTACAAAGCGCGGCCTATACTGTGCGGTACGCAATCCCCATAGCAGGTGCTCTGGTAGCTGTTGAGGAAATTCAGGGCAACGGCGAGCCGGTGGTCAACCTTGCCGCTGGCTTCACGGGTGATGATCTGACGTACTCCGAGAGCGTTGCGTGGTCCTCAATCGCCGGAAGCGCCCTGACGATCTCCGACGCATTGCGCGACGACACTGTGACGATCACCGCGACTAACTCTGGCGGTTCAGCTACGGTCGACCTCTCTGTCCGGATTGAGGATTTCCTGACGATCACCGACAGCGGCACCTCTCAGGCGGTACTGACACTCAGCAACATTCCGGCCGACGCGGACCTCGTTCCTGCGACGACCATTATTATTGATGGTGTCACGCATTCACTGCCGGCTGGCACAACAGCGGGTGATCTGCGCAGCAGCGCGGTTCAGATGGAACGGGACAGTCCGGCGCTGACATCCACCGGGGATCCGGCAGCCTTTGCAGAGGGCGATGTGCTGACCCTGGCCGATACCATCTGGCTGAGCACCGATATGCTGTCCTTCAGCGTTGTGGTCTCAAACAGCGGCGGCGTGGTGCAGAGCGGCACAGACCGCAGCTATACCGTCACTGCCGCAGACGTGGCCGACGGCACGCTGAGCCTGCGCGAGGTTGCAAACAACGGCTCCACGAATTTCGACGGCGAGACCCTCATAAGTACGGCTGCGGTGGCGAGCGGTGCAGACCTCGCGGCGCTGTTCGGCAATGGTGAGGAGGGTGTGGTGATCATGCCCGGCACAGCCCACACCATCTGCTACACGGAAATCACCGGGGCGGCGGCCAGCACGGTCTGCGGCGACGGTGATCCGGTCGGGACCATCCATGACACTGTGAACGGCCACTATCTGGTCGCGCCCAGCACGGCAAACCGGGCTGATTACAACCAGAACAACAACCGGGCGTTTTTCTCCAAAACGACCGGCGCGAGATACTACGTCTCCACCGCGCCGGTAGATATGTCCGCCACGGATAGAGCTTCGGCCGTTCTTGGCGTCGAGAGACCTGACGATACGACATTCCGCTATATCGCGGGGTTGGGAAACAACACCACAGACGGCGGCGTGAATTTCTCCAAATCATCCACCGCACGCCGCTATCTCGCCTATGCGAATGGCGCAGGCGGTGACACCGCAAAGGCTGCGGGCACAGGCAGCACGCCCGGCACCAGCTCAGGCTCGCTGCCGAACGTTGACGTCGCGGACGTTGTCCGGATGCAGGTCGATCTGTCCGGCAATCTTATCACCATCTGGGCAAATGGTGATGAATACGAAAACGAAACCGCTGATGTGGGCGGCGGCAACCTTGCTAACGCAAACATCAACTTTCTTGCCGATCCGGACGCTGCGTCGAACGGGTTCATCGATAACGTCTACGGCTACGTGCTGATCAACCGGCATCTGACCGCACAGGAAGCAACAGCCCTTGAGGCCGGAATGCAAGACCAGATCGTCGGGGTGTGAGCCATGAGCACTATTGCATTACAGGGTGGCGCAATCTCCCTTGGCAGCGATGTAGAAATCTCCACTGGCAATATCACGCGCTCTTTCTCCCCTTGGGGGTCCATGGCGACCCTCCAGATCATCGTTGAGCAGACCGGTAATGCCGGGGCCGGCGAAGGTGTCTTTTTCCGCACGCTTGTCGACGGCTTCGATGTCTCTGCGCCCGAGGCCGGCCAGGAGTATGATCCCCGTTTTCACGAAGTCTACTACTTCTGGGATTTTGGCCGTGATCACACCTTTGATCGTCTGGTCAACGTCCTGCCGGAATGGCGCAACGGGAGGACTGCCTTTGGCCCATTTGTCAGCGCGTGCTTCAACGATCCAGGCATCTATACAGTGTCCTGCACGGCCATTGATCGCAGCGGCCGACGCGTAACGACCACGGTAGAGGTAACCGTGAATGACCCGGACGTGATGTATCCGGGCACGCAGACCATCTGTCTCGCGCATGACGGCGATTTCACAGGTAAGCCCACGGGAGCCGCCGAAGCCGCCACCCTGACAGAGGCGCTGAGCGCCATGGAAGCACTGGACGACGGGGACCTTAAAGGTCGGATCATGTTCAAGGGCGGCGGCACCTATGACTATTCCGGCGATACAATCAACATTCTCAGCGCACACAGCAATATGTGGTGGCAGACCTGGGGGGTGGCCGTGCGACGTTCAACGTACTGCCAACCGCCGCACTGAACGACGGCGAGCCGCTGATCAAATTCTCCAATTCACTGACGTTTATCGGTGGCTCAGCGCTGTTTCAGGACATCGATTTCACTGGCCCTTGGGACAGTACGACAGAGACAGGCAAGCGTCACACTGCGCTTTTCCTTTCGACAGGTAGTCGCAATCTGGACCTGTCCATCAACAACTGCACCTCTGATGGCATGCAAGGTCTGCAAGCTGCTGGCACCTACGGCGGCTCCGGTCGCGGTCCAATGATCATGGCCTTTGATTGCCGGTCGACGAACAATCAGGATTTCTCCTTCTACTCCGATCAGGGCACTTACTTGTTGTCGCTGGTAGGCTGTATCTCGGATCAGGACGTACAGGCCCGGCAGGGCGGCGGGGCCAAGCAGCCACCATGGAAGAACGACCATACCGGTGTGCGTATGCAGCAGACCTTTTACACTTATTTCGACGCGCTGGAGATTTTTGCCCGCAACGGCTGGGTCAATTCACAGTCGGTGCCTGAGAACCAGCCCTGCATCCGCTATCATTCCAATGTGCCGGGCAGCAAGGCGAGCATGAACCGCCTGTCCTGCGAGGGTGGTAACGACATCATCACAGGTGGCGATGCGACCCCCAGCGGCGTCCTGCGCCCGGTCAACTGGATTATCGACAAGGCGGTTCTGGTAGGGTCATCAAGAACAGGCGGCGGGGCCATTGGCAACGGCCTCGGCGGTACCACGATCCGCAATGTGCTGACGATCATGCCAAACGTGCCTTCGATCAACCGGCCCAACTACGGCTTTGGCGGTGCGCCGGGCAGCAGTGATGCTGTGGGTGATGATAACCTCGCTCAGCGCGTTGCGTGGTACAGTAACACAATCCTGTTCCTGACTGACGATACAAACCTCGACGGGACCGAGCCGAACTTCATCACCAGCGGGGCCTCTACCCGCTGGACGAATGAGGTCGAGGAAAACAACCTCTTCGTGGCACCTCTCAGTACACACATGCGGCAGTCGGACAATGCTGAACTGACAGACTTTGACGGGTCCACACTCTGGGCACCGCGCTGGCTGGGGCACAAATATGACTTCATCGGCGGCACACAACTGACCATGGACGCGACCTTTGCGACACCCGCCGATACTGTCAAAGACATGACGCCGCTTGCAGCGACCCCCGCAGACCCCGGCTTCGCGGCTTTTGACGATATCAGGGGCAGACCGCGCTATGACGCAACTACCGGGTTGATCAGCGGTGCTTCGAAAGGGGCTTTTGAACCCGCTGACTGAGCGACTGATGAGTAATTTGGAGCGAGATGCACACAATGTTTGCTCCAAAGCGAAACACTCCGACCTCTGTTGCAGAATCGTGGCAACATTGAAAGCATCTCCGGGATTGTTTTGGAGATTCAGATGGACGACAGGATTCGCGCTCGATTTTACCAAGTGGAAGAAATTCAGGAAGGCGACGCTGGCCTGTATGAATGCCTGCATCGTCTTTGGGCGCATCAAGACCGGGAAGACTATCATGAAGTCTTTGGCGGGATATGGGTTCGCTTGGAGAGATTTGACAGCGATGGAGGCCAACCCGGCTCAGGTTTTGTGGATGGCGAACTGACCCGACAGCAAAACGATAACATACCACCGATTGCGGAACAGGGAAGACCGCTGGAGGGGTTCGACAGGCCGCTTGGACACAGATGCGCTTTTCGGTATCATGCAGAGACAAGAACTCTTCTGCTCGAAAGCCGACCAAATGGAGTTACACCGATCAGAATGGACGGGCTTGTAAAGCATTTGCTCAGACCGCATCGCGGCTTTTTTCTGTCTCCGACGCTGACAGAAAACGCGTTGCGCAGGCTGGTGGAAGGTACCCCAAGACGAGTTTCTTTTAGGGTCGCAACACCTTCCGACATGGCATCGGTCGAGCAGAGCGACCGTACAATTGAGGAGAACCTTACCAATATGGCAAATACATTCGGCGGCCAGTCCATCGAGGTATCTGTTGGGTTTCCAAGGGGTCAGAACGACAGTTTCCTCAATATGGGTGCGATAAGGCGTTCTATTGAATGGGCAACAGGAAACCGGGACCATGTTGTGAGCTACCGTGTAAAGATCTCTGAAGAGCCTGAGCCAATTGATATCTTCACCGAACAGATCAAAATCTCCGAAGACGCACCTGGCATTTCGAACCTCGATGTAGACGTGAACTACGATACCAGAAGGCGCATTCTAAGAGAGGCATTTAATACATACCTGCCAGTTATCAGAAGGACTTACACTTGATGGCGACTTCCAGATCAGGGTTGGTCAGGGCGTCGGGGACATTTCTGTCCGTCGGCCCTTTGATCAACTCTATTTTTCTGGCAGCACTGTGTTCCGTCGCCGCACAGATGGTTTCCGCTTCCGAAGCTTTTAATCCGGCCGCTATATACGGCGGCATATTCAATCTGTTGACAGTCTTCACTGGGTTCCTAGCGACTTTCTACGTTTTTATCGTCACCAAGAATAATGAGTTTTTGAAGCGCATAGCGAAAACCGAAACCTACAAAGATGCCGTCCGGTTACTTAAGTTCACAGTTTTCTGGTCTTCAGTGGTTATCTTTCTTTCATTTCTCATGATGGTCTGGGATCCGAAGTGCTTTGCGCTTTTTTCTATGACCCATCTTGCAGTCTTTTTCTGGTTGCTAAACGTCTTCATGGTGGCGGTCAATTTCGCCCGCTGTGCCAACCAGTTCATAATGATCGTAGATACAGACGACAGAGCCGGCTGATCAAAATCGATCCTGCTGTTCGCGCCATCGATTTCGTTTGCTGCAATGTTCGGTGTCAATCACTGCAAACTTGCGTGTCACGCTACAGCGGTAACCCTCGGCCGGGCACCAAATCCTTTTGCCGCCGCCTCTTTACCGCCCCGGCGGCAATCCTTATATAAACGCTAAGGATCACGGGAGAGGCCCCTATGACGAATGCATCTGAACCGCTCGAAGGCGCGCCGCTGATTGCGCCGTCCAGCACAGATCACCCGCTCTATGAACAGATCGTTGATGCGTGCCGTACCGTGTATGATCCGGAAATCCCGGTGAATATCTACGAACTGGGCCTCATCTATACGATCGATATCAGTGACGAAAACGCTGTGCAGATCAAAATGTCGCTGACTGCGCCCGGCTGTCCCGTTGCCGGCGAAATGCCAGGATGGATTGCAGATGCCGTTGAGCCGATCCCAGGCGTGAAACAGGTGGATGTCGAGCTTGTGTGGGAGCCCCCTGGGGTATGGACATGATGTCCGACGAAGCACGGCTCGAACTGGGCTTTATGTGAGCCGCCTGGCCGGATACTGCTCCGCCGTCCCCATAAGGCGCGCCATCAGCGAAATCCGTCCGTCCCGCACTGTAAAAGCAACACTGCTCGCCCTGTTGGGGCTGTCGTCAGCCCTGCCTGCATATTCAGATGCGCCAGCGGTGTCTTATGGTCCCCGGCCTGCTTATCTGATCGATCTGCTGCCGGACGGTGATCTGAAAACCAGACTGCAGAGCTGTGAGGCCCAGACGCCGGTCAAAAGTGATTTTTCCATTGGCCACCGCGGCGCCGCGCTGATGTTTCCTGAGCATACCGCTCAGTCCGCAACGGCCGCCGCACGGATGGGCGCAGGCATTCTCGAATGCGATGTGACCTTTACCAAGGACCATGAGCTGGTCTGCAGGCACGCGCAGAACGATCTGCACCGGACAACCGATATTCTCAGCACGGACCTGGCCCGGACCTGTGTCACGCCCTTTTCCCCTGCACGCGGATCTGTAAAAGCATCCGCCGAATGCAGGACATCCGACGTTACGCTGGCTGAATTTCTGACACTGACACCCAAAATGGACAGCGCAGACGCGACAGCCACAACAGTTGCGGACTACCAGAATGGCCTGCCCGGCTTCCGCACGTCGCTCTATGCCGCAAACACGGATCTCATGACGCATCGTCAGTCCATCGAACTGTTCCGCGAGCTTGGCGCAAAGTTTACACCGGAGCTCAAGGCACCCGCGGTCACCATGCCGCACGACGGGTTCACCCGGCAGGATTACGCGCAGAAACTGGTGGACGAATACAAAGCAGCGGGTGTCGCAGCGGAAGACGTGTACCCCCAGTCTTTTGACCTTAACGATGTCCTGTACTGGATTGAGAACGAACCTGAATTCGGCAAACAGGCTGTCTACCTGGACGGTCGTTTTTCAGGGCCAGACCCGCTGGATCCGGCAAACCCCGAGACGTACGACCTGGATATGCAGGAGCTGAAGGCGATGGGGGTGAACTACATCGCCCCGCCCTTGTGGATGCTCCTGTCGCTGGAGAACGGACAGATTGTACCGTCGGTCTATGCCCGACAGGCCCAGGCAGCCGGCCTGAATATCATCACCTGGACGCTGGAACGCTCCGGCCCGCTTGATACGGGCGGCGGCTGGTATTTTCAGACCGTCGCTGAGGCCGTGAACAATGACGGCGCCTATCTTCAGGTTCTGCATGTGCTGGCACAGGATGTGGGTGTCGTGGGCGTCTTTTCGGACTGGCCTGCCACTGTCACCTACTATGCAAACTGCATGGATCTGCCATAGTGCATTGCTCCTGTGCGTGGATTTCATAGCCAGGATGCTTGTCCGGCCGCCAGTGAGCCATTAACTTAACGGTCAAAGGAGTTTGGGTATGTTTGGAATTCCCGGCAAACAGGCGGTTACGCTGACACCGAAGGCCGCAGCACAGGTTGCGAAACTGATGCAATCCGCAGGGCATGCGGGTCTGCGGATCGGTGTGAAAAAGGGCGGCTGTGCCGGCATGGAATACACCATGGAGTATGTGGAACAGACCGATCCGAACGACGAGGTTGTCGAGCAGGACGGTGCCCGTGTGATGATCGCCCCCATGGCGCAGATGTTTCTCTTTGGCACCGAGATTGACTACGAAACAACTCTGCTGGAATCGGGGTTCAAGTTCCGCAACCCGAATGTCACTGAAGCCTGTGGCTGCGGCAGAATCCATCAAATTCGGCTGACACCTGACCGCCAGGGCGGTCAGCCCTTCAGGTGTACGTAGGTCTCGTTGAAACGCGCCGTCAGGTAATCCCCCGCAAGGATTGGTTCTGACGCCCCGGGCGGTGCCACGTTTGTCTCATAGGATGGATTGAAAAAGAGCGGGACGGAAATACGCTCATTCACACCACCAACGACCCGGTGTGGGGTCGCCACGACCTGACCGTCCGTCCAGAGTTCAATCATCTCCCCGAAATTGATGATGAAATCGCCGGGTGGCGCGGACACAGGGATCCACCCGCCACCCCGTCGCCGGACCTCAAGCCCGGGTGATCCGTCCGTCGCCAGCAGCGTCAGACAGCCATAATCTGTATGCGTCGCGATCCCGAAATCCTTTGCCGTCGCCCACGAAGGCCGCGTCGGATAATAGTTGCCGCGCAACAATGCCATGGGTGTATCAAAGGCGCCGTCAAAATACCCGGGCGGCGCATCGATGGCCCTCGTCAGCCCCTGCAGAACCTGCATCGCGACCCGGCAGGCGTAATCGTAGTACTTGCTGACAACCGCCTCAAATTCCTGCGGCTTTTCGGGCCACATGTTCGGGGCATAAACCGAAAGTTCCCGCCGCGCATCGCTCTCCGGCAAAGCAAACCCACTGTCAAAAAACTGCTTATAGTCAGGGTTGGCATCCGGATCCACCTGTTCGGACCCCGGCGCGCCCCAGCCCCTGTTGGCCCCCGTACGCGCCATATCAATCCGCGCCTTATCCGCCGCCGGCAGGTGAAAGAACGCGCGATAAGTGTCGATCACGCCGCCAACGGTCTCAGCGCTCAGCGCCGTATTGCACACCACGGCGAAACCGATATCTGTCGCAGCTTCGCGCATTGCTGCCAGTGTTGCCGCATCGCCGTCCTGCAGCTTTTCAAGGTCAATCGTGGGAACCATCTCACCCCTCGCCTGTTGCCCGCTCCGCCCCTGCCACAGGCCGTGCGCCCATGCAACCCGCCACATGGTTTGCTGAAGGCTGCGCTTCTTGCTACCAAGACCACAACCAGAAATTCAGGAGAGTGATATGCGGCGCAAAATGGCAGCGGGAAACTGGAAGATGAACGGCTCTGCCGCAGCTCTGGACATGATCAGCACGCTCGCTGACGCCCACGCTGACGGTATCTGTGACATCGTGATCTGCCCACCCGCACACCTATTGTCCGCAGCCGCAGATGCCGCCACAGACGGGCCGGTCGCCATCGGGGCACAAAACTGCCACGCCGCCGAAAAGGGCGCCCACACGGGGGACATCTCGGCCGCAATGGTGTCCGATACAGGTGCCCGTTACGTCATCACAGGACACTCAGAACGCCGCGAGGCTTACGGCGAAACCGACGCCGCAGTCTGCGATAAATCCGCGGCGGCTCAGGCAGCAGGCCTCGTTCCGATCGTCTGTATCGGTGAAAGCCTTGCTCAGCGCGAGGCGGGTGACGCGCTCCCGGTCATCCGCGCCCAGCTGGAAAGCTCCGTTCCGGACGGCAGCGCAGCGGACACTGTTGTCGTAGCCTATGAGCCCATCTGGGCCATTGGCACAGGCAAAATACCCACGCTCGAACAGATTGCGGAAGTGCATGCGGCCCTGCGCGCAGATCTGATTGCGCGGTTCGGCGAGGACGGCAACGGCATCCGGCTGCTCTACGGCGGCTCGGTCAAACCGGACAATGCTGCTGCCATTTTCGGCACACCGGAGGTCGACGGCGCCCTCGTTGGCGGCGCGAGCCTCAAAACAGAGGACTTCTCGCCGATCATATCGGCACTTGCCGCCAGCTGAGAGTTTCTTCTGGCGACAAGTATCCCGGGGGAGCGCGGCACGCGCGGGGGCAGAGCCCCCGCCTGGCTATTTCACGATGATCTCCGGCCCCATAACGGTCGTCGGCAACCATGTACTGATGATGGGAATGTAGGTCACCATGATCAGGAACACGAACAGCACAGCAGTAAAGGGCAAAGCTGCCTTCACCACCGCCCACATCGGCATATTGGCCACGCCTGAGGTCACAAAGAGGTTCAGACCCACCGGAGGCGTGATCATTCCGATCTCCATATTGACGACCATGATGATGCCAAGATGGATGGGATCAATCCCAAGCTCGATCGCGATGGGAAACACGAGCGGTGCCACAATCACGAGCAACCCTGACGGCTCCATAAACTGCCCGCCGATCAGCAGGATCACGTTCACGATGATCAGAAAGACAACCGGTCCGAAACCGGCATCCAGCATCGCCGCTGCAATCTGCTGTGGTATCTGCTCATCTGTCAGCACGTGTTTCAGGATCAGCGCATTTGCGATGATGAACATCAGCGTGACGGTAAGCTTGCCCGCTTCAAATAGCGTGTTCTTTGTATCGCGGTGGAAAAATGCCGTCACAAGCGCCACTGGTTTCTGCAGCAGCGACAGGTTCCGGGTGTCGTCCCCTTCCGTGTGCAGCGGCCCCATGTCCCGATAGACAAAACAGGCGATAAAGAAGGCGTAAACCGCAGCCACCGCCGCCGCCTCAGTTGGCGTGAAAATACCGCCGTAGATGCCACCCAGAATGATCACGATCAGGAAGAGGCCCCAGCCGGCTTCCCGCCCGCTCTCGAACACTTCACTCCAGCCGCGCCATTCGCCCCGCGGCAGGTCCCGCATCTTGGCAATGATGTAAATGGTAACCATCAGCATGGTCCCCGCCATCAGCCCGGGAATGACGCCCGCCAGGAACATGCGCCCCACCGAAACATCCGTGGCGGAGGCATAAACGACCATCACGATGGACGGCGGGATCAGAATGCCCAGGGTGCCCGCGTTAGCAATGACGCCCGCCGCGAAGTCTTTGGTGTAGCCGACCTGGCGCATACCTGCGATCACGATGGAACCAATCGCCACAACCGTGGCCGGTGACGACCCGGAAAGCGCTGCAAAGAGCATACAGGCAAACACGCCCGCAATGGCCAGTCCGCCCGGCAGGTGACCCACAAGTGCGATGGAGAACCGGATGATCCGCCGGGCCACACCCCCGGTCGACATAAAGGACGACGCCAGGATGAAGAACGGGATCGCCAGCAGCGTATAGTGACCGGCCATCGCCTGAAACAGCGTCTGCGCAATAGACGCCAGCGAGGTGTCACTGAGCACCAGAAGGAAGACAATGGAGGACATGCCCAGGCTGACAGCGATCGGCACGCCGATCAGCATCAGCCCGACGACCATGGCGAAAAGAATTGCAACTTCCATGGCTTACTTCCCTGCGTTCATGTGTTTGACGGCCTCAACCTCGTCTTCGGCCTCGTGGCTGACAATCAGGCTGGTCTGGGTGCCGTTCCAGACACGAACCGTCGCCTGAATGAAACGGAAGAGCAGCAGTGCCATCCCAAAGGGCAGCATGGCGTAGGGGATGAACCGAGGAATTTTCTCGTATTCTTCGCCCATGTTGAAAATGGGTTCGATCCAGCGCAGCCACTCAGGCATCGGCATATCCACAACTTCGTACCAGGCCTGGTCCCGGCTGTTCTCAAAGCCTGTGGGGAACCAGCGGCCTGACGTTGCATTAAATCCCGCAAAGGGGGCCCAGTAGTCCCAGGCGCCTTTAAACACCAGTGCCGCATAAGAGAGGCACACCGCTGCTGCGACCAGTGCCAGAACGCGGCGCACGGGGGGTGAGAAGAGGTTGATCACCGCGTCCACACCGAGATGCGCCGTGACCTTGACGCAGTAGCTCACGCCAAAAAGCACCAGCCATGCAAACAGGAAGGTCACGGCCTCCAGCCCCCAGATGATGCCCGTATTGAATCCATAGCGCAGGACAACATTGATGAATGTCAGTATCGTCATCAGCCCGAGGATCACTGCGATTGCGGTTTCCTCAATCTCATTGACGATCCTTCCCAGCAGCGTCTCCGCTTCGTATGAATGCGCCATCGGCCCCCTCCTCCTTTCAAAAAACCCGGCCCCGCACAGGCGGGACCGGGCTGTCGCCTGTCAGCGGTCTCAGAACCCGGCGTTGATCGCCTGGGCTGCGTCGATGTTTTCCTGACCAACGTCATCCTTGAACTGGTCCCACACCGGCTTCATGGTGGCGACCCATTCAGCACGCTGTGCATCATCCAGCTGGCGCACAACGCCGCCCGCCTCGATGATGGCCGCTTTGGCTTCGTTGTTCACAGCTGTGGATTCTGCGTTCCGCGTTTCCGTCACTTCGGCCACGATAGTTGCCAGCTGGTCCCGCACGTCGCCATCAAGGCTGTCCCACCAGTCCGTGGAGGTCACAACCATGTAGTCGATGATGCCGTGGTTGGTTTCAGTGATGCCGTCTTGCACTTCAAAGAACTTCTGGCCGTAGATGTTGGACCATGTGTTCTCCTGGCCGTCGACAACGCCGGTCTGCAGCGCGCCGTACACTTCAGAAAACGCCATCGGCTGGGGTGAGCCACCCAGAGCAGCCATCTGCGCCTTGAGCACGTCGGAGTTCTGCACGCGGAACTTCAGGCCATCTGCATCAGAGGGGCTGTTCAGCGGTACATTGGCTGACATCTGCTTCATGCCATTGTGCCAGAACGCGAGACCGATCAGACCACGGCGCGTCATGGATTCTTTCATCGCCTGACCTGTGTCAGAGTTCTGGAATGCATCAACAGCGTCGATGTTTTTGAACATGAAAGGCAGGTCAAAGATGCGGAAGACTTTGGTGAACTGCTCGAACTTTGACAGCGATGGTGCTGCCATCTGCACATCGCCCTGCAGCAGCGCTTCGAGCACCTGGTCGTCATTATAGAGTGTCGAGTTCGGGAAAACCTCCATACAGGCTTTCCCGTTCATTTCTTCGTTCACACGTTCCTGCAGCAGAGTTGCCGCGATCCCCTTGGGGTGGCGGTCGGTGTTTGTCACGTGGCTGAATTTGATGACAACTTCGCCATCGTCACAGGCCGCCGCAACAGCGGATGCGCTTACGCTCAGTGTCAGCGCGGTGAGCGCTGCTGTGATCATTCTCATTGGTTTCCTCCCAGGAAGTCAGTCTGTTTCAGACGTTTGTCAGGCACCGGTTCGCGGTGCGCTGCCGATATCAAACAGTGTTAACCTTGGTGCTGCAAGCGCTGTGTTGACGGGCGGGACCTCATCGTTTTTATCTATTTTTTTCTGATAGTTATTCGCATTTCACAAAGCGCACGAAACACTTCAGATATTGCTGATGTGCGAATTCCCGCACAGCTATTTTGCATGCTGTGCGGATTTTCGCACACTAGTCGGCGCGGTAATCTTCTGCGCAGAATCCCGTAACGGGCCAGTTTGTCATAGAAAGTTTTGCGCGGCAGTTTCAGCGCCTCGGCTGCCCGGCTGGCCTGGCCGCCTGTTCTGCGCAGCGCCTGTTCCAGCAGGCTCTGTTCGACCTGCGCCATCTGTTCAGCCAGCCCCAGCGATGTGTCATTCTTTTCCTCAGCGGCCAGTCCGAGGGCAAACCGCATCGCTTCGGACATCAGCGCCCGGGCATTTCCGGGCCAGTCGCGCGCCATCAGTCCGGCGACGATCTGGGGTGTGATTTCAGGCTCTTCCAGACCTGCCTGCTCACAGGCCTGAGCCACATAGTGCTGGAAGAGGACCGGGATGTCTTCGGGGCGTTCTGACAGCGAAGGGATCCGCACTGTGGCCCCCTCGAACCGATAGTACAGTTCAGAGTTAAGCTGACCCGCAGCCACACTTTCCTGCAGATCCCTGTGAGAGCCTGCGATAACACGCGTGGACACCCCGGCGTCCAGCAGTTCAACCAGCGCCAGCTGCGTCTGCGCCGGCATCAGCGTGATCTCGTCGACAAACAGACTGCCCGTTCGTGCCGCCTCAAGCACATTAGGCAGCTCATCGGCGCTCAGCGCTGCTCCCGCCCGTTTGACAAAGGGCGCTTTGGAGCGTGCCGAACACAGATGGATCACCTCTGCGACCTTGGAAATGCCCGTGCCAGGTGCACCCGTGACCAGAACTTCGGTCTCCGCCAGTGCCACACGGCGTGCCCGCCCCCGCAGACCTTCAGCAAGCTGCGACGTGCCAAAAAGCATCCGCGCTGCGGGATCACCGGTGGCCACCAGCGCGCGCAGGTGGCGGTTGTCCAGCACCAGCTGGCGCGTTTTCAGAGCCCGCTCCAGCACAGCGAGCAGATCAGCAGGCGCGCAGGGTTTTTCCAGAAAGTCAAAAGCGCCCTGCTCGACAGCCTTCATCGCAGTGGGAATATCACCCTCACCTGTCAGCAGAATAACCGGCAGTTCCGGGTCCTGCTCACGGGCATAGGCCAGCAGGTGGAACCCGTCGCGCCCCGGCATCCGCAGATCAGACAGGACAACCCCTTCAAACCCGCGGGTAATGTGATCGCGCGCCGCCACGAAGGACCCCGCTGTCACCGGCTGCAGATCAGCCAGCTCGAGCGTCTGCGCCAGCGCATCGCGCACCGGCGCGTCGTCATCGACCAGCAATACCTGCTTCATGCCGCCTCCTGCGCTTCCCAGGGGCGTATGCCCACGACAAACCTGGCGCCGGGGTCACAGTTCTCTACCCGGATGTCGCCGCCGAAACTCTGGATAATCCCGTAAGAAATGGAGAGACCGAGGCCCATTCCCTCTGACGCCCCGACTTCCTTGGTCGAATAGAACGGATCGAAAACCTTCTCCGGCTCGGCAATGCCGGGTCCGAAATCACGGACGGAAATCTGAAGCATTGCTCCCTGTTCAATCGCGATCTCAAGCGCGGGACTCCCGGCGTCCTTCATTGCATCCAGTGCGTTCGTCAGCAGGTTTACAAAGACCTGCACCAGGCGCACCTCGCCACCCTGAGCCCAGACCGGCGCGTCAGGGCGTTCAAAACTAACCCGGGTCTGCAGATCCCGAAGCCGCGGGCCGGTCATTTCCAGCGCTGTATCGAGTGCGGCAACGACATCCACCCGCGTCACCGGTTCGGTCTGCTGCCTCGAAAAGGATCTGAGGTTTTTGATGATCCGGCCCATGCGCCGTGCCATATCAGAGATGCGCGTCAGGTTCTCCGCCGCCCGTTCCGGCTGATCGCGGTCCATGAACTGCACCGCATTTTCCGCAAACGACCGGATGGCCATCAGCGGCTGGTTCAGCTCATGGCTGATCCCGGCGCTCATCTGCCCCAGCGCGCTCAGACGGCTGGCACGGGCCAGATCCTCCTGCGCCCGTGCCAGTGCCGTCTGCGCTTCTTCGCGTTCTGCCGCTTCGGCACGCAGCGCTGCGTTGGTCTCCGACAGGGCGGCCGTACGCCGCGCCACGCGCTCTTCCAGCGCCATATTCGCCACGGCGAGGGTCCGGCGGCGTTCCGTCGCCAGAAAAAGCAGGGCACCGAATGCGAGACAGAGGGCCGCCAGAGCCGCCGCCTGCAATGCCGCCAGCCGCCGCGCCGGTGTCACATCGAGCAGCACTTCCCCGGTGAGCCCGATCACCGGCAGTTGTTTGGTCAGATGCAGCGCATTCTCCGGCAAATACGGGCCCCAGCCCACCTGCCAGACCTCGTGCCCACCGGTTTCATAGCTGTCAAACGCCAGCGTCCGTCCGTCATCCGGTTGCAGACCCGCACCGTCCGGTGACCTTGTCCAGCCCACCAGATCGGTACGGTTGGTCACAAAGACGGCACCTGCATCATCCGTAAAGAAAACCGAGCGGAAACCACCCCGCCATGCATCCTCAATCGAAGAAATGCTGACCGCCACAACCACGCTGCCAGTCACCCGCCCGTCCGCGCCGAATGCCGGCGCTGCATAATAATAGGCGCGGGCCTGCAGCGGCGACCCGATGGCGTGCCCCCACCCCAGCGCACCCTGCTGGGACCTGCGGATATAGGATGCACCACTCAGATCAGCGCCCGGGGCGATATGTGCAGCCGCACCCACAAGTCCGGCCGCATCGACATACATCACATCGAGCGCCGCAGTCTTGTCGGCCACGTTAAGAAACAGTTCGGAGGCTGCCGCCTGATCCTCACCACGGGCCAGGGCCTCCATCACCGGGTGATCTGCAAGCAGCACGGCCAGTTCACGGTACCGCTGAAGCTGTCCGACAAGACGGTCGCTGGCCAGTGCCAGGTCAGCGCGCCCCTGGCGCGCAAGCTGATCGAGTGCCTGCAGGTAGCCATACCTCCAGACCCCCGCTGACAGCGCGGCGACGGCGATCAGGAAGACGCCGATCAAAGCAATCCGGTGCAGAAATGGCCGTTTCATGCCGGCAGACTACAAAGCACCTCTTGCCTTGGCCAGTGCACAGAGGCTTTATCTGCCACGATGAAAACACTGCACCAGTCCCCGGTTGACCCCGCCTTCGTACAGAACCCCTATGCCCTTTACGCACAGGTGCTGGCCGGTGATCCGGTCCGGTACTGGGATGATTACGGCATGATGGCTGTGTTTGACGCAGACACGGTCAGCGCACTGCTCCGCGACCGCCGGCTGGGACGCGCCTGCCCGGCCGATCAGGTGCAGCCGGTTCCTGAACATCTGACGGATTTTGATGCCGTTGAGCGCCATTCCATGCTGGATCTGGAACCGCCGCGCCACACGCGGCTGCGCGGGCTGGTGCTGCGCGCCTTCACGTCGCGCCGGATCCGGGCGCTGGCCCCTGACATTGACGAAATCTGTGCCGACCTGCTGGACCGTTTCCCGCACACCGGGGCCTTCGATCTCATTCCCGCCTTTTGCACTGAACTGCCCGTCCGGATCATTGCCCGTCTGCTGGGTGTGCCCGAAGAGATATCGCAGGACCTGCTGCGCTGGTCCAACACCATGGTCGCGATGTACCAGGCCGGCCGGGACCGCGCCACTGAGACGGCCGCGAACACTGCCGCCACAGAATTCTCTGCGTTTCTGTCAGCATATATCGAGCGCCGTCGCTCATCACCCGGTGACGACCTGATCACCGAACTGATCGCCGCTAAGGAAGACGGCGATCGTCTGACTCGCGACGAGATGATCGGCACCTGTGTGCTCCTGCTGAATGCCGGGCATGAGGCGACCGTTCACACAATGGGCAACGCGGTAAAATGCCTGCTGGAAAATGGTACAGGACCTGACGCCTTCACCGATGACCGGATTGCCGGCACGGTCGAAGAAGTGCTGCGGTTCGATCCGCCGCTGCATATGTTCACACGCTACGCCTATGAAGACATCAGAGTTGGCGACCATATTCTGCAGAAGGGGCAGCAGGTGGCCCTGATGCTGGGCAGTGCCGGTCGGGATCCGTCACGGTGGCAGGAGCCAGACACCTTTGATCCGTTCCGTGAGACACAGACACATTCGGCTTTCGGGGGCGGGCTGCATTTCTGCGTCGGTGCCCCACTGGCGCGTCTCGAACTGCAGATGGGACTGCAGCACCTGTTCCGCCGGTATCCGGACCTAACACTGGCAGCACCCCCGGAGTATGCGGACATGTACCATTTTCATGGGCTGACCCGGCTGATGGTCACGGTCTGACGCCGTCCCACCGCATGCACATGCATGCGGACCACCGAAAAAATGCGGCGCAGCCGCGCCTTCGGATCAGCTGTCCAGAGGCAGCATTGTGGTGGATTTGATCTCTTCCATCGACAGCAGCGCCGTCACATTGTGCACCCTCACTTCTGAGATCAGCGCCTGATAGAACGCATCGTAAGCGCGCGCGTTCTTTACCCTTACTTTCAGAATATAGTCGATATCGCCTGCCAGCCGGTGTGCTTCCTGCACCTCCGGTCTGTCGCGCAGTGCCTGCAGGAAACGGGCCTGCCAGTCCGCTTCATGCTCGGATGTGCGGATCAGCACAAAGAAACAGGCCTCAAACCCGAGCGCCTCCGCATCCAGCACAAAGGTCTGCTGTCCGATGATTCCAGCATCGCGCATTTTCCGAATCCTGTTCCAGACCGGCGTCTTGGAAGAACCTGTTTTTGCCGCGATTTCGTCCAGAGACTGGCCTGCATCGCGTTGCAGCTCTGCGAGGATTTTCCTGTCTGTGTCATCCATCCGAACTGCCATTCCACCATCTCCTCTGAATACGGGTATTTGTTCTCCCTGATCTATAAATCAGAACATTCGTCCTTTTCAACCGTCGCATATGGCAAAATACCGGGAATATTTCCTATATTGAGGCCAAGAAATCAGAGAAAGTCGACCAATGGATCATTTCCCCATCTTTCTGCGTGTCGAAGGCCGGCGCATTGTGTTGTCCGGTGGCGGTGACGCCGCTCTGGCAAAACTGCGGCTTCTGATGAAGTCCACGGGACATATTACGGTCTTCAGCCCGGCACCTGCGCGTGAGATCGAAGACTGGGCCGAACAGGGAAAGCTGCGGCTGGTCCGGCGCGCAATGGCGCCTGGCGATACACTTTGTGCCGCACTCTTTTATGCTGCTGATGAAGATGAGACCGAAGACGCGCGCACCGTCGAAATCGCCCGGGCTGATAGCGCATTGATCAATGTCGTCGACAATCTGCAGGACAGCGAGTTTATCACCCCCGCTATTGTTGACCGCGACCCCGTGACAATTGCCATCGGTACTGAGGGCGCCGCCCCGGTACTGGCCCGTGCGATCAAAGCTGATCTTGAGGAACGCCTGCCGGCGGCACTCGGTCCGCTTGCGCGCATCGGCAAAGGTTTCCGCAAAGTGGCCGAGGCATTGCCGTTCGGACGCGCCCGCCGTGATTTCTGGCGCGACTACTACTTCAATGCGGGTCCGGCCGCGATCAGTGGCGGCGAGCACAAAGTGCGCGAAGGGCTCGACAGCCTCCTGGCCGATCACCTGAACCGTGAAGCCCGCGCCGGTCACGTGCATTTTGTCGGCGCAGGTCCGGGCGATCCCGATCTTCTGACCATGAAAGCACGCCGCGTGCTGGACGAAGCCGACGTGGTGATCCACGACCGTCTGATCAGCCAGCCCGTGCTTGAACTGGCCCGCCGCGAGGCCGTTATGATCGACGCGGGAAAAGAGGGCTTTGGCCCGTCCATGAAGCAGGAAGACATCAACGACCTGATCGTGGAGCACGCCAGACAGGGAGCACAGGTGGTGCGCCTGAAATCCGGCGATGCCACCGTTTTTGGCCGGCTTGACGAAGAGATCGACGCCGTGGACGCGCATGACATCAGCTGGGACATCGTGCCTGGTATCACGTCCGCCTCCGCCGCTGTTGCTGAAATCGGGCAGAGCCTGACAAAGCGCGGCCGCAATTCTTCGGTTCGGTTCCTGACCGGTCACGACACCCGCGGATTTGCCGATCACGACTGGAACACCCTGGCCCGCCCGGGCGAGGTGGCCGCCATTTACATGGGCAAGAAGTCGGCGAGGTTCATCCAGGGCCGTCTGATCATGCATGGTGCGGATCGTCACACGCCCGTGACCATTATCGAAAACGCCTCCCGGCCGGAGCAGCGCGTGCTGGAAACCACACTAGACGCCCTGCCCGCTGCACTGGAAGCCGCGAAAATGGACGGACCGGCGCTCACTTTCTACGGTCTTGCCCCGCGCGAGGCTGCAGCAGCACGCCGCCGCCTTGTTGACACTCTCCCCGAACACTCCATCAGAACGCAGGAGGCGCTTTAAATGGCCCGCGCATTCACCCCCAAAGTTGTTACCGCCAATGATCTTCTCAAAGGCGATGTGATCTATCAGACAGCAGGCGGCTGGACCCGGCTCCTGGCTGAAGCCGAAGTACTTACAGATGAGGCCGACGCTGATCTGCGCCTTATTGATGCCAGCCAGCAGACCGACCGTGTGGTTGGTGTCTATCTGGCGGATGTGGATGCCTCAGGCGACACGCCGAAACCTACCCATTTCCGCGAAGATTTCCGCGCCACCGGCCCTTCCAACTACGCGCACGGCAAACAGGAGGCTCAGGCCCATGTATAATTATACCGATTTCGACGCCGCCTTTATCCAGGAGCGCAATGCTCAGTTCCGCTCGCAGGTTGAGCGCCGCATTGACGGCTCGCTGACCGAGGATGAATTCAAGCCGCTGCGCCTGATGAACGGCCTCTATCTGCAGCTGCATGCCTATATGCTGCGGGTGGCGATCCCTTATGGCACACTGAACAGCCGTCAGATGCATAAACTGGCAGACATTGCCGACCGCTGGGACAAAGGCTACGGCCACTTCACGACGCGTCAGAACATCCAGTACAACTGGCCGGAACTGCGCGATGTCCCTGATATGCTCGACGCACTGGCTGAAGTGCAGATGCACGCCATCCAGACCTCCGGCAACACCATCCGCAACGTGACGGCGGACCATTTCGCCGGCGCATCCGCCGACGAGATCGCAGATCCGCGCCCTGTGGCTGAACTGATCCGCCAGTGGTCCACCGACCACCCGGAATTCCAGTTCCTGCCGCGCAAATTCAAAGTGGCTGTGACGGGCTCGCCCACAGACCGCGCGGTGACAAAGGCGCATGACATCGGCCTGCGCATGGTCGAGCGCGACGGCGAGGCAGGGTTCGAAGTCATCGTCGGTGGCGGTCTGGGCCGCACCCCGATGATCGGCAAGGTGCTCCGGGAATTCCTGCCGCAGGAAGACCTCCTGCCCTACCTGGAATCCATCGTCAGCGTCTATAATGTGCTGGGCCGCCGCGACAACAAATACAAAGCGCGTATCAAGATCACCGTGCATGAAAACGGCCTTGATGACATCCGTGCGCGGGTCGAGGAACGCTTTGCACTGGTGCGCCCGCTCTTTACCGGCGTGGATCAGCAGATGCTGGCCGCCATCGAGAGCGACTTTGCAGCCCCAAAGTTCCGCGAAACGTCACTCGCCGCCTTTGAGAGCGCCTACACCAATGATCCGGTGTTCCGCGCCTGGGCGGATACGAACCTGAACGACCACCGCGCGCCCGGCTATGCCATCGTCTCGATCAGCCTCAAGGCACATGGCAAAACGCCCGGTGACGCGACATCTGAGCAGATGCGTGTGATGGCGGAACTGGCCCGCGAATATGGTCATGATGAACTGCGCATCAGCCACGAACAGAACGTGATCCTGCCCCACGTACATAAATCGGATCTGCCGGCGATCCATGCGCGCCTGAAAGAGGCCGGCCTTGGCACCGCAAACATCGGCCTGATCTCGGACATCATCGCCTGTCCCGGAATGGATTACTGTGCCCTGGCCACGGCCCGTTCCATACCGATCGCTCAGGAAATTGCGACACGGTTTGATGAGCTGAAGCTGGAACATGACGTGGGCCCGCTCAAAATCAAAATCTCGGGCTGCATCAATGCCTGTGGTCACCACCATGTTGGTCACATCGGCATCCTTGGTCTCGACCGCGCGGGCGTGGAAAACTACCAGATCACGCTGGGCGGTGACGGCTCGGAAGATGCGAGCATCGGCGAACGTGCAGGTCCGGGTTTCTCTGCTGAAGAGATCATTCCGGCCATTGAACGTCTGGTTCTCGCCTATCTGGATCTGCGCGATGAGCCCGGCGAAACTTTCCTGCAGACCTATCGCCGGCTTGGCCTCGCGCCCTTCAAGGCAGCCCTTTACCCGGAGACACAGGCCAATGCCGCTTGATCTTCACCCTTCTGTCGCCGGGGCGCAGTCGGAGGCTCCGGTCTCTGACGCGCTGGCAGGCCTGGTTGCTGATCTGAACGCGCAGGTCGCGGGCAAATGCGCCCGCGACGTAATCCGGACGGCTCTGTCCGCGATTACGCCCTTGCGTCTAGTCTCCAGCTTTGGTGCGGAATCGGTCGCTCTGCTGCACCTGGCCGCGGAAGCAGACAGGGACATTCCGGTGATTTTCATCGACACCGAAATGCTGTTTGAGGAAACGCTCACCTATCAGCAGGACATCGCAACCACGCTGGGCCTGCGCAACCTGCGTATCCTGCGCAGCGCCGATGCGGCACAGCGCGACCCGGACGGCCTGCTGCACCGGACCGACCCGGATGCCTGCTGCTCGTTGCGCAAAACAGAACCGCTGCAGGCGGCTCTGGCAGGCAGCAACGGCTGGATCACAGGGCGCAAGCGGTTCCAGAACGGGAAGCGTGCCGCACTGGAGTTTTTCGAGGCCGAACCCGGCACGGACCGTATCAAGGTCAACCCGCTGTCCCGGTGGTCCCGCGCGGATGTGCAGGCATACATCACAGAACACCGCCTGCCCCGGCACCCGCTGGTTGTACAGAATTACCCTTCGATCGGCTGTGCCCCCTGCACCACGCCGGTCGCCCCGGGCGAAGATCCCCGCGCCGGGCGCTGGCGCAACACCGACAAAGACGAATGCGGCATCCATTTCGCCAACGGCAAAGTGGTCCGCCAAGGAGATGAGACATGACAACACTGGTTCAGGACAGCGGCTTTGCTGCAGACGACTGGAACGAAGGTTTTGTGGCACTGGGTGCCGCGAATGACGCCGATGCGCTGGATGTGCCCTCTGACACTGATCCCGCGGACATTCCTCTGTGTGACGGGCTGAAGATGATCCGCGTTGATTTCCCGTCGTCTGCCGACGGGCGCGGTTTTACCATTGCGCGTGCGTTGCGTCTGCGCGGCTACCAGGGCCGGCTGCGGGCAAAGGGTCATGTGCTGGCAGACCAGTATGCCATGGCCCGCCGGTCCGGTTTTGACGAAGTCGAGATTTCTGATGAACTTGCCGCGCGACAACCGGAGGACCAGTGGCTCTTCCGCGCCAACTGGCAGGCGCATCACTATCAGGCGCGTCTGCGCGGTACAGGATCGGCCCCTGCCCCGCGCGGCTGATTGCCGCCTTCCCCAACCCCGAAAATACTTTCTATAAGGAGCGCGCAGGTGTAAGCCTGCGTTGACACATTCATGACCGAGCAGACACCTGTGACCGAAGCTACCGCCGTTAAAGTTCCCACCCTTCCCGATGCGCAGACAGTGACGTCCGTAAAACACTGGACGGATCGTCTGTTTTCATTCCGCGTGACCCGCCCCGCATCGCTGCGGTTCCGGTCGGGCGAATTTGTGATGATCGGCCTGATGGGCGACCCGCACCCCGAAACCGGCAAGCAGAAACCACTGCTGCGCGCCTATTCCATCGCGTCACCGTCCTGGGATGAGGAACTGGAGTTCTATTCGATCAAAGTGCAGGACGGACCGCTGACATCAAAACTGCAGCACATCCAGCCGGGTGACGAGATCATTCTGCGCCCCAAACCGGTCGGCACCCTGGTGCATGACGCACTGCTGCCCGGCAAGCGGCTGTGGTTCTTTGCGACCGGGACAGGCTTTGCGCCCTTTGCGTCGCTGCTGCGCGATCCGCAGACCTATGAGGATTACGACCAGATCATCATCACCCACACCTGCCGCGACGTGGCGGAGCTGGATTACGGGCGCGAGCTGATCGAGAACCTGCGCAAGGATGAAATGATGCTGGAGCTGCTGGGCGAAGAGAACCTGGCCAAGCTGACATATTACCCGACCACGACCCGCGAGGAGAGCCCCAGAATGGGCCGTATCACCAACCTTCTGAAAGATGGCACGGTGTTCGCAGAACTTGGGATCGACGGGATTTCTGCGGAGACAGACCGCGCGATGGTCTGTGGGTCACTGGGTCTGAACAACGACCTGAAAGAGATCCTTGAAGGTTTTGGCCTTGAAGAAGGCGCCAACTCCGACCCCAAACACTATGTGGTCGAGAAGGCCTTCGTCGGCTGATACCGATCAAACGGCACTTAAAAAAAGCGCGCTGTGGGGGACCGCAGCGCGCTTTTCGTTTTCCGGCTATCCGTCCACCGTGGGTTACATGCCCAGTGCGGACCGCAGCTGTTCCAGCGTCGCCTGCAGCAGTTCGGGGCTGTCCTGCGCCTGTTTGACCGCGTTGCTCAGCAGCGCTTTCTGGGTTGCAGCAAGGTCGGAGTTTTCGATCATTTCCTGAACCCGCTCAAAATTGAACCCTTCGGGCGTCAGCAGGCTGGCATCAGGTGCGTCCGCAGCGGGTGTCTCTGTGCCCTCAGTTGCAGAGTCTGCCAGTTCCTCAACAGCCTCCTGCGTGTCGGCCACAGCGTCTTCGGTTGTCGGCGTCACAGCATCTGTGACGGCGTCTGCAGCCTCAGAGGCGGCATCACCAGCCTGATCAACCAGCGATGCGGCACCTTCCGCAACATCACCTGCTGCATCTGTCGCAGCACCCACTGCAGCTTGTGCTGCATCCGTTGCGGCATCGATCGCATTGTCCACTGCCTCATCAGCAGCCTCAACCGCATCTGAAGCGGCATCCGCTGCAGCGTCGGCCGCGTTTTCAGCGGCGTCGGTCGCCGCGTCAACAGCATCCCCTGCTGCATCTGTGGCAGCCTCAACAGCCTCAGTCACGGCATCTGCGGCTTCCCCGGCAGCTTCGGCTGTGTCCTCTGTTGCTTCGGCAGCTTCTTCGGTCACTTCTTCGGCAACCGGTGCAGCTTCTTCAGTGGCCGTGTCCACGACCTCCTGCGGCGTCTGCCCGCTGTAAAGATACCACCCGCCAGCTGCAATTGCGGCGGCAACAATGATCCAGATTACATTTCTCATAGCTTTGCTCCCTCGTAACTCTGCCGGACCAACGCGGCCCGGCTCTGATTGTTCCTGACCTGACAGTTGAGAGATCGGCCAGCCAGCAACAAGGGGGAAATCCGTGCGTTTCGGCGCATATCGGCCCAATTTGCCGCTTGAAGTGCGCCCTCCAGGCGTTTAATTTGCCTTCGCATATTCGCGAACAATCAAAGGACTGACATCATCGCTCGCAGACCACACAACGCGCCGCCGCAACGGGACACCGGCCCGCGCGTAAACGACAAGATCCGTGCTCCTGAAATCCGCCTGATTGGCGCAGATGGTGAAAATGTTGGGGTCGTTACCCCTTCCCGGGCCATGGATATGGCCGATGATGCGGGGCTCGACCTCGTAGAAATCTCGCCAAACGCCAATCCGCCCGTCTGCAAAATCATGGATTTCGGCAAGTTCAAATATGAACAGCAGAAACGTGAGAGCGAAGCGCGCAAAAAGCAGAAGATAATTGAGATCAAAGAAGTCAAGTTCCGCCCGAATACGGATACGAACGACTACGATGTCAAAATGCGCAATGTCTTCAAGTTCCTGGAGAACGGGGACAAGGTAAAGGTCACGCTGCGGTTCCGTGGGCGCGAGATGGCGCACCAGAATCTCGGCCGGGAACTGCTGGAGCGGGTCGCCGAAGACACCAAAGACGCTGGCCGTGTCGAAAACTTTCCCAAGATGGAAGGCCGGCAGATGGTGATGCTGATCGGGCCGCTGCCCAAATAATCGCTCGCAATCGTTGTGATCAGAACGCCCTGTCCCCGGACGGGGCGTTTTTCTTTGCGGGTGAGTCGCGTTCAGTGACCATAGAGCGCTGACCAGATACCGAAGGCTCCCACCAGGATCAGGCTGAGCGCCCAGACCACATCGAGGTTCAGCCAGGTGCGCGACAGAAACCGCAGCCCCAGCCAGACGTAGATGACCGCCGCGATGATACCGCCCGCCACCGTCATGGCCAGCGTGTGAGCCGCAGCAACCGAAAAAGCAGTCACGACATTCCCCTGCATAAGGGTCTGTGCCGCGAGGTGCCCTGTTTCATCCGGTCCGATCGCACAAATGCCAAGGTAGATCGGGACAAGCATCAGCCCCGCGCCATGCGCCATGGCCGCCAGAAACGACCAGAGCGCCAGGCGGGCGGGATGCACGCGCGCCAGTATTTTTGGATGCCTTTGGTTGATCAGCAGGTAGATCCCCATCGCTACCACGATGATGCCCGCGCCCACCCGGATCTCGACCTCCCACTCCACAAGGAAGAACATCAGCGAGAAAGGCAGCAGGATCGCGATCATGGCCAGAAAATGCCCTGCGGCCAGCATGCCGAGCGCGCGTGGCAGGGCACGGGGGTTCTGCTCCATCAGGGCCGCTGAAACAGCCAGAGGCCAGCCCATCCCGGGGTTTACACCGTGATAGATGCCCGAAAAAATGACGGCCCCCCAGAGGGCCGTCAGAGATGTCATGTCAGCAAACACTCAGACCGACGGGTAACAGAAGCTGTCGGTTGAACAATCGCCCCCTTCAAGCCTGATCTGGTGCGACCGCATGCCTTTGGGGAAGTCGATGTAGAAGTCTTTGTTCAGCGTCAGACCCCCGTTTTCTCCCACATCAGCCATCACCATCTGGCCCCCTTCGTCATCCGGATAGAACTGGTCGTCCCATGTGGAATAGAGAGAATTGGTCCAGTACACACGCTTGCCATCGCGGCTGATCTCAACCATCTGCGGTCCGTAGACAAAAGGTTTGCCATTCGGGTGCGGCGTTGCCCGCGCGATTCCGCCAACTTCGACCTTGCCCGCCAGTACAGGGTTCATCGGGTCGGACACATCGTACTGATGCATCTCCCCCAGCCCCCAGCAAGCGACATACAGGTACTTGTCATCAAGGCTCAGGTCGATGTCTGTCACCAGCGGGGGCACGGCTTCGAACCCCTTGAGCAGTGGCGGCAGGTTATCCGGGTTCTCAGGACGCGGATCAATGGTAATGGTCTTTTTCGCCTGCCATTTGCCGTCGTCATCGCGCCACCAGGTAAAAATAGATCCCTGCAGATTTGTCGTGTCGACGACCACACCACAGAACCCATAGGATTTTTTCGGGTCATGTGCGGGTCGGATTTCCAGCGCCATCTGGTGGTTTTCGCCCAGATCAATGGTTTGGATATTCTTGCGCGCGCGCAGATCCCAGAAATGGATGGAATGACCGTATTTGTTGGACAACAGATCCTCGGCCACAACGCCATTTTCGAACTGCGGCGGCAATCCCCATTCAGAACTGACCATGTAGTCCTGGGGCAGGTTCCACCAGAAGTCATAGTGTTTGTCCTGAGGGCCGCGATCCATTTCATACTGGCCGATGATCTCGAACGTCTCGCAGTCCATAATGAAGATACCCGGAGGGCCGTCGGTGCCGTCGGCACCCCCGCCACCAAGGCAGGAGACATAGATGCCTTCGGGGCCGCAGTGAATCGTATGCGGACGCGAATAGCCGGTTTTTGCAAAGAGCTCTTCGGGTTCAATCGTCTTGTGGATATGCGCTTTCAGCGGCTCCTTAACGTCGATCACATAAATCCGCGACGACCGGATGCCCGGCACAATCAGATAGCGCCGTTCCAGGAATGCATGGCCGGACAACGGCGAAAGCGACGACGAACAGGCGTTCCAGCCAAAATGATGAAATTCATCGCCTTTGTTCGGCACGATCACCTGGTGCACGATCTGACCATACGTGTCAGAGCCCGGCTTCAGGTCAACAACAGCAATTCCGTCAGACTGCGAGCCATCCGGGCTCAGCATCACCGTAAATGCATAATTTTCGACCGGCGCCTGCATCGCCAGTTTCGGCGACGGGTAAAATGTCGGATCAGGTCTCAGGTTCATATAATTCCTCCCATGAATCATGTGCCCGTGCGACGGGCTCTGGTGCGGGCCATTAAGGCCTCTGGTTCCGGTAAATGTGCCCCCCACGTTCATGCGGCATCGCTTCTTGCAACCGCGTTTACTGACGTCCGCCGTGGCATCCGTCAATTGTCTGACATTCGCCAGCCCTCACGCAACTTTTGGGAGAAAAGCGCCGCAAATCAAGAAATTTCTGAAGCCGGTTCCGAAAAACCTTCATCAGTCCGAACAGAATTCCGGGCCTGTCAGATTGCGAAAAAGAAAACCCCGCCACAATGGGCGGGGTCAGAACTGTTCAGGACGGGCTTTTTCAGCTGGCGGCTGATACGGCCCGCTTTGTCATCACGCCGACCAGGTGCGCACGATAATCACCGGTGCCATGCAGATCGCTGATCATGTCGCCACCGGAAAGCGACAGACCATCAATTGCACCGGCGGAGAAATCAGCTGACAGGGCGGCCTCAGCCTCCGACCAGCGGAACACGCCATCATTGGACGCACCGGTGACAGCGACACGGACACCATCTGCAAACTTCGCAACGAATACGCCCACAAGCGCAAAACGCGACGCCGGCTGTACGAACTTCTGGTAGTTCGACGCCGAAGGTATCGGGAACCGCACCTCGGTGATGATTTCCCCCTCATCCAGTGCCGTTGTGAACATCCCCTGGAAATAGTCATCAGCTGCAATCTCACGACTGTTCGTGATAATCGTCGCCCCCGATCCGAGTGCCGCGGCCGGATAACAGGCTGACGGATCGTTATTGGCAAGCGAGCCGCCAATCGTCCCGCGGTTACGCACCGCCGGATCTCCGATGTGGCTGGCCAGGGCGGCAAGCCCCGGATAGTGACCCGCAGCCTTCGTTGTGACGGTTGCATGGGTCGTCGCACCGCCGATGGCCAGCCGGCCGTCATCGGTCATGCACACGCCCTTCATCTCGGCAATACCGCCCAGCGACACCAGAACAGAAGGGCTTGCAAGTCGCTGTTTGAGCGTGGGGATCAGCGTCTGCCCCCCACCCAGCGCCTGCGCGTCTTCCCTGCCCATGGCTGCTGCCGCATCCGCAACCGAAGCCGGGCGTTCTACATCAAAATTATACATCTTCTTTCCTTTCCTCAGACCAGAAAACCAGTGTTTCTTCTGGCCAGAAATATCCCGGAGGGCGCGGCCCGGCCCGGGCCGCCGGGGGCTGGCCCCCCGCCCCGTCCTGATCAGCTCTGCATCGCAGCCCAGACACGCGCCGGTGTGAGCGGCATATCAATATGCGTCACATCACGACCCGCCGACTGCAGCGCATCAACGACCGCATTGACCACCGCCGGCGGCGAACCGATGGCCCCGGCTTCGCCGCAGCCCTTAACCCCCAGCGGGTTGTGCGTGCACGGCGTCTGACACGAATGATCCACCCCGAACATCGGCAGGTCATCAGCCCGCGGCATCGCATAATCCATATAGGACGCGCTCAGCAGCTGGCCGTTTTCGTCATAGGCGCAGTTCTCCAGAAGCGCCTGACCAATACCCTGCGCCAGCCCTCCGTGGACCTGACCGGTCACGATCATGGGGTTCACGACATTGCCGAAATCATCGACCGCCGTGAAGGCTTCGATCGTCACCTTGCCGGTATCGGGATCCACTTCGACCTCACAGGCATAGGCGCCTGCCGGATAGGTAAAGTTGGACGGATCGTAAAAGGCCGTCTCCTCCAGCCCTGGCTCCAGATCTTCCAGCGGATAATTATGCGGAACATAGGCTGCCAGACAGACATCCCCCCAGGCCAGGGACTTGTCCGTACCAGCAACAGAGAATTCACCGTCTTTCAGTTCAATATCCGCCTCCGAGGCCTCCAGAATGTGACTGGCGATCTTTTTGGCTTTGGCGATGATCTTCTCGGTAGCACGCACCATCGCGGAGCCCCCGACAGCCAGTGAACGGGACCCGTAGGTGCCCATGCCCATCGGTGCGTTCGAGGTGTCCCCGTGCACAATTTCGACCATGCTCTCATCAATGCCGATCATGTCGGCCACCACTTGCGGGAAGGCCGTCTCGTGACCCTGGCCATGGCTGTGGCTGCCGGTCATAACCACCAGGCCGCCGGTGGCATTCACCCGTACAGTGGCACTCTCATAGAGCCCCGCCCGTGCGCCGAGCTGCCCCACAAGGTTGGACGGCGCAATACCGCAGGCCTCAATGTAGCAGTTCACGCCGAGCCCGCGCAGCCGGCCTTTGGCCTCCGACGCCTGTCGCCGTGCCTCAAAACCACTGAGGTCGGCCATGTCCTCGAGCTTGTCCATCGTAGCCACGTAGTCCCCCGTGTCATACTCGACAGCCACCGGCGTGGCATAAGGGAACTCAGTCACAAAGTTCTGACGGCGCAGCGCAATCGGATCAACACCAAGCTCACGCGCTGCCTTGTCGATCACCCGCTCCAGCTGGAATGTGGCCTCAGGCCGGCCCGCGCCGCGATAGGCATCCACAGGCACGGTATTGGTAAAGACCGCTTTCACGTTCACATAAATGAGCGGCGTCTTATAATTGCCCGCCATCAGCGTCCCGTGCAGCCATGTCGGCACCGAGGGTGCAAACGTTGAGAGGTAGGCTCCCATATTGGCAAAAGTCTCGGTGCGCAGTGCCGTGAAATTGTTGTCCGCATCCAGCGCCAGTTCGATCTTCGTGACGTGATCCCGACCGTGGGCGTCTGACATAAACGCCTCAGACCGGCTCGACGTCCATTTGACAGGGCGGCCACAGGCTTTGGCGGCGAAGGTGCAGAAAGCCTCTTCCTGATAGTGGAAGATTTTGGTGCCGAAACCACCGCCCACATCGGGGGCCACCACCCGCAGCTTGTGCTCGGGAATGCCCAGCACAAAAGCGCCCATCAGCAGACGGATCACATGCGGGTTCTGGCTGGTGGTATACAGCGTATGATCGCCTGTCCCGCGGGCATAATCGCCCACAGCCACACGCGGCTCCATCGGGTTTGCGACCAGACGGTTGTTGACCAGCTCCAACGTCGTAACATGCGCAGCAGCCTCAAAAGCTGCATCCGTCGCCGCTTTGTTTTCCTCGACAAAGCCCCAGTCATAACAAAGGTTTGACGTCAGATCATCATGTACCTTTGTGGCACCATCACCGACAGCCGCCTTCATATCGACAACGGCCGGCAGTTCGGAAATGTCCACATCAATGGCTTCGGCCGCATCGCGGGCCTGTTCCAGCGTGTCGGCAACGACAGCGGCAATCGGCTCCCCCACATGGCGGACCTTTCCGTGCGCCAGAACCGGGTGCTTGGGCTCCTGCATCGGCTGGCCGTGCTTGTCGGTGACCTGCCAGCCACAGGGCATGCCGCCGACGGCCTCGAAATCTGCACCGGTGAAGATTTTCACAACACCCGGCATCGCCTCTGCAGCTGATGTATCGACGCTGTTGATCGTGCCATGTGCCATATCTGAGCGCAGAAAGTACACATGCGCCTGTCCGTGGATGTTGATGTCATCTGTATAATTGCCGGCCCCTGTCAGAAACCGGACGTCCTCGCGGCGCTTTGAGCTTGCGCCAATGCCACTGTCTTTCGGCATGTCATTCCTCCCTGGAATTGCAGCGGATCTGGTCCGCCCGGGGCTTTTCCGCCTGCAGCATTGCCACAGGCTGCCCTCTGTTACGCTTTATTCGGCAGCAACCTGGCTCACGTCCTGTCCGGACGCCGCCATGATCGCCTTGACGATGTTATGGTAGCCGGTGCAGCGGCAGATATTGCCCTCAAGATACTCGCGGACTTCCGTTTCTGACGGCGTCGGGTTTTCCTTGAGCAGAGCGGCGGCCGACATCACCATACCGGGCGTGCAGAAACCACACTGCAGACCGTGGTGGTCCTGGAATGCCTGCTGGATGACGTTCAGGGACCCATCCGCATTGGCCATACCTTCGATTGTGGTCACCTCTGCGTCCGCTGCCTCTGCCGCCAGCATCGTACAGGCTTTGACCGCCTCGCCGTTGACGTGCACCACGCAGGCGCCGCACTGACTGGTATCGCATCCGACATGGGTACCCGTGAGCTGGAGCGTATCCCGCAGGAACGACGACAGCAGCGTGCGCCCTTCCACTTCGCCGGACGCGGCCTTCCCGTTCACGGTCATTGAGACCTGTGCCATGGTTTCCTCCCTGAAAACTTTTGTTGGTTTCTGAGGGGAGTTAAGCACGGCAGGGTTGCGTTGAGAACAGGAAATTTCATTCCTTTCAGCACGCTGCACAAAGTAGCAGTATACCGCAGGTTCAGATCGCGCGTTTTCCCGCTCTTGGCTGCGGCCGCGACGGGATCTCTTTGAGCAGGCCGCCAACGCCCATGCCCGCGATGTCGCCGGCACTGACGGGCACACCGCAGATCAGCCGTGACAACACCCAGTCTGCCCCGTTGAGAGCCGGTGCCCGGGCGCATCCCGGCAGTCCGATAACGGATGTTTCACCGATTGCGCCGATAAACAAAAGATTTCCCGGATCAACGGGCATACCGAACCGTTCCACCTGCCCACCTGCTGCGCGGACCGCCTCCGGCGCCGTATCATGCGGGTCAGACGTGGCGGAGGCTGTCAGGATCATGACCAGATCGGCGGTCGTTTCCTGCAGTGCGTGGGCCAGGGCGCCGGTCTCATGCGGCACCACGACCGGCTCCGGCAGGGTCAGGTTAAATGCCGCAACTCGGGCAGCAATCGCCTCAACGCCCTTTAGTCCGGCACCACCCGGCGTATCCGTTACGATGAGGCGGACGTTCTGCAGAACAGGCGTTGCCATCCGGATCGCGGATGCTGCGGCATCACAGGCAGCCGCCAGGGCATCCCCGGGCACCGCATAGGAAATGATCTTGATCGTGGCGACCATGCCGCGCGTCTGCATCTGCTGAAACGGTGGCACCGTGGCGACCGTGATCATGGGATGGATCCGGTTGGCCGCTTCGACAGCCTCTGCATCCAGAACCACAACACCAGGTCCCTGTGCCAGCAGATTGACGCGACCGGTGAAGGGCTCTGTCAGGGTCAGACCGGCCGCCTTTGCGTCAGGAACCAGCGCTGCCGCAAGGCGCGCGGCGGCATCGTTCTCTGTCACGTCGCCGGGCTCGGGTTGAGCGGCAACCACAGTGGCGACGCCTGCATCTTTCAGGCGTGCAATATCGTCTGCGTCCAGCACCCTGCCCTTGCGCAGCCGCGCGCGACCACCCAGCCCGACGGAATGCGCCAGGATTGTTCCTTCGGCCGCATCGACCGGAACCGGACCGAAAATCATGAACCGCGTCTCAGCACACGCGTCATCTCAGCCATCACTGAAACCGCGATCTCCGGCGGGCCGGATGCGCCGATGTCCAGACCGACCGGACCGTGGATACGCGCGATCTGATCCTCCGTGAACCCGGCCTCTTCCAGCCGTGCCACACGAGCAGCATGGGTGCGTTTTGATCCCAGAGCGCCGATGTAGAAACACGGGGACTGCAGGGCAAGATGCAACGCCGGGTCATCCAGTTTCGGATCGTGGGTCAACAATACAACTGCCGTCCGGCTGTGCAGGCCAATCTGCTCCAGCGCCTCGTCCGGCCATTCCGCCACCACGCGCGTGCCCGGAAACCGCGCCTCAGAACCAAAGGCGCCGCGCGGATCGACGACCACCGGGTCATATCTCGCGAGACGCGCCATCGGCACCAGCGCCTGCGCAATATGAACCGCGCCAACAATGACCAGCCGGAGCGGCGGATTGTGAACCGCAACAAAGGGACCATCCTCCGGCTCAAACCCCGAGCGGTCCATCGCAAAACGGTCTGCGTAAGTCCCTGTGACCAGCTGGCGTCTGTTCTGACCGGGATAGACCTCATAAGCGACAGGTTTCTGTGCCGCCCGGGCGGCCACCAGATCCCGCAAAAGGTCATCGGGCATCACTGCACCGACCGGTTCCACCAGGATGCGGATTGTGCCGCCGCAGGCCAGACCAACGGCAAAGGCGTCGCCATCGCTGACACCATATTCCAGCAACCGCTCCTCGCCCTTCTCCAGCGCATCCATTGCCTCGAGGACCACAGCCCCCTCGACGCATCCGCCCGAAACAGAGCCTTCCATATTGCCCTCGCCATCAATCACAAGCTGCGCGCCCGTGCGACGCGGCGCAGACCCCCATGTTTCAACCACCGTAGCCAGGACCGCGCCCCGGCCTGCCTCGTGCCAGGACAGCGCCAGCTCCGGTGCATTGTCTGAAATGTCCATGGTGCACCTCCCGTGCAGACTATGAAACAGCCACTGCGTGATGTCTGCCCGAAAACGGGACCGGTCACCATACCCGCGCCGACTTTTGCGTTAATCTGGCCCTTGTCCCCGGACCCGGGCCCGACTACATCTGGATCAAAGACGGACGGGAGCAACATCATGCCGATGCAAGCCAATGAAATCGAGGACCTTCTGCGCCAGACTTTTCCGGATGCGCAGATCCGTGTCGAAGGCGATGACGGTGTTCATATGTCCGCAATGGTCGTCGACGAAAGCTTTCGCGGCAAGAACCGCGTCCAGCAGCAGCGCGCAGTTTATGCGGCCCTGAAAGGCAAAATGGATGGCTCTCACGGAGAGCTGCATGCCCTGGCGCTGACGACCAAAGCGCCGGACTGACACCGCGCAACAGACACCTGCCCGCAGGGCACCGACATCTGAAGGATGAGTTCAATGACTGACGCAAACACACAGATTCAGGATACCATTACCGCGAACGACGTGGTGCTCTTTATGAAAGGCACCAAGGAGATGCCGCAGTGCGGATTCTCCAGCCGCGTAGCCGGCGTGCTGAACTATATGGGTGTCCAGTATTCTGACGTAAACGTTCTGGCCGACGAAGGAATTCGCCAGGGCATCAAGGATTTTTCCGACTGGCCCACTATCCCGCAGCTTTATGTCAAAGGCGAATTCGTTGGTGGCTGCGATATCATCACCGAAATGACCCTTTCGGGCGAGCTGGACACGCTTTTCGAAGACAACGGTGTTGGCTTTGACAAGGACGCTGCGGACAAAATCCGCGAAGCAAACGGCTGATCAGGGCTGCGCGCCCGGGCGCGCCACACATTGTCCGGCAGGGCGCGACAGTTCGCGCCCGCCCGCGTCTTCGAAGAAGAGAAGACCTTCATCCCCTTTTGACCACCAGACAGCCTGCACGTCACCCATCCGGGCGCGGTATTGCGCACCGGAGGCGGATACCGTTGCTGTCATATCGAAGTGCGCATCGTTCAGGAGAACAGTCGCCCTGTTCTTTTCGTCATAAATGACAACAACCAACGCGGCATCGGCGCAGTCATAGATAACGGGCGTTCCGGCGAGCAGCGGCGATCCTGCCATGGCAAGAACGGCCGCAAGGCTGCGCATCACGCGCGTTTCTTCTCGTCCACCGCTTCCGCAATGGCCTCGGCCCGCGCGGCCAGTTCGGCCAGCGTGTCCGTGACAGCGGCCGGCACGACCGGTACCTCAATCCGCTCCGGCTCCGCCGCAGCTTCCCGCAGGGCCGCAATCTCGGCGTCCTTTTCGTTCAGCTTTGCCTGAACCTCGGCGACACGCTCCTCAACACTTGCCGTTTTGTCCGCCAGCATAAGACCAGCCATCAGCAGCATTCGCGCCTCCGGCATGCGCCCGACCTGATCTGCCAGGATCTGCGCCTCATCATCCAGCAGTTTCGCCGCAGTGTGCAGGTAATGCTCTTCGCCTTCCTGACAGGCGACCTCAAAACCGCGGCCGCCGATGGTGATTGTGACTTCCGGCATTACTGCACTCCCCCGTTTTCACCTGATCCCGCGGCCTGTTCAAGCAGCGGCGTCAGTGCGGCAATGATCTCGCCCGCCTCTGCCATCTCTGCACTGCGCATCGCGCGGATCGCCTCCAGCTCGGTCATCATTGAACTGTTAATCAGTTCAGGGTCGCCGACACCTTCGGCATTTGCGGCGCGCAGGGCATCGCAGGCTTCGGACAATTGTTTGTTGATGGTCCGCAGTTTCTGCAGCTGGTTGTCCAGGTCTGCCATCTTGGAGGCCACACGGCTTTCGGCATCGTGCAGAATTTTCTCGTGCTGGGCGCCAAGCGCGTCGATCCGCTCTTTCAGATCCGCGTTGATCGATTTCTCGTCCGCCAGTTCCTGACGGAGCGCATCCGCCTCTGCCGGATCGGCAGCATTCAGCCCGTCCAGCCCCTGCGCCACACGGTCCATCGCCGACATTATGCGCCGCTGAAGTTCGTCAATCTCACTCATGCCTGTCTATACCCCTTCCGAAACCGCCCCAAACCCTGAAAAACCGGGGCCGAATCGCTGAAATCATGGTTAACCGTACCCGCAACAGCGCAGCACAACAAATGCGCCGTTCAGCAGTATCAGCGACTTGCGCGGCCTTCTTCAAGTTCCGGCGCCTGCGCGCCTGTCCCGCCTACTTGATCTTTGCGGGGTGACTGATATGCAGCGCCCTGACGCAGACACTGATCGCGGCTCCTGACGGGCCGCACAGCCGAAAAAGGATGACTGATCCCGTGGATCTCAAAGCTCTCGCCGCCGCGCATCCGGACCACTGGTCCAAAGCAACCGCTATCCGTGCCCTTGCCCTCGACGCAGTTGCCGCAGCGAATTCCGGTCACTCCGGCATGCCGATCGGGATGGCCGACGTGGCGACCGTGCTGTTCGAAAAACACCTGAAGTTTGATGCCTCGAACCCTGACTGGCCGGACCGCGACCGTTTCATCCTGTCCGCAGGCCACGGCTCAATGCTGCTTTATGCGCTGCTGCACCTGACTGGCTATGAGGACATGACCCTGGAGCAGGTCAAAAACTTCCGCCAGTGGGGTGCGATCACCGCCGGCCACCCGGAATATGGTCATGCGAAGGGTATTGAGACAACCACCGGCCCGCTGGGTCAGGGTATCGCAAATTCCATTGGTTTCGCGATGGCCGAAGAGATTCAGCGCGCGACCTATGGCAAAAAGGTTGTGGATCACCACACCTATGTCATCGCGGGCGATGGCTGTCTGATGGAAGGCGTGAGCCAGGAAGCTATCACGCTCGCCGGACGTCACCAGCTGAGCAAACTGATCGTGCTCTGGGACAACAACAACATCACCATTGACGGCCCCGTCACCCTGTCCGACCGCACTGACCAGGTCGGCCGCTTCCGGTCAGCCGGCTGGGAAGTGATTGAAATTGATGGCCACAACCCGGATGAAATTGACGCGGCTCTGACGGCAGCCAAAAAAAGCGATCAACCGACGATGATTGCATGCAAAACCCACATCGCTCTGGGGCATGCCGCACAGGATACCTCAAAGGGTCATGGCGCACTGACCAACGCAGATCAGAACGCCGAAGCCAAAGCAGCATGGGGCTGGAAAACCGGCCCGTTCGAAGTGCCTGCAGACGTAAAATCCGCATGGGAAGCGATCGGTGCCCGCGGTATCGACGCTCGTCGCGCCTGGGAAGAACGTTTCGACAGAATGCCCCGTGGCAAGCGCGAAACCTTCAACCGTGCCTATGCGTTGGACGCTCCGAAAAAGCTGAGCGCCACGGTCAAGGCCTTCAAGAAACAGATGTCTGAGGCCGCGCCCAAACTGGCCACCCGTGCGAGTTCGGAAAAAGTTCTGGAAGTTATCAACCCGGTGATGCCGGAAACTGTGGGCGGCTCGGCCGACCTCACCGGCTCCAACAATACCAAGACCAGCGATCTGGGCGTGTTCGATGTGGACAGCCGCGATGGCCGTTATGTGTACTGGGGCATCCGTGAACACGGTATGGCCTCCGCAATGAACGGCATGGCGCTGCACGGCGGTGTCCGTCCTTATGGCGGTACGTTCATGTGTTTCACTGACTATGCGCGCCCCGCAATGCGTCTGGCGGCTCTGATGAAAATTCCCACGGTTTTCGTGATGACGCATGACAGCATCGGTCTGGGCGAAGACGGCCCGACCCACCAGCCGGTTGAACATCTCGCAATCAGCCGGGCGACGCCGAACACATATGTGTTCCGCCCCGCCGACACCATTGAGACAGCCGAAAGCTGGGAACTGGCTCTGACACAGAAACAGACGCCATCAGTTCTGTCGCTGACCCGCCAGGGCCTTCAAACCGTACGGACCGAACACAAGAACAAGAACCTGACGGCGCAGGGTGCTTACGTTCTGGCGGACGCCGAGGGCAAACGCCGCGCCATTCTGATGGCGACCGGTTCAGAGGTCGAAATCGCGCTTGCCGCACGTGACATTCTGCAGGCCGAAGGCATTGGGACACGCGTGGTTTCCATGCCCTGCTGGGAGCTCTTCGAAGAGCAGGACGAAGCCTACCGCAAGCGGGTTCTGCCCGGCGGTCCGGTCCGAGTGGCAATCGAGGCTGGCGTGCGGTTCGGCTGGGACCGATGGCTGTTCGGCGAGCGGGGCAAACGCGAAAAGTCCGGTTTTGTCGGCATGCACGACTTTGGTGCCTCTGCGCCGGCGGGCACACTCTATCAGGAATTTGGCATCACCGCCGAAGCCACTGCGCAGAAAGTCCGCGACCTTCTGGACGGCAAATGGCAGCCGGATCCGCGCACCTGATCCGCAGCCCTTTTTGAAGGCTTCAGTGACCGGCGCTCTCAGCGCCGGTTATTTTTTGCACCATGGGGCCGATGACGCGCGTGACCACCGGGATCAGCAGCATCCCGAGGACAATGCCGAATACCCCGTCCACGAGCGCCGTAACCGCCCATTCGCCAAATCCGCTGCCACCGGCAACCGCCACGGCCAGATGGTGGATGGCATCATAGATCCCTGGCATTCCCAGCGCCTTGAGCCCGTGAATGATGATCGAGCCGCCAACCCACAGCATCGCCGCCGTCCCGATCACCGTCAGCACTTTAAGCAGCACCGGCATGCCATGCACCAGACCGCGCCCCATGGCCCTGCCCGCACCTGTCACACCATTCGCTGCCCACCAGACACCAATGTCGTCCATTTTCACGATCAGCGCGACCGTCCCGTAGACCAGCACGGTCACAGCGATACCGGCAAAGGCAAGTGTCGCCGCCTCGAACCAGAAACTGTTCGCCTCGATATTGGACAGGATGATGGTCATGATCTCGGCCGACAGGATGAAGTCTGTCTTGATCGCCCCTTTGACACGTGTCTCTTCCAGATGAACAGGATCACCGACAGACATGTCCTTTTCGACGTGCTTGTCCCCGTGCGGCCAGAGCCAGTGATACACTTTCTCGGCCCCTTCGAAGCACAGGTAAGCCCCGCCCAGCATCAGCAGCGGCGTGATCACCCAGGGCGCAAAGGCGTTCAGGAGCAACAATGCCGGCAGCAGCACCACCATTTTGTTGAACAGCGATCCGCGTGTGATCTTCCAGATGATCGGCAACTCGCGCTTTGGCTCAAACCCGGTGACATATTTCGGCGTGACCGCAGCGTCGTCGATCACCACACCCGCGACTTTGGAGCCTGCCTTGGCCGCCTGCCCGACCACATCATCGACCGATGCCGCCGCAACCTTTGCTATCGCTGCCACGTCGTCCAGAAGCGCAAGAAGACCACTCATTATGCCCGTTCCCTTAACCAAAGCAGCCAAAAGCAGCCGCGGATCATTTATGCGCACAGGTCAACAAACGCTGTAAATACCGTTTTTGTCCACGGAACAGCAGAATATGCGCCCGGCGGTTATCGCTAACATGAATTTTAACGCTAACATACGGAAATCAGGACGTTTTTATCGTTCCCCGCGCAGACCGCCCCGGCTATACGCACAGCAGGGAATACGAAGGTACACCAAGGGCGGAGAGTGGATTATGACCATCAGAGTGGGTATCAACGGGTTCGGCCGGATCGGCCGCTGCACCCTGTCACATATCGTCAGTTCGGGCCGTAACGACATCAGCGTTGTTGCCGTGAATGCCACAGGGCCGGTTGAAACCGCCGCACACCTCCTGAAATACGATTCCGTGCACGGGCGCTACCCCGGCGAAATCGTCACCGGCGCCAACACAATGGACCTTGGCCGCGGGCCGATCCGGATGATGTCGAGCTATGATCTGAATGAGCTGGACTGGGACGGCGTGGACGTCGTTCTGGAATGCACCGGCCAGTTCAATGACGGTGAAAAAGCACGCACACACATCGATCGCGGTGCCGGGCGTGTGCTGATCTCTGCCCCTGCTAAAAACGTGGACCGTACCGTCGTGTTCGGTGTGAACCACCGGGACATGATCGCGTCCGATGCAGTAGTCTCGAACGGGTCCTGCACGACGAACTGCCTTGCGCCACTGGCGAAGGTCCTCGACGAAGCAATCGGGATCGAACGCGGCGTGATGACGACCATCCACTCCTACACCGGCGATCAGCCAACGCTGGACCGCCGCCACAGCGATCTCTACCGCGCGCGCGCCGCCGCTATGGCAATCATCCCGACATCCACCGGCGCGGCCAAGGCTCTGGGCGAAGTTCTGCCGAACCTTGCTGGCAAACTGGATGGCACAGCGATGCGCGTTCCGACGCCAAATGTGTCCGCAGTGGATCTGACCTTTGAAGCTGCGCGCGACGTCACGGTCGAAGAAGTGAACGCCGCACTTGAGGCCGCTGCCAGCGGGCCTATGTCGCGCGTTCTGGCCTATGATCCTGAGGCCAAGGTCTCTGTGGACTTCAACCACACAGAGCACAGCAGCATCGTGGCGCCGGAACAAACCAAGGTCGTCGGCGGACGCACCGTCCGTGTGCTGGCCTGGTACGACAATGAATGGGCCTTCTCGGCGCGCATGGCGGATGTCGCCGCTACAATGGGCCGCCTCGGCTGACCCTTGCCCGCCCGGGAAACGGGTGTCATACGGACCACAGGAGGTCAGCAGTTTCGGCTGCTGACCATTGCCTGTTGAGAGACCGATATGACCAACCGAATAGCTGTTGTTCTGGGCATCGTCATCGCTGCGCTCTGCGCGCTGGATCTGACGCTGAACAATGGCCAGGTGTTGCTGTTTCTGGGGCGCAGGCTGCTTGAACTGATTGAATGGATGGCCTTCTGGCGGTGACGCCAGGCGTGCGAAGCCGGGCAGCTGAGGAGGCCACATGACCATCAGGATCGGAATTAACGGGTTTGGCCGTATCGGGCGCACGCTGCTGCGCGTTCTTGCGGAAACAGGCGCGGATGACATTGAGGTTGTGGCCATCAACGACCCTGCCCCGGCTGAAGCACTGGCTCATCTGCTCGAATTTGACTCTGTACACGGGCGCTTCCCGCATCCTGTCACGCTTGAGGGCGGGATGATTTCCTTCGGACGCGGCCCGGTCCGGCTGACAGGGTACCAGGACCCCGCGGATCTGCCCTGGAGCGATGTGGATCTGGCCCTTGAATGCAGCGGGCATTTTACCCGTATCGCTGATGCCGAACGCCACTTCCGGAACGGATCCGGCCGCGTATTGTTGTCGGCCCCCGCCAAGGGCGATGGCCCCACAGTGGTGTACGGTGTCAATCACGACAAAATCACACCGCAGGATCGCCTGATCTCCAACGGGTCCTGCACGACGAACTGTCTGGCGCCCGTTGCCCGCGTGCTGCACGATGTCTTTGGCATCACGCGCGGCATGATGACCACGGTGCACTGCTATACTACGTCCCAGCCAGTGCATGACGCGCCGCACGCAGACCTTTACCGGGGCCGTGCCGCCGGGCTTTCAATGATCCCCACCTCGACCGGGGCGGCCGAAACCATGGGACTGGTGATCCCCGAACTGGACGGGCTCATCACCGGCCAGGCGATCCGCGTGCCCGCGCCCAATGTCTCCTGCATAGACCTGTCCGTCGACGTGTCACGCCCGGTGACCCCGGAAATGGTGAATGACGCGATGCGCGCCGCCGCCGCGGGTCCGATGAACGGCATCATCGGCATCACCGACCGCAAACTGGTCTCCCGCGACTTTGCCCGCGACCCGCACAGCGCCATTTTCGCGACAGATCAGACGCGCGTACAAAGCGACACGCTGGTCCGCGTGCTCGCCTGGTATGACAATGAATGGGGATTTTCTTGCCGGTTGCGCGACATGATCGGCGTTGTGGGCCGGCAGGGCCGCTGACCGTCAGTCGCGTCCGAGCTTGTCCAGCAGTTGCGCGCGCACCGGCGGCGTTACGAATTTGCTGACATCACCGCCGAGACGCGCGATTTCCTTGACCAGCTTGCTTGCGATGGCCTGATGCTCGGCCTCGGCCATCAGAAAAACGGTTTCAATGCCGTCATCAAGCTGCCGGTTCATGCCCACCATCTGGTATTCATATTCAAAATCGGCCACAGCGCGCAGCCCCCGGACAATGACCTGAGCGCCAACGTCACGTGCGCAGTCAATCAGCAGGTTCTCGAACGGATGGGCCACGATCTCCATTCCGGTCTGAGCCGACAGCTGCGCGCATTCGGCCTCGACCATCGCCACACGCTCCTCAAGACTGAACAACGGGCCTTTGTCACGATTGATGGCAACACCGATCACCAGCCGGTCAAGGAGCACAGACGCTCGCCGGATGATATCAAGATGGCCAAGCGTGATCGGATCAAATGTGCCGGGATACAGGCCTACGCGCATCACGCTCTCCAGTCTTCGGGTCGTCGCGGTAAAGCACCATTAATGCTGCAGAAAGGCAAGCCTGCACAGGGAAATTCCCGACAGACGATCCGACAGGGGATCAGTGCCCCATGATCATCCCTTCAAGCGCATCTTTTTCCATGGCCAGTTCCATCAGCCGCGCCTTGACCACATCCCCAAGAGAGATCAGCCCCCGCAGTTCGCCCTCTTCAACCACCGGCATGTGGCGGAACCGTCCGTCTGTCATTTGCTTGAGAACTGCATCCGCCTGATCATCACTGTGACAGGTCACCAGCTTGGACGTCATCAGTGTATCCACCGTATGTGCAAGGCAGCCCGCCCCGCGTGCACCTATTTCGCGCACGATATCGCGCTCTGACAGAATACCGTCAGCGACCTTGCCATTTTTGGAAACGATCACCGTACCAATGCGTTTTTCGGACAGAATCCGCGCTGCTTCAGACACCAGCATGCTGGGCGGGACCGTCACAACATCCTGCAACGACTTGGTTTTAAGGATCTGGGAGACAAGCATAACGCACCTCGCTGTAACGTATCTGTGAACAGCTTCAGCGTCACCGCAAAGGCGCATTCTGTCAAGCGCAGGCTTCCAGCCGGGCAACTTCAGCCCGTAAACCGCTGCTCAGAGCCTCGGCAAAACGGCTCAACCGCGCGTTGTGGCGTTCAT
This sequence comes from Roseobacter sp. S87, assembly GCF_055693285.1. Next base: position 1,555,799 of record NZ_JBVFTR010000004.1, read on the forward strand.
CAGCGTGACGGATCAGGTAAAATGATCGGGACAGACTGATGTGATCCGTCAGCACACGCCGCAGACCTGGCGTTGCCGGTAATGAAAAGTCATGAGCGATGCCAATACCGCCTCCCTGACGCAGCCAGTTCACCTGAACGGACACAGAATTGGACGCAAGCGGGACGCGTACCATGCCGACACTGTCGAGGTAATCCAGTTCGCGGTCGAAAATCATATCCTGAATGTAGCCCACAAGCCGGTGCCCCTGCAGATCATCCGGCGTTTCTATTGGCGGGTGCTGCGCAAGATAGGTTTCGCTGGCCGCCAAGTGCAGCTGGTATTCTGTGACCTTCTTGACCACGAGCCGCCCGGCCTCGGGTGCGCTGACAGCAATAGCCATATCTGCCTCCCGCCGGGACAGATTAAAAACCCGCGGCAAAGCAACAATCTGGATGTCCAGGTCCGGGTTTTCGTCCGAAATTGCGGCGCAGACCTGCGGCAGCAGGTAATTCGCACAGCCATCCGGCGCACCGATCCGGATCTGTCCACGCAGCCCTTCGCCCTCGACCGGCAGTCCGGCGACGGCGACGCGCATGGCCTGTTCTGCGGCTTCTGCACGCACCAACAGCGCAGCACCCGCCTCCGTCAGTGCATACCCTGTCTGGGACTTGGCAAAGAGCGTGGCCTGAAGCGCCTCCTCCAGCCGCTGCATACGGCGACCGACGGTTGCAGGATCAAGGCGCAGCACTTTTCCGGCCCCCGACAGGCTGTGCTCGCGGGCAACCGCGAGAAACAGCCGCAGATCATCCCAGTTGGCCTGCATCAGGGCACCTCCTGCAAAAATGCAAAACGATCCTGACACCTTTCCTCTTTATGCATGTTTTTTGCAAGACTAAGGTGCCGGGGAAACGCGCGAACCCCGCGCGGGCTGATCATTGGGAGAAAGAAATGCAGGAACTGACGCATTACCTGAACGGTGAACACGTAAAGGGCACATCCGGGCGCTTTGCGGACGTGATGAATCCGGCAACGGGTGAAGTCCAGGCCAAGGTGCCGCTGGCTTCCACCGCAGAGGTCGCACAGGCCGTCGAATATGCCGCCGCAGCGCAACCCGCCTGGGCCGCCGTCAACCCGCAGCGTCGCGCGCGGGTTCTGATGAAATTCGTCGACCTGCTGAACCGTGATATGGACAAGCTGGCCGAAGCGCTGAGCCGCGAGCACGGCAAAACGCTGCCGGATGCGGCCGGTGACGTACAGCGTGGACTGGAAGTTGTCGAATACTGCATCGGCGCGCCGCACCTGCTGAAAGGCGAATACACCGACAGCGCGGGCCCCGGCATTGACATGTATTCCATGCGCCAGGCGCTTGGTGTGACCGCGGGTATCACGCCCTTCAACTTCCCGGCGATGATCCCGATGTGGATGTTTGCGCCCGCCATCGCCTGCGGCAACGCCTTCATCCTCAAACCATCCGAACGTGACCCGTCTGTGCCGCTCATGCTGGCCGAACTGATGGAAGAAGCAGGGCTGCCCAAAGGCGTGCTGCAGGTGGTGAACGGTGACAAGGAAGCCGTTGATGCGATCCTGCATCACGATGTGATCCAGTCGATCGGCTTCGTCGGGTCTACGCCAATTGCCGAATACATCTATGGCACGGGTTGCGCGAACGGAAAGCGGGTGCAGTGTTTTGGCGGCGCCAAGAACCACATGATCATCATGCCGGACGCGGACATGGACCAGGCGGCGGATGCTCTGGTTGGCGCGGGATACGGTGCTGCGGGCGAACGCTGCATGGCGATTTCTGTCGCTGTTCCCGTTGGCGATGACACAGCCGACCGGCTGATCGAAAAGCTGGTGCCGCGGATCGAAAAACTGAAGGTGGGCCCCTACACTGCCGGCAATGACGTGGACTATGGTCCGGTTGTCACGGCCGCTGCCAAAGCCAACATCGAACGCCTGGTGCAAACCGGCGTCGATCAGGGTGCCAAACTGGTCGTGGACGGTCGGAACTTTAACCTTCAGGGCTACGAGGATGGTTTCTTTGTCGGGCCACACCTGTTTGACCATGCCACAAAGGACATGGACATCTACAAACAGGAAATCTTTGGCCCTGTTCTGACAACCGTGCGGGCGCAATCCTATGAAGAAGCGCTCGGCTTGGCGATGGACCACGAATACGGCAATGGCACAGCGATTTTCACCCGTGACGGCGATGCAGCCCGCGACTTTGCGAACCGTGTCAACGTGGGCATGGTCGGCGTGAACGTTCCGATCCCGGTGCCGCTGGCCTATCACACGTTCGGCGGCTGGAAGAAATCCGTGTTCGGGGATCTGAACCAGCACGGGCCCGATGCCTTTAAGTTCTATACACGCACAAAAACGGTCACCGCGCGCTGGCCGTCAGGCATTAAAGAAGGCGGCGAGTTCTCAATTCCGGTCATGGAATAATTGACTGTGCGGGGCCTTCGCGGCCCCGCAGACACAAAAAAGCGGCTCCTTCAGGAGCCGCTTTTCAATTTCCGAATAAACTGCTGTTCAGGCAGCGTTTTTCCGGCGACGCTTCATCGCCGCAAGGCCACCAACGCCCGCGATCAGAAGCCAGCCAGCAGCCGGCAGTGGCACCGCTGAGATATTGGCAGAGACAATCAGCGAGCTGGACGCATTTTCCTGCGTGCTCCAGACATTGCCATCGACAGACCCGTCTCCAATCACCGAGAACGAAAACCCGGTCAGTCGGTAGCGGTCGTTCAGAATAAGCGGCGTGTCAAGCAGGAACCCGTTGAACCCGGCAATCTTCGCAGTGTCGGCATCAGACGAGCTGTCATTGCCTGTTGTGCCGACGCCGAAAGCAAAATTATCCGGAATTTCGGGGCTCAGGGCGAACGGCTCCGTCAGGTTGAAATTGAAAGTCGCGTCCAGTTGGAATAGATCGTCAAAGTTAGACCATTCGGCGTTGAACCAGTCAATGCGGGCCACTTCTACTGTCTTCGGTCCGCCTGTCAGTTCTACAGAGAAATCCGTCTGCTGGAATGACATGATGCTGCGGACGATACCGTCCGGGCCCTGAATTGTGTTGCCAGCGTCGTCAGCCGTGCGGCCCCACGAGACGCTTGTACAGCCTGACCCAAAGCATCCCGAGCCGGATGGCCTTGCATCACCGTTCGTGTCGTTCGGGTCCGCAGCAAAATGCTGGAAACCCCTGAAAAAGCCGGAAGTGGACCCTTCGAAGGTTGCGGCTGTTGCTGCACCACTCAGGAGAGTTAAAGCAGCCGCCCCTACTGCGAGTTGTCTGAAGATCATCGCTGTGTCCTTCTCTTTAAAATCGAGCGTCGGCCGCTGTCAGGCGCAACGCTTACCGTTTACAAAGCAATATCTAACATGAGCATAATTTCGCCGCAATTCGTTTCACAAACCGGCAAACCGACAAAATCGGGTTGAATTGTTATATTTCAGACACTTACGCCGTTAACCGTGACGCCACGTTGTGTAAATTCCCCGTGATTCAGAAAAACCGTGGCAAAATTACGCCAATTTTTCGGCCTGACGCCGCAATTTTTCCGCTGATCTTCCCGGACGGATTTCCAGGTCAGAAACAATCACCGCCGGACCCGCATATTTTTGACCGCCGTGCACATCGATTCGGTTGCTGAGGGCACCCGGCTCGCCTAGAAAAACCAAATGACAGAAATTCTCATCCGCCGTTCCGGGCATGCAGGCCGGATTACCCTCAACCGATCGGATGCGCTGAATGCCATGACGTGGGATATGTGCCGCGCCATCGCCGATGCGATGCGGTCCTGGCGGGATGATCCGGCTATAAAACTCGTTGTCTTTGATGCAGCTGGAGAACGGGCATTCTGTGCGGGCGGGGATATTGCGGAACTCTACCGCACGGGCCGCGCGGGGGACTACGCCTATGGACAGGAATTCTGGGCAGATGAATACCGCCTGAACGCGTCGATCTTTGCCTGGCCCAAACCTGTTGTGTCCTTTCTGCAGGGATTTGTGATGGGCGGCGGCGTCGGCATCGGATGTCACGGCACCCACCGCATTGCCGGTGACACTACGGCCATCGCGATGCCTGAGTGCGGGATCGGGCTGATCCCGGACGTGGGTGCCACGCTGATGCTGGCCCTGGCAGACGGACGGCTGGGCGAATATCTCGGGGTGACCGGCACCCGTATGTCCGCCGCCGACGCGATCCACGCGGGCTTTGCTGATCACTATATTCCCGAAGACCAGTGGCCGGCTCTGATCGCAGCGCTGGAGAAAACCGGCGACGCGGACATCATCGAACAGCATGCCTGCCCGGTTCCGGCATCACCGCTGGCGGCCCGTGCCGGGGACATTGACAGGCATTTCGGCGGCGAGGCCCTAGCCGATATCCTGAACAGTCTGCGCAACGAAAACAGCGATTTCGCGCGCGACACCCTGCATACAATGGAACGGAACAGCCCGCTGTCGATGGCAGTCACGGTCGAACTGCTGCACCGCCTGCGCGGCCCGTCGATCAGCATCGCCAAGGCGCTTGATCTGGAATACCGGTTTACCGCCCGGTCCATGGAGCATGGCGATTTCCTGGAAGGAATCCGCGCAGCAATCATTGACAAAGACCGCCAGCCCAGATGGCAGTATGCAGGACAGTCCGTTCCGGTTACCGAGGTCAGCCGCATGCTGCGCCCTCTTGGAACGGCGGCGCTGAAGCTGGAGGACACAAACGTGACGCAACCAACTGTGGGATTCATCGGACTTGGCAACATGGGGGCGCCGATGGCCGCCAATCTTGCCGCCGCGGGATACAACGTGATCGGTTTTGACACCGCCGGGACAACCGCCGAAGGCGCGTCCGTCGCAGGCTCTGCCGCTGACGCCGTGCGCGATGCGGATATCGTCATCACAATGCTGCCGGACGGCAACATTCTGCGCGCGGTCGCGGCAGACATTCTGCCCCACACGAAATCAGACGCCCTGTTCATCGACTGCTCCACCGTGGACGTGGAAAGCGCGCGCGCAGTGGCAGCAGAGGCCGCCGCTGCCTCCGTTCTTTTTGTTGATGCGCCTGTGTCCGGCGGGATCGGCGGCGCCACAGCCGGAACACTCACCTTTATGACAGGCGGCACGGTTGCCGCGTTCGAAAGGGCCCGCCCGCTTTTTGACGTTATGGGCCAGAAGGCAGTGCACTGCGGCGAAGCCGGGGCGGGTCAGGCCGCCAAGATCTGCAACAACATGATCCTCGGTGCCACGATGATTGCCACATGCGAAGCCTTTGCACTGGCGGACAAACTGGGGCTCGACCGCCAGAAAATGTTTGATGTGGTCAGCACATCGTCCGGCTACAGCTGGAGCATGAACGCCTATTGCCCTGCCCCCGGCGTCGGGCCGCAAAGCCCCTCAGACAATGACTACACACCCGGTTTTGCCGCTGAGCTGATGCTAAAGGACCTGGGCCTCTCGCAACAGGCAGCCGAAGCTGTCGATGCGGACACACCCATGGGGGCCGCCGCCCTCGAGCTCTACCGCCGGTTCGTCGAACAGGAAGGCGGCCGGGGCAAGGATTTCTCGGCGATGCTGCCGCGGTTTGCCGGACGGGGCCGCGACGCTTGAAAAGCGCATCCGCACGCCTGCTATTTGAGGAGTTCGCCGCAGGTCTGACCCTCGCGGACATCCCGGAAACGGCGCTGCGGGTGCTGCGGCGGTCCTTTCTCGATACAATGGGTGTCGCCGCCGTTGGCTCCACGACAGACATGGCAGGCATCGCCCATCGTGGCGCCCGGGCATTGTTCGGGCCGGGCGACGCAGGGGCGGCCCGGGTTTTGATGCAGGGCGACCGGCTCAGCCCGGCTGGTGCTGCAATGGCCGGTGCATTCGCCGTCGACAGCATTGACGCACATGACGGCACCTCCCCCTGCAAGGGTCACGCCGGATCCGCAGTCTTCCCGGCGCTGCTGGCCGCCGCGGACATCGGGAATAACCTGCAGGGCGCTGACTTTGCTGTACTTCTTGCGATTGCCTATGAGGTCAGCTACCGCGCAGGTCTGGCGCAGCATCACCTCTGCGAGGACTATCACACCTCCGGCGCCTGGACCGCAGTCGGCGTTGCGACGGCCTGCGCGCGCGCGCTGAATGGAACGCCCGAACAGATCCGGCAAGCCGCCGGGATCGGAGAATATCACGGTCCCAGAAGCCAGATGATGCGCTGCATCGACCACCCCACCATGCTGCGCGATGGGGTTGGTTGGGGCGCGCCGTCCGGGGTGACCGCAGCCTGGCTGGCCCTTGAGGGTTTTACCGGCGCCCCCGCTCTGACCTGCGAGGCCGCACCCGCATTCTGGGACGACCTCGGCAATGCCTGGAAACTGGTCACTGATACGCATTACAAGCCCTATCCCTGCTGCCGGTGGGCACATCCGGCAATCGATGCTGCCGCAGACCTGATGCAAACCAACGGGCTGCACCACAGCGACATTGCCGCCGTGGAAATCCGTACTTTTCACAACGCGACGCGACTTGCCGGGCACCGTCCGGCCACGCCGGATGAGTTTGCCTATGCCATCGCTTTCCCCGTCGCGGCCATGATCGTCCGGGGGCAGATCGGCCTGCCCGAACTGTCGATGGAAACACTATCAGATCCGGATATTCTGAGGGTCAGCAACGCCACGCAACTCATTGATGATGAACACCTTACCCGGATCAGCGTTGGAAAACGCTGGGCGCAGGTTACGATTGAGCTGAACAACGGAACGCGTTTTGAAGCCACCCCCGCACGCCGCGCGGCGATACGGATCAGCCGCTGTCAGACAGCGACATATCCGAAAAGTTTCATCTCTTTGCTGACCCTTTGCTCGGCGAGGCCCGCGCACAGGAAATCGAAGACCTCTGCGCAGGCTTTGACGGACTTGATGCACGCGGTTTCGGCCGGCTGAAGGACCTTTGCCTTTCCGCACCGGGCACCTGACACCAAAGAGGATTGCACGCAGCTACTCCGCCGCGACCTTCCCGCGTGGGTGCAGCATGGGCCCGAGGTATTTGCCGGTATAGCTTTCGGCGACGTCCGCAACCTCTTCCGGCGTGCCGGTGGCCACGATTGTGCCGCCGCCGTCCCCGCCTTCCGGGCCGATATCAATGATGTAGTCGGCGGTCTTCACCACATCCAGATTGTGTTCGATCACGATGACCGAATTGCCCTGATCGACCAGCTCGTGCAGCACCTCAAGCAGCTTGCGCACGTCCTCGAAATGCAGACCCGTGGTCGGTTCGTCGAGAATATAAAGCGTCCGGCCGGTGGACCGTTTGCTCAGTTCTTTGGACAGTTTGACCCGCTGCGCCTCGCCGCCCGAAAGCGTTGTGGCCTGCTGACCCACTTTGATATAGCCCAGCCCCACCCGCATCAGCGCATCCATCTTTTCGCGGATAGACGGGACCGCCTGAAAAAACGCCTGCGCATCCTCGACGGTCATGTCGAGCACGTCAGCGATGCTCTTGCCCTTGAATTTGATCTCAAGCGTTTCGCGGTTGTACCGCTTGCCCTTACAGGTCTCGCATTCAACGTAGACGTCCGGCAGAAAGTGCATCTCGATCTTGATGACACCATCGCCCTGGCAGGCCTCACAGCGCCCGCCTTTGACGTTGAAGCTGAAGCGGCCAGGTTTGTACCCGCGCGCCTTGGCCTCGGGCAGCCCGGCAAACCAGTCGCGGATCGGTGTGAACGCACCGGTATAGGTCGCTGGATTTGACCGGGGCGTACGACCGATGGGTCGCTGGTCAATGTCGATGACCTTGTCCAGATGCTCCAGCCCCTTGATCGTTTCGCAGGGCGCAGGCGTCTGGCGCGCGCCATTCAGCCGCATCGAAGCGGTCTTGAACAGCGTCTCAATGGTGAGCGTGGATTTGCCGCCACCAGAGACACCGGTCACACAGACGAACTGACCCAGCGGGTAGTCGACCGTGACGTTCTTGAGGTTGTTGCCAGTGGCTTTCACGATCTGCAGCTTCTTTTTGCCGCGTTTGCGCCGCTCTGCCGGAACGGCGATTTTGCGCGTGCCGGTCAGATATTGCCCGGTGATCGACGTCTCGTCCGCCGCAATGGTCGCAGGCGGGCCGTGGCTGACAACCTGACCGCCGTGCACCCCCGCGCCCGGGCCGATATCGAACACATAATCCGCCTCGCGGATCGCTTCCTCGTCGTGCTCCACAACGATGACCGTATTGCCCTGATCCCGCAGGTTTTTAAGCGTCAGCAGCAGGCGGTCATTGTCGCGCTGATGCAGACCAATCGAGGGTTCATCAAGCACATAGAGCACCCCGGTCAGACCGGAACCAATCTGGCTGGCCAGGCGGATCCGCTGGCTTTCACCGCCCGACAGCGTCCCGGCATTCCGGCTCAGCGTCAGATATTCAAGGCCCACATTGTTCAGAAAACCCAGACGTTCGCGGATTTCCTTGAGGATCGCGCGCGCAATCTCGTTTTTCTGCTGGGTCAGGTGCTCCGGCACCGTTTCGCACCATTCAAATGCCTCACGGATCGACATCTGAACGACCTGGCCCACATGCAGCAGGTTTTCCGCGTCATCAGACGGGCCGATCCGTACTGCCAGCGCCTCTTCGCGCAGACGGTAGCCACCGCAGGTGCCGCAGGAGCGGTTGTTCTGGTAGCGCTCAAATTCTTCGCGGATCCAGTTGCTGTCTGTTTCGCGGTAGCGGCGTTCCATGTTGGGGATCACACCCTCAAAAACGCGGGTCACCTGGTAAACGCGACCACCCTCGTCATAGCGAAAGGCGATTTCTTCTTTGCCGGAGCCGTAGAGAAACACCTGTTTCACCTTTTCGGGCAGGTCTTTCCATTTCGTCGACTGTTTGAACCCATAGTGTTTGGCCAGGGCCTCGATGGTCTGCAGGAAATATGGGCTCTTACCTTTGCGCCAGGGGGCGAGCGCACCATCCGCGATCTTCAGGTTCTGGTCCGGCACTACAAGGCGTTCGTCGAAAAACAGCTCGACGCCCAGCCCGTCGCAATCCGGGCAGGCCCCAAAGGGCGCGTTAAACGAAAAAAGCCGCGGCTCAATTTCGGGGATTGTGAACCCACTGACCGGACAAGCAAATTTCTCTGAGAATGTCGTACGTTCCGGCTCGCCTTCAGATGGTGCTGTCTCCAGAATGGAGATACCGTCGGCAAGGTCGAGCGCTGTACGCAGGCTGTCGGCAAGCCGGGTTTCCAGCCCCTCGCGGATCACGATGCGATCCACAACGACATCAATGTCATGGCGGAACTTTTTGTCGAGTGTGGGCGGTTCGTCCAGTTCATAGAACTGGCCATCCACTTTCACCCGCTGGAACCCCTGCTTGCGCAGTTCCAGAAATTCCTTGCGGTATTCGCCTTTGCGGTCGCGGATGATCGGCGCGAGCAGATAGGCGCGCGTTCCCTCCTCCATCGCCATGATCCGGTCGACCATGTCCTGCACCTGCTGCGCCTCAATCGGTTTGCCGGTGGCAGGGCTGTAAGGAGTGCCAACGCGCGCAAACAGGAGACGCATGTAGTCATAGATTTCTGTGACGGTACCCACGGTCGACCGTGGGTTTTTGGAGGTGGTTTTCTGCTCAATCGAAATGGCCGGGCTGAGACCGGAAATGTGATCCACATCCGGTTTCTGCATCATATCAAGGAACTGGCGTGCATAGGCCGAGAGCGATTCCACATACCGGCGCTGACCTTCCGCATAGATCGTGTCAAACGCCAGTGAGGACTTACCCGACCCGGACAGCCCGGTAATCACCACCAGCTGGTCACGCGGAATATCCACGTCAATGCTCTTGAGATTATGCTCGCGCGCGCCGCGCACTTCGATGTTTTTCAGCTCTGCCATTACCGCCCCCAAGGTGCACCACCCTCATTTAGGTGGAATGTCATCGATAGCCAATCAGAAAATGAGAACATAAAAAGAACATCTCGCAGGCGCAAGCAACTCTTTTCTGTGAAAGGCCGCCGCCTGGCCGGGTCCCGCTTCCCCGCTGCGCGCTGATGCTCAGACGGAGCGGCGCCGCGCTGCCAGCCAGAGATGCACAACGCCCCCGATCACAAAGGCAAGCCCGGCCAGCAGGGGCAATCCGGCGTATCCGATAGTCCCGGTTGTGATAGCCATCACAGGCGTGCCCAGTGTGTTGCCCACATTGCCCATCTGCGCCATTGCGCCGTTGGCCTGTGCCTGCGACGCCGGAGCATCATTCAGCTGAGGCACGGCGGCGAAACTGGCCCCCTGGATCAACCCCATGCACCCCGCCAGAGCGATGCACGCGAATGCCCCGCCCGGCTCTACCCAAAGCCAGAGCATACAGAGCGCGCTGCCGGCAAACCCCACCAGAATAACGCCGACCGCCGGCATGAAGCGCAGCAGAACGACCCCGATGGTCATGGAGGCCCCGATACTTGTCAGTGGCATGGCCCCCATCACAAGCGCCCGCGTCCCGTCCGGGATATAGGGTGGCAATACCGTGAGCACCGACACGAAACAGAATGTATAGAACAGCCAGCCCAGCCCCGGCGCAGACACCCGTGGCGATGAATATATGACCAGATGTTCGCGCAGGACAGAGCCCAGCGAGAACGACCGGGTGTCCGGCGGAGAATCCAGCGCCCGCAGATGCATGCCGAGCCACAGTGCAAAAACTGCCATGTAGACTGCATGCGCGATCAGCAGCGCGGACAGGCCACCGGTATTCACCAGCGGCAGACCCGCCCAGGCCAGAACGGCAAAGGCCACCCCAAAAAAGGTCCCCCAGAGGGTGAGCGCAAAACCCCGATCCGAGGGTGCGCAGAGTTGCGCAATCAGGGTCGGCGCGGCGACCACAAGGGCCAGGTGCGACAATCCCTCAAGTGCGCGACTGGCCAGCATCCATGGCAACGCGGGCAAAAAGGCCTGAAACGCCGAGAGCGCCGCGCCTGCCCACAACCCCCACAGCAAAGCGCGCCGGTACCGGATGCGCGCAACAAGCAACCCTGCTGCCACACCACAGAAAATGCCCAGTATGCCAACGGATGAAACGATCAGACCCAGCGCATTTCCGGCCTGCGGGTAGTGCTCCGGCAACCGGTCAAATGTAACGCTGAACTTGCCGTACTGCGCCGCCGCGCCAAGGCCTGCGCCCCAAAGCGCCAGAACCAGTCCCCAGGGTGTCTTCTGCATCGGGTATCCTTTGACTGGTGTGATGTCAGAAGTCCCCGTCAGTGACAATCTGCATCCGGTGCAGTTGCTCTGTTTTCCACTCCGACGTGAAGGATTCACCAAAATATTTATGCGACTTTTAACTTCCCGGAAACGCTGGTAGCCGTAAGGGCAACAGGTAAATGGTTCCGGAGTATGTGGGGTACACAGAACACTTCCGGGAAGTAAGGAGTTCAGATCAATGACAGCCAAATCCTTGTTTTTCAGTGCAGTAACAGCATCCGTCCTGATGGGCGGATCGGCCAGTGCGGCCGTGGTCGGAATCGATTCGGACTGTGGTGGCTCAGGAAGCGCCCTGACGCAGGCCGGCTCCATCAGCTGCAGCGGCAGCGCAGACCGCAACGACACCGGCAATATCGAAATCTTTGAGAATGGCACTGGCGCCGGCGACAATGACTTCTTCTCGCTCGGCCTGAACGGCTCGCTGGTTCTGGAATTTGATCCGGTCATCGAAGGCGCCGCAACCGTGATCGAAATCACCAATGGCGGGGGTCATCATCCCACCGTGAAGCTGTCCGTATTTTCGGCTCGAACGACGGGATCAACTTCGACGTTCTCGGCACCGCTGACAATCAGGGCGGCATTGACGATGGTACACGCGGCACAACATCGACGGTGAGCTTCTCCGGAACCTACTCCTTCCTTGGATTTGTCGACATTTCCGAGTCCGTGTTCACCAACACACGTTCATCCGATGGCTTTGACATTGATGCGATCGTCGTATCTTCGGTTTCCGCAGTTCCGCTGCCGGCATCCGCACTGCTTCTGCTGGGTGGCGTTGCCGGCCTCGGCGCAATGCGGTCACGCCGCAAGAGCTGATCTTTGTGCAAAAGCAATTAAAAAAAGCGGAGCTTCGGCTCCGCTTTTTTCGTTCCGGGTTTTGTGGCCGGACTACATATGGATCACCCGGTCATACGCGTCGAGAACACTTTCGTGCATCATCTCTGACAGCGTCGGGTGCGGGAAGACAGTGTTCATCAGATCTTCTTCTGTGGTCTCCAGCTGGCGGCCCACGACGTAGCCCTGAATTAGCTCCGTCACCTCGGCACCGACCATATGCGCGCCCAGCAGTTCACCTGTCTTGGCGTCGAAGATTGTTTTGATCATACCCTCCGGTTCCCCCAGAGCGATTGCCTTGCCGTTGCCGATGAACGGGAAACGGCCCACTTTGATGTCAAACCCAAGCTCTTTCGCCTTCGCTTCGGTGTATCCGACGCTGGCCACCTGCGGGTGGCAATAAGTGCACCCTGCGATGGTTTCGGGTTTGACCGGGTGCGCGTGTTTACCTGCGATCAGATCCGCGACCATGACACCCTCGTGCGATGCCTTGTGGGCCAGCCAGGGTGCCCCCGCGATATCGCCAATTGCATACAGGCCTTCGACGCCCGTGCGGCAGAATTCATCTGTTACCACATGGGTCCGGTCAATCTTGACACCAAGCGCTTCGAGACCGAGCCCTTCCACGTTGCCGACAATCCCGACAGCAGAGATCACGGTATCGAAGTCCTGCTTTTCGACTTTGCCGCCTACTTCGATATGCGCGGTTACTTTACCTTTCGCCCGGTCCAGCTGTTTGACCATGGCCTTCTGCATGATCTTCATGCCCTGCTTTTCAAAAGACTTCTTGGCGAATGCAGAAATCTCGGCGTCTTCAACCGGCAGGACACGGTCCATCACCTCAACAACGGTCGTGTCAGCACCCAGCGTGTTGTAGAAGCTCGCGAACTCGATGCCGATCGCACCGGAGCCGATCACCAGCAGCTTTTTGGGCATGCGTTTGGGCTGCAGCGCGTGTTTGTATGTCCAGACCAGATCGCCGTCCGCCTCAAGACCCGGGAGTTCACGCGCGCGCGCACCGGTTGCCAGCACGATGTTCTTCGCACTCAGCGCTTCGGTGCCCTTGTCGGTTTTAACCGAGACCTGCCCTTTGGCAGAGATGGTCGCTTCGCCCATAAAGACGGTGACCTTGTTCTTTTTCATCAGGTGGCCAATACCGCCGGAAAGCTGTCCGGCCACTTTACGGGAGCGCTTCACCACCGCGTCGAGATCATAGCCGACGTTGTCGGCTTTCAGACCAAACTCTTTGGCCCGGTGCATCAGATGGAACACCTCTGACGAGCGCAGCATCGCCTTGGTCGGGATACAGCCCCAATTCAGGCAGATGCCACCCAGATGTTCGCGCTCCACGATGGCGACGGACATGCCCAGCTGCGCACCGCGGATCGCAGCAACATAGCCGCCCGGCCCTGCTCCTATCACAACCAGATCAAAGGATTTCGCCGCCATGAGATGTCCTCGCACGTTGAGTGTCAAAAATATAGTTTACCATTAAACTATATCTGAGCGTGCTTCAACACAGAGCGGGCCGCGACATAAGCGCGCCCTCATTCATGAGCGGTCAGCAGCCTGAAATCAGGCTGCTGCTGTTTCTTCCTGCAGGGCGCGGACAGTATTGCCGTAACCGCCCTTTGCCACATATTCCGCCTCCAGCGCCGTGTCCGGACGTGCCAGCGCGGCGTTGCGGGTCGGAAAGCGTCCGAACTGCCGGATGACAGCACGGTGCGCTCTGGCGTGCAGCAGATTGCTGCGGCCATACTCAGGCATACGCTCGCACATCAACCGCACACAACGGTCCTGATCACAGAGGTTTTCAGAGTGCATCAGCGGAAGATAAAAGAACTGGCGTGCCGGTTCATCAATCCGCATGTCCCAGTCCTTGTTGATCGCGGATTTCGCCGCGGCAAGGGCCACCCGGTCGGTCGAGAATGCACCGGCTGTATCGCGGAACATATTGCGCGGGAACTGATCTGTCAGAATGATGTAGGCCAGCGCGCCGGAAGGGTGTGTCAGCCAGAGAGAGAACCTCCCCTCGCAGGCACCTTCCCACGTCTTTTCAAATTTCTGACGGATCTGCGCATCCAGTTCAGGCGTCGCGTTGTACCACCCATCCGGGCCGATATCATCAAGCCAGAATTTCAGAATGTCCTGAGGATCAACCATAATAACTCCATCGTTCACCACATCCCCACCCGGAGTGTAGCTTTGTTGTGCTGCTCTGACCTATTCACAAATTGCGTCATTGCGACATAATCAGCTCTCGTTTTCCGACTTTTCAGCCTCAAGATCCGCCTCGATGGCGTATTCCTGGGCATATTCAACCGCAAGTGATGTAGAAGAAGGCGCAACCGGAACATACGTACCCGTCTCGTCCACCGGCACCGGTTTGGCGACGGTAGACCTGTAGCCGGCATAGGCGACCAGCATCGCAAAGAGCGCGCCGGTAAAGACATAAAACCCGCCCGGGCCGGTTGCATCAATCAGGTAGCCCGTGATCAGCGGGCCCGCAATCGCGCCCAACCCGTTGATGAAGATCAGCCCACCCGAGGCCGCCGCCATGTCGTCATGTTCCAGAAAGTCGTTCGTGTGCGCGATCAGAAGCGAATAAAGTGGGTTCGACATGCCCCCCACGACAAGCGCTGAGACCAGCAACAGCACGAACACGCCGCCCAGAACCAGCCCGATCACTGAGCCTGCAACACCTATAGCGGAGACGATCAGGATCAGATAGCGGCGGTCCATCCGGTCAGAGATCCAGCCGATCGGATATTGCAGAAGCATGGCACCGACAAAGAACATCGCCACGAACGTCGAAATCTGCCCCACCGACAGCCCTGCTTTGGCGCCATAAACCGGGGCCATGCCGAATTGCGCGGAAAAGACACCGCCCAGCAAAAACATGCCGACACAGCCCAGCGGAGAGTAGCCGTAAAGCTCACGCAGGCTCATCGGCTTGGTGGCCTCAAAGGCAGGCGTCGGGCTGATCGACAGCAGAATGGGCGTGACCGCGATGGAAACCAGCACGGACGGAATGACGAACAGAACGTATCCAGACGGATCCGCGGCCAGCAAAAGCGCCTGGCTGACCACGATACCGGCCGTCTGCACGATCATATAGAGCGACAGCGCCTGCCCGCGATTGGCATTCGTGGCCGCGTTGTTCAGCCAGCTCTCTGCGGTGACATAAACAGCGGAAAAACAGAACCCGATCAGCACGCGGCCCAGTGTCCAGACCCAGACTTCGGTCAGCGTGGGGTAGATGATCATGACTGCTGAAATCAGTGAGGCCAGGGCGGCAAAAACCCGCACATGCCCCACACGCCGGATCATGCCCGGTGCCATGCGTGAGCCGCCAAGGAAGCCGACGAAATAGGCTGACATAACGATCGACATCTCGAAGGTAGAGAAGCCCTCGATTTCACCCCGGATGCCCAGCAGCGTGCCCTGCATGCCGTTGCCGACCATCAGCAGACACATCCCCAGAAGCAGGGCCCAGGCGCTCGATAAAACCTGCAGCATGCGCGGTCTCCATGGTCCGTCGCGGTGGTACGACTCAGTAGGTTGTGCCGTTTTTCCCGCCCTATTTCAGGCCAGTACGCGACGCAATGGGTCGTATTGGTGCTTCAGGTTTTTTCGGGGATCAGCAGCGAAGAATCGCCGTAGGAAAAGAAACGATATTTCCGATCGATGGCATGCGCATAAATCTCGCGCATCCTGTGCTGCCCCATAAGGGCAGAGACCAGCATCATCAGTGTGGATTTCGGCAGATGGAAATTGGTCATCAGGGCATCTGTGACGCGGAACGTGAAACCGGGGTAGATAAAGATGTCCGTGTCGCCTTCCCAGGCGCGGATGCTGCCGTTCTGTGCGGCAGTCTCAATCAGGCGCAGCGCTGTGGTGCCCACGGGGATTACCCTGCCGCCTGACGCTTTGGTCTGTGCGATCTCATGCGCAGCCTCAGCGCTGACGCGTCCCCATTCGGCATGCATTCTGTGTGTGGTGACGTCGTCCACCTTGACCGGCAGGAAAGTCCCCGCCCCCACATGCAGGGTGACAAAACTGAACTGTACACCCCGTGCGGCGATTGCCCGGAGCAGTGCGTCGTCAAAATGTAGGGAGGCCGTGGGTGCGGCCACGGCACCTTTGTTGCGCGCAAAGACGGTCTGATAATCTTCGTTGTCCTGCGCATCGGCCGGGCGGCGGGCGGCAATGTAGGGGGGCAACGGCATGGCACCGGCCGCATTCAGCGCTGCATCAAAATCATCTCCCGACAGGTTAAACCGCAGCAGCCCCTGGCCTTCTGCGGTACCTTCAAGGGTCGCCCTGAAGTCTGCGCTGAAAACGATCTCCTCGCCCGCTTTCACCTTTTTGAGCGGCTTGATCAGTGCAGTCCAGGTGCCGTCCGCCCGCGGCTCCAGAAGGGTCACGCCGATGGTGGCTGCGGTGTTACCCTGCGCACTGCTGCGATGGCGCTGTCCGCTCAGACGCGCGGGGATCACACGGGTATCATTCAGCACCAGCCGGTCCCCCGCCTGCAGCCAGTCAGGCAACGCGGAGACGACACTGTCGGTGATGCCTGATCCCTCCGCGACAAGCAGTTTCGCAGAGGTACGCGGCACCGCCGGTCGGGTGGCGATCAGCTCTTCGGGAAGGTCAAAATCAAAGTCGGTCAGTTTCACGTGTCGCGGATGTCCCTGCTGGATACGGGCCGGCTGGGGCCGGTGTCTGCACATGCCCAAAAGTGCTGCAAAGTTCAACGCCCCGCGGGCTCTATCTGTCGCTTCCGCTGACGTTGGGAGGCGGGCGCCGCACCGGTTCGGGGGGTGGCGGTTCTTCTCCCTCGGCCAGTGGCACTTCGGGTTTGGGCGCGCGGAACAGATCCCGGATCCCGCCGGGAACCAGCGCAGTCAGCGGGTTCACGAAAACGTCCGGATCCTGCGTCGTTCCACTGATCGAATAATTGAACCCGAACAGGCCCTCCCCGCGGCGCGAGATGACCCTGCCGATTGCGTTGAGCAGATAGACCGGCGAAATAACGCCCTGCATCTGCAGCTGACCCGTCCCGGGGAAAAAAACGCCATCCATCGACAGCCCCATAGAAGAGCCCACGGCGCTCGCCTCGCGCAGCGTGATCCGGTCAGGCGTCAGGCGGAAGTCGGCGAGCACCTCTGAGAAGTAAATACCGTCACCGCCAAGCTCATTCACGAGCCCCACAATACTGATGGCATTGAGAAGTGCTGCGATGGCCGGCGCATCCACGACACTGATGTCGGTGACGCGGAGTTTGCCGTCGAGCGCCCCTGCTGTACCGACGGGGCGCAGGGCAAGTTCCAGCTGCCCTCCCCGGCCCTGTTTCAGCACACCGGCGGCGGCGACAACAGCGCCGGCGTCATCGGCGGCAATCCGGATCGCGGACCGGCCCCCTTCGGGCACCACCTGCCCGGCGATCCGCGCTTGGCCGTTCACAAGCCCGGTGAAATTGCCCAGCAGCCCGCCACCTCCGGTCGTGAATTCGCCCCGCAGGTTGCGCAGCGCGATGGAATCGCTGACCTGCAGCGTATCGAGCGCCAGTGTCAGCGGCCCGCTGGCACGGCCGGAGCCGCCAGCACTGCCGAAATCCGCCCGCCGCAGATCCACGCGGCCACCCGGGATGTTGACCGCCGGCGGCGCACCCTCGCCCCGCCCGATCAGTTCCGCGGGCACATCCAGCCAGCCCCCGACCCGCAACCGCGACAGGCGCACCCGGTCCAGAGTACCCCCCTCATTCAGCAGCACGTCACCCTCAGCCCGCAGCCCGGGCGCTTCAAGCCGCAGGCTGTCGACCCGGGGCACCGGGCCCAGCGTCAGCGCGACCTCCAGCTCGCCCGGGGTTGCAGCAGCCTTGGCCCAGCCAACCGGGGCAAAGGCCAGCCTGAGCCCTCTCAGATCAGAGGTCAGCCGCAGCGCTGGCGGCGTGTCGCGCGTCAGCGTGATGTCGATGTCCGCGGTGCTGCTGTCGCGGACGCTGCCCGGGGGCAGTACCACCCGGAACGTATCGAGCGCTTCCTGGCTGATCACGGCGGTTCCGGTGACCCTGCCGGGCGGTTGTGGCCCCTCGCCTACGGACTGGCGCCAGACGATATCAAACGGCACACCGTCCAGATCGCCTTCACCGCGCAGGCTGACCTCTTCGTCGGAGGCAACCAGATCGAGCGCGGGTGCCTGCAATACCCGGTCCGGCACCAGCACATCCGAACGTACATCTGTGATTGTTCCGGTAAGGTCATAGTTCACCAGTTCCAGCGGCACGCCTTTTTCAAGCGGCAGGGAAATCGTGCCCATGACCTGTGCCCGGCCTGATGCAATGTCCGGTGTCCGACCAGCCTTTTTCATGACCTCCAGCGGCTTACGGTCCAGCAGGGACAGCGCCGCCTTAACCCCACCACTGGCCCGCAGACGCACGACACCGGGCGTGAAATCTTTGATTTTGACGTCCGGAATGATGAATGCCGTGCCGGTTACATCGACCTCGCCCCCCTGATCGGCCGTCACGACACCTTCGTCCGCGACAACAACAAACCGGTTGCGCACCAGCGTCGCATGCCCCCGGGCGCCCGTCAGATGCGGCATTGTCCGCAGAAATCGCACTTCGCCGTCACTGAAATCAAAGCTCAGGAAAGTCTCCGGCTCTTCACCGGCGCGCAGACGCACAGCACCGGAAATGTCCCGCATGGTCCCGGCTTTGACGTTCTCTGCAATCCACTTACGCGACTTCGGTTTGACAGCCATCGGCCAGAGCTCCAGCAGCCGCGCAGGCCTCAGTGCGTTCATCTGGCCGTCCAGCGCGATCTCCCAGCCGCGGGCATCTGCCCGGATTGTGCCGTTGCCGGTTGCTACATTCCCGTCGTCCTCGACCTGCAGGCGCCCGATCTCCAGCAGGAACGGGCTGGTACTGAGCTGAAAATCCAGTTCCGCAACCGCAACCGATACCGGTTCGGGATAGAAATCTGCCGGGTTCACCGTCAGCCCGCTCAGACGGAGCTGACCGACCATGTCGCCGATGCGGCCGTTCACGGGCAGCCCGATTTCGGCCTGACCCTCAAGCGTACCGCGCCCCCATTTGCTCTCAACAGAGAGCTCATCAAACCGCAGTGTGCGGCTGTCAGGCAGATAGGTGAAATAGCTGCGTGCGCTGTCAATCGGGATCGCCTGTGCCTCGGGCGTGGGCTGGATCACACCGGCACCAATCTGAAAAGTAGCGTTCAGCGGCCGGATGCTGCCATCCTCCTCCAGACCTCCGCGCAACGCACCGGAAATGGGTGCGCGCAGGGCCCCGAGCCAGTTGAACGCGGCCCCTGGCTGGCAACGTCCACCGCGTCCAGATCACGGAAGGTGACACCGAATTCGGAGGCCCGCGCGCCGATTTCACCTGCATAGCTGGCCGCCAGGGTTGCAACCTGCGCGCCGCCGCCAAGCACGGCAAGATCGACAAAAATCTGCAGGGCCTCCGCCTCTCGGGTGAGCTGCAGCCTGCCTCCGTCAATGGTCCATGCACGGTTCGCGCGCTGATCCTCATAGCGCAGGGTCAGTGTCTGCACGCTCACACGCTCCAGACCCGTCAGCCCGGGACGCAGCAGGAAGTCATCCAGCTCTGTGACCAGTTCCGCGAGGTTGGGCGCCTCGCGCGTGACCTGCGCCGGGCCCTGTGTACCGGATATGGAAATGCGTCCCTCTGGCCCACGCCGGAGCGTCAGAAATACACCGCTTACATCAAGTGACGTAGGCTCCAGCTGACCCCGCAGCAGCGCATCAAGCGATGCCCCGGCCCGCATCTCGGAAAAACCGACGACATCCACGCCATCGGGGGTTGTGACCTGCACATTCCGGACGGACGCACGCGGGCGCCAGTCCTCATCAAGCAGCAGCACAAGCTCGCCAAAGGAAACCTCAGCTTCGGGTACCGCCGTCTGCAGGCGGTCGCTGATCTGCGCGCGCAACCATTCCGGTGCGGCAACTTCCCTCCCCTTAAGCCACCAGACGCTCCCTGCGGCCCCCCCGGCGATGAGCACCAGGCACAACAGACACCACACCAGTGCACGCCGAGCGCGCCGGCGGGTCGGTTTCTTGTCCTGATCGGGTGGCGCGCTGGTCAAATCTGTACTGGCCTGTGCGATAGGGTGTGCTAGAACGCTGTTTCTGACGGTCCGGGGCTTGGCTCATTCCGACCCTGACCTAGTATGTCACCTGACATCATTCCTGAAAACCCAAGAGACCGTTATGACAGAGATTTCACAGCCCGCACCTGACTTTACCCTGCCCGCCACCGGCGGCGAAGAGATCACGCTTTCCACCCTGAAGGGTCAGCCGGTGGTGCTCTTTTTCTACCCGCGCGATGACACGCCGGGCTGCACCAAGGAAAGCATCGCCTTTTCCGAAAGCCGCGAGGCCTTTGAAGAAGCCGGGGCAAAGGTCTTTGGCGTTTCCAAAGACAGCATCGCCAGCCATGAGAAATTTGCGGCGAAACGTGATCTCAGTATCCCGCTGCTGTCCGACGAAAACGGCACCGTCTGCGAGGATTATGGCGTGTGGAAGGAAAAAAACATGTACGGCAAGAAATACATGGGGATCGAACGTACGACATATCTGATTGCCGCCGACGGTACGGTCGCGCAGGTCTGGAACAAGGTGAAAGTCCCCGGTCATGCAGAGGCCGTGCTGGAAGCGGTGCGCGCGCTGTGAAACCCCTGGCGCAGATGGCCGAAGACGTGCTGCGCACGGCCGATGGCCGCGCCAAAACAGCCCTGTCGCGCGAATACGCCGCCGCCTGGCAGGCCGCACGCGCGACGGGTGAAAAGCCTGAAATCGGTCACGCTGACCCTCCTTTGCACCCCGCACGGCCGGAAAAGCCTGAGCTGCTCAGCCCGCGGGATGTGCCGCGCCGCCGCCCCGGCACGCCCGAGGGGCGCATCGCGCTGCTGCATGCTGTGGCCCATATCGAGCTGAATGCGGTGGACCTGCACTGGGACGTTATCGCCCGGTTTTCGCATGTGCCGATGCCGATGGGATTTTACGACGACTGGGTCAAAGCTGCGGGCGAAGAATCCAAGCATTTCAACCTGATGTGCGACTGTCTTGAAGAGCTTGGCAGCCACTATGGCGCACTTCCCGCCCATGCAGGGATGTGGCGAGCCGCCGAGGATACAGCCGAGGATTTCATGGGCCGGCTCGCGGTTGTGCCAATGGTGCTCGAAGCCCGCGGCCTCGATGTAACGCCCGGTATGATCGAAGTGTTCCGCAAAGCTGATGCCGCATCAGCCGTCGCAGCGCTTGAAGTCATATACGCCGAGGAAGTGGCCCACGTGGCCTACGGATCAAAGTGGTTTCATTTCCTCTGCGGCCGCCACGAGGAAGACCCCAAGGAACGCTTTCACGCGCTGGTCCGCACCTATTTCCACGGCCCGCTCAAACCACCTTTCAACGAAGAAAAAAGGGCGGAAGCGGGCATCCCGCCCGACTTTTACTGGCCGCTGACCGAAGACGCCTGACCTTCCAGACCAACGATTCTCGGCAGTTTTTTGCCCATTTTGCAACATTCAACGACAGGTTGATGCCGGATCGTTAATGCTGCTTGCCCGACGCCCGATGGCTGGTTAATCACTTTCCGGGGATACGTGACCGGCCCGCAGAAGGCCCGTCCGGAGCAGAAACGGAATAAGGATTTCCTTGTGCGCACACGGCTGGCTATCAGAACTCACGCTCTGCTGGAACGGATTTTTCCTGAACGCAGGGTCTTTCTGAAATCCGACGCCGATACCCGTTTTATCCGCCTGCGCCCCGGCACACAGCTGATCGCCTTTGCAGGCGGTGCCGCGCTGGTTGCATGGGCCATCGTCGCGACAGCTATTATCCTGATGGACAGCATCGGGTCCGGCAATTTTCGCGAACAGGCGAAACGGGACCAGACGACTTACCTTGCAAGGCTCAATGATCTGTCCGCGCAGCGTGACAGCCGCGCCGCCGAAGCGCTGGCCGCACAGGAACGCTTCAACGCAGCACTGGCGCAGATTTCGGTGATGCAGTCCGAACTGCTGGCCTCAGAAACACGCCGCCACGAGCTGGAAACCGGGATCGACGTGATCCAGACGACCCTGCGGGAAACCATGCGCGAGCGCGAAACAGCGCGCCGTGAAGTCGCCGCTCTGCGCGACGAAGCCGACAGTGAGAACCAGCCCACTGCACTGGCCGCTGCCGTTGGCGGCGCACCGGTTGATTTCCTGGCCGACGCCCTGGCACGGACCGCTGAAGAACGCGATCAGGTTGTGGCCGATGCACAGGATGCGCTGCGCCACGCCGATGAACTGGCGCTGGAGATCGCGCTCATGAAGGAAGACAATGACCAGATCTTCCGCCAGCTCGAAGAAGCCATGACCATTTCGGTGGAACCGCTCGACAAGATGTTCCGTCAGGCTGGTCTGCCGACAGACCGCATTATGAACGAAGTCCGCCGCGGGTATTCCGGCGAGGGCGGCCCGCTGACCCCCCTCTCCTTTTCCTCCAGCGGCTCCGAGCCGACCGCCGACATGATCCGCGCCAACCGCCTGCTCGGTCAGATGGATCAGCTGAACATGTACCGCATCGCCGCTGAGAAGATTCCGTTTGCGATGCCCGTCAAACAGGCGTTCCGGTTTACCAGCGGGTATGGCTTCCGGCGTGACCCCAAAACGGGTGGCCGCCGGATGCACAAGGGCGTGGATTTCGCGGCCCCGCTTGGCACAGATCTGCACGCAACTGCGGACGGTGTCGTAACAGAAGCGGGCTGGTCATCAGGTTATGGTCGGCTGGTGAAAATCCGCCACGCCTTCGGGATCGAGACACGTTACGCGCATCTGTCAAAAATACGCGTTAAAGTTGGGCAAAAGGTCTCGCGCGGGGACCATATTGGTGATATGGGAGCATCCGGACGGGTGACCGGCGTGCATCTTCACTACGAAGTCCGCGTCGGCGGTAAATCTGTAAACCCAATGACCTATATCAAGGCTGCAAGAGATGTTTTCTAAGAGCAAAATCAACGAACCAGGCCCCAAGCAGGGCGAGACTGACACGCCGGCACCAGCGGCTTCCTCTGCGCCTGCGACGCCCAAACCAACGGAATACAAGGCTTCGGCGCCCAAGCCCAAGCCCCTGCCTCGGTGCTGTCATCTGATCTGCACGTGACCGGCAACATGAAGACCAGCGGCGACATTCAGGTCGAGGGCACCGTAGAAGGCGATATCCGCGCCCATCTTCTGACCATCGGCGAAAGTGCCACCATCAAGGGCGAGGTTGTCGCTGACGATGTGGTGATCAACGGCCGTATCGTCGGCCGCGTGCGTGGCCTCAAGGTCCGCCTGACATCGACCGCACGTGTTGAGGGTGACATCATCCACAAGACAATCGCGATCGAAAGCGGCGCGCATTTCGAAGGCTCTGTTCAGCGTCAGGACGATCCGCTGAACCCCGGCGCAAAAACCGCACCGGCGGCCAAGCCGAACCCGGCATCCTGACCGGCCTGCAAGCGAACAACACAAGGCGCTGCATCCGTTGCAGCGCCTTTTTTCATGGTGCCAGCATCCAGTCGCCCGCGGGCCAGAACGCATGGAAAGCAAAGGCGAACATCACGTTATGCGGCACATCCTGACCTGCGCTGTCCCGCACGCGGATTGAGCCCACATCGCGTCCCAGCGCCATCTCTTCTGTGTCCAGTGCCGAGGCCTGACCCGCCCGCCAGCTGATGGTCACACCGGCCTCCGTCACCTCACCTTCCCCAGCAATGCGGGTCATCGGCCAGGCGCGCCCGCCGACGCGCACCACCCGGGCCAGCGGATCAATGCCGTGCGGCGGGTTTTCACCGGAGTAAAGGAACGGCTGCTTCAGACTGTCATAGCCGCGGTACGGGTTGCGCCCGTAGTCGCGGTTGAACCCGGGTTCGGCCATTACCAGACCGTTCGGATGCGCCGTGCGAAAGTTCCCGAAGTCCTCCATCCAGGTGGGAAGCTGGCGAAGTTCCTGCCCCGCCATCAGCCCCACAATGCCCTGCCCTGTTGCCTGCTGCCACCAGCTCTCCGTTTCGCGGTCATACATCACCATATCGGACGCCCGCAGTTTTCCGGACACGCCGAAGCTGAGCAAGTCTTCTCCGACGCGCCGGTCAAAGGTCAGGCCGGAATTGCACAGCGGGCAAAAAGTCACCGCGACGGGAACACCGCCAATCCTGTCGTTCACGATCTCATGCCAGGTCAGGTACCGCAGCGGGTAAGCCCGCGCAGCCTGACCGTTCAGCAGGACGGTGATCACCGGTTCCCGGTCGGGTATGTCCGCCACCTCCGCAACCGGGCGGAAATCCGGGTTGTCCAGTGCGGGAATGCCATCTTTGGGCGGGCCGCCGGACCGGATCTCTGACCAGTCGTCAATCAGGGTCACACCGAACTCAGTCCGGGGCCATTCGGATTTCCACCGTCCCGGATCGGCCTCTGCTGCGACCCCAATCACCGCACAGAATCCAGCTGCTGCAAACAAACGTGTCATCGCTCACCCCCGCGCAGGATCATGCCACAGGCTGGCCCATACGGCACAGCCACGCAAGCAGATGTGACCATATGTCAGTGGGATCAGAGACCTTCCTGCGTGATCCAGTCAGCAATCGCCTGTCCGATTTCAGCGCCGCTGTCTTCCTGGATGAAATGACTGCCGGCGACCTGAACCTCCCGCTGATTTGGCCAGGCGCGGCAGAACTCGCGCTGCTGCCCGATCAGGATCGCACCGGGATCGGCATCAATGAACAGCTTTGGCAGATCGCTGCGTTTGAGCCAGGATGCATAGGCACCTATGCGCGCCACAACTTCCGCAGGCTCCCCACCGATGGGGATCTGGCGCGGCCAGGTCAGGGTCGGGTAACGGTCTTCGCGCTGCAGAAACGGTCGCCGGTATTCGGTCATTTCTGCCTCTGTCAGATCACGCAACACCGATCCCGGCAGAATGCGTTCGATAAAGACGTTCCTGTCTAGGATCATCTCCTCGCCCGCCTCTGACCGCAGGGCCTGAAAAACCGGCATTGCGGCTTCTGAAAAATCGCCCCAGCCCGGCAACGGCATTACGATCCCTTCCATATAGGCGATGCCGCGCACGGCCCTCTGGTTGTGAAAGGCCCAGTCAAATCCCAGAGCAGATCCCCAGTCATGGACCACCATCAGCACGTCCTTTTCGAGCCCCATCGCCTGCATGAAACCCGCCAGATACCGGCTGTGCAGGTCAAAGGTATAGGTGCCTGCGTCCGCACCCTGTAATTTGGCACTGTCGCCCATACCAATGAGGTCCGGCGCGATGCACCGCCCCAGATGCGCAACTCCGGGCATCACATCCCGCCACAGGTACGACGACGTCGGATTACCGTGCAGAAACACGATGGGCCGCCCCTCGCCCATCCCGGTCCAGGCCATGTCCTGACCCATGACGTTCACGAAATTCTTCTGCATGTGCACCTCCCGCCCGCTGTGCGCATGCAACACCACGATGCAGGGACCGGGCAACAAAAAACGGCAGGCCCCGCCGGAGCCTGCCGTCAGAAAACCGCGATGAACGCGCGGTTATTCGGTTACAACAACCGTCTGCATCACATCGGGCTGACCGATGATCGCACCGTTCGGGCCGTCACCACGTTTGATGGCATCCAGCACATTGAGACCCTCTGTCACCTGACCCACGACCGTGTACTGGCCGTTCAGGAAATAGCCCTCGTTGAACATAATAAAGAACTGGCTGTTCGCACTGTTGGGGTTCTGGGCCCGCGCCATGCCAACGATACCGCGATCATAGGGCACATCGGAAAACTCAGCGTCCAGGTTGGGCATATCAGACGCCCCGGTGCCCGCGCGGCGCATGTCGCCGCCCAGTCTGCCGTGCTGGACATCGCCGGTTTGTGCCATGAACCCGTCAATCACCCGGTGAAAGACGATCCCGTCATAGGAACCACCGGCTGCGAGCGTGGTGATCCGCTCCACGTGGTTAGGTGCCACATCCTCAAAAAGGTCGATGACAATCACACCGTTGGCCTCACCGGCCACAGTGATTTCGATCCCGTCTGCCAGCGCAGGTCCTGCAGCCAGCAGAAGAGCAGCGGCTGCGGCCCTACGCATCTGCCGCTACCTTCACCGAAATCATGCGGTCGGGTTCCGCTGGCGGCTCGCCGCGGGTGATGGCGTCGACATGCTCCATGCCTTCGATGACCTGGCCGTAGACGGTGTACTGACCGTTCAGGAAATCGTTGTCCTTGAAGTTGATAAAGAACTGGCTGTTGGCACTGTCCGGGTTCGCGGACCGTGCGGCCCCCAGCGAGCCGCGTGCATGCGGGATCTTGGAGAACTCTGCCGGCACATTCGGCAGATCCGATCCGCCGGTGCCTGCCATACGCAGGTTGAAACCGTCTTCCATATCGCCGTGCTGAACATCACCTGTCTGCGCCATGAACCCTTCGATCACCCGGTGGAATGCGACGTTATCGTACTGGCCCGACCGTGCAAGTTC
This sequence comes from Roseobacter sp. S87, assembly GCF_055693285.1. Next base: position 1,582,372 of record NZ_JBVFTR010000004.1, read on the forward strand.
CTTCATCCGCTCCACATGTTTGGGGGCCACATCCGGCAGCAGCTGAATGGTCACAGTACCGCCCTTCAGTTCCATCAGGATTGTGTTTTCGGGGTCTTTGATCTCGGCCATAAGGCGCTCCTTGTCTGAATACTTGGGCATCTACCTAAGCTTTGGCGCCCCGATTGCCAAGCAGGTCCATTGACCTCGCCCGTGATAAGCGCAAAACAGGACGCATCACAGAAAAGGAGTGGTCTGATGGGCTGGAAAACGCTGGATGACATGGATCTGAGCGGAAAACGGGTTCTGGTACGCGTCGATATCAACGTGCCCGTCGAAGACGGCCGCGTCACCGACACCACCCGGATTGACCGGATTGTCCCGACCATCAAAGACATTCTTGCCTCAGGCGGTCTGCCCATTCTGCTGGCTCACTTCGGGCGCCCGAAGGGACAGTACGTGCCGGAGATGTCACTGCGTGTCACGCTGCCCGCGCTGGAGGCCGCTCTGGGTCAGCCGGTCACCTTTGTGGAACGTCCGGACCCGGACGCGCTGGCCGCTCTGCCCGCCGGATCGGTGGTGCTTGTAGAGAACACCCGCTTTGCGCCAGGCGAAGAGGCAAATGACCCCGGCATGGCACAGTTCCTCGCGACGCTGGGCGATGTATTCTGCAACGATGCCTTTTCCGCCGCGCACCGGGCGCATGCTTCCACCACGGGTGTGGCGCATCTGCTGCCCTCCTGCGCCGGACGGCTGATGCAGGCAGAACTCTCTGCGCTGGAAGCGGCACTTTCAACGCCCGAGCGCCCCGTTGGCGCCGTGGTCGGCGGTGCGAAGGTATCGACCAAAATCGCGCTTCTGGAAAACCTGGTCGGGCGCCTCGATCTGCTCGTGATCGGCGGCGGTATGGCCAACACCTTCCTCGCCGCTCAGGGCGCACAGCTCGGTGCCTCTCTGCAGGAACCGGACTTCATTGACACGGCAAACACGATCATGGCGCAGGCCTCCGATAGCGGGTGCCGCGTTTTGCTGCCGACAGACGGGCTGGTCGCGCGCGAGTTCAAAGCGGGCGCGGATCACGAAGTGATTGCCCTGGGACCCGACACAGTTCTTGAGGCAGACCAGATGGTACTGGATGCAGGACCGGACAGCGTACGCGCCGTTTCCGGGGCCTTCGCTGACCTGAAAACACTGATCTGGAACGGGCCGATGGGTGCCTTTGAAATTCCGCCCTTTGACATGGCCACCAACGCAGCAGCAGCCGACGCGGCCCGCCAGACCCGCGCTGGGTCACTGATCTCGGTGGCCGGCGGCGGGGACACGGTCGCTGCACTCAATCAGGCAGGGGCGGCCGGAGATTTCACTTATATCTCCACCGCTGGCGGCGCGTTCCTGGAATGGATGGAAGGCAAGACACTGCCCGGCGTCGCGGCACTTGAAACCGCCTGAACCGCTCTGAAACCGCGGTTTTTCTGCAGTTTTAGGCCTTTGGGGGATTCACAGGAGTCCGCATCTGTGGCATAGTCTGCGCATGCCCGCAAAGAGGCAGTGACACAGGCAACGCGCAGATGAACAGGCAGAACCGCCCCGCATTCGGAACCTTTGTGTTCTTCACGCTGGCCCTCGGGCTTGCGACTTATTTCACCTTTGCTGCCGTGCAGGGTGATTTCGGGCTGTTCCGCCGGGCAGAGATCAATGCGGACGCACAGGTGCTGAGAACGCAGCTGGCCGATCTTGAAGCTGAAGTTTCCCGCATGGAAAATCTGACCCTGCGCCTGTCGGATGATTACCTCGATCTCGACCTGCTTGATGAACAGGCGCGACGTGTTCTGGGCCGTATCCGCGCGGACGAAATCGTCATCAGATAACGCCTTCTCCGGTGATTTCCGGCCCGTTCTGACGCCGCGTCAGAATGACACTCGCAAATCCCCTCCGAATCCGATAATAGATAGTTTAACGCTAAACTATCTCTCCGGAAGCCCCGGAACAGAAGACGGAGGACCGCCATATGGCAACCCGCAAAGCGGCCAAGAAGCCCAATGTGTCAGCGGAAGAGCTGAAAGCCTACTACAAGGACATGCTGCTGATACGGCGGTTCGAGGAAAAAGCCGGCCAGCTTTACGGCATGGGTCTGATCGGCGGTTTCTGCCACCTCTATATCGGGCAGGAAGCCGTTGTTGTGGGTCTTGAGGCCGCAGCCGAGGAAGGCGACAAGCGCATTACCTCTTACCGCGATCACGGCCACATGCTGGCCTGCGGGATGGACCCCAACGGTGTGATGGCCGAGCTGACGGGCCGCGAGGGTGGGTATTCCAAAGGTAAAGGTGGCTCCATGCACATGTTCTCGAAAGAGAAGCATTTCTACGGCGGCCACGGCATCGTCGCAGCACAGGTACCGCTTGGCGCGGGTCTGGCCTTTGCCGACAAATACCAGGAAAACGGTCGCGTCACCTTTACCTATTTCGGGGACGGTGCCGCCAACCAGGGCCAGGTCTACGAGGCCTTCAACATGGCCGCTCTGTGGAAACTGCCCTGTGTCTTCGTGATTGAAAATAACCAGTATGCCATGGGCACGTCCCAGCAGCGCTCGACTTCTTCTGCGGAAATCTACGAGCGCGGGAAGTCGTTTGGCATTCCGGGCGAGGCCGTCGATGGCATGGATGTCCTGGCCGTCAAAGCTGCCGGCGAAAAGGCCGTCGCACACTGCCGCTCCGGCGAAGGCCCCTACATCCTGGAGATCAAAACGTATCGTTACCGCGGGCACTCCATGTCCGACCCGGCCAAGTACCGGACCCGCGAGGAAGTGCAGAAGATGCGCGATGAGCGCGATCCGATCGAAGCGGTACGCTCGCTGCTGCTGACCGGCAAACACGCCACCGAGGACGATCTCAAAGCGATCGACAAAGAGATTAAGGCGGTCGTGAACGAAAGCGCCGAGTTCGCCAAATCCTCACCGGAGCCCGCGCTCGAAGAGCTCTGGACCGATATCTACGCCACAGAAGTACCGCAGGAGGCCTGAACCATGGCAACAGAAATTCTTATGCCCGCGCTCAGCCCCACGATGGAAGAGGGCACGCTTGCCAAATGGCTTGTCAAAGAAGGCGACACCGTCTCTTCCGGTGACATCATGGCCGAGATTGAAACAGACAAGGCCACGATGGAATTCGAGGCCGTCGACGAGGGCGTCATCGGCAAAATTCTCGTCGCCGAAGGCACTGAAGGCGTGAAGGTGAACACGGCTATCGCTGTTCTGCTCGAAGAAGGCGAAGACGCTTCCGCTGCGGAAAGTGTTTCGGCACCGGCCCCGGAGGCAGCCCCCGCTGCCGACGCGGTCGCTGAGGCGTCCGCGCCAGTGGCCGCCGAGGCGACCGCCCCTGCCGCGCCCCGGACGGACACGACACCGGACTGGCCCGAAGGCACCACACTGAAACAGCAGACCGTGCGCGAAGCACTGCGTGACGGCATGTCCGAAGAAATGCGTCTGGATGACACTGTCTTCCTGATGGGTGAAGAAGTCGCCGAATATCAGGGCGCGTACAAAATCAGCCAGGGCATGCTGGACGAGTTCGGCGCAAAACGGGTGATCGATACGCCCATCACCGAACATGGTTTTGCCGGTATTGCCACAGGGGCAGCCTTTGGTGGCCTGCGCCCGATTGTAGAATTCATGACCTTCAACTTCGCCATGCAGGCGATTGACCACATCATCAACTCCGCGGCCAAAACGCTTTATATGTCCGGCGGCCAGATGGGCGCACCCATGGTCTTCCGCGGACCGAACGGTGCTGCAGCCCGCGTTGGCGCTCAGCACAGCCAGGACTACGCCGCCTGGTACATGCAGATCCCCGGCCTGAAGGTCGTCATGCCCTACTCGGCATCCGACTACAAAGGCCTGATGAAAACCGCGATCCGCGACCCCAACCCAGTCATTTTCCTTGAAAACGAAATTCTCTATGGCCGCACCTTCGACGTGCCCGAGATCGACGACTACACGGTGCCCTTCGGCAAAGCGCGCATCTGGCGCGAGGGCTCTGACGTGACCATCGTCAGCTTCGGCATCGGCATGCAGTACGCGCTGGAAGCCGCGGACAAACTGGCAGAAGACGGCATCTCAGCCGAGGTCCTCGACCTGCGCACACTGCGCCCGATGGACACCGCCAGTATCCTGAAATCTGTCATGAAAACAAATCGTTGCGTCACAGTCGAGGAAGGCTGGCCGCAGGGTTCAGTTGGTAATTACATCAGCTCGGTGATCATGCAGGAAGCTTTCGACTATCTCGATGCGCCTGTGATCAACTGCACCGGCAAGGACGTGCCCATGCCCTATGCCGCCAACCTTGAAAAACATGCGCTGGTGACCACGGAAGAAGTCATCGCCGCTGTGAAACAAGTCACCTACAAATAAGGAGCGCGCATTATGCCTACCGAAATTCTCATGCCCGCCCTGAGCCCGACCATGGAAGAAGGCACGCTCGCCAAATGGCACGTCAAAGAGGGCGATACTGTCTCCTCCGGTGACATCATGGCCGAGATCGAAACCGACAAAGCCACGATGGAGTTCGAGGCCGTTGACGAAGGCACGATCGGTAAGATCCTGATTACTGAAGGCACTGAAGGCGTGAAAGTGAACACCGCCATCGCGATCCTGCTGGAAGACGGTGAAAGCGCGGATGACATCAGTGCCACCGCTCCTGCTGCAGCCCCGGAAGCCGCACCAGCGGCTGACGCGACCACCGAGGCGGCTCCGGCAGCGAGCCCCGAGAAGGCCGCCCCTGCCCCGGCCGCACCGACAGGTGCAGACGGCACCCGTATCTTCGCATCCCCTCTCGCGCGCCGCATCGCCGCGGACAAGGGCGTCGATCTGGCAACAGTTAAGGGTTCCGGCCCACATGGGCGCATTGTCAAAGCTGACGTCGAAGGTCTCAGCGCATCCGCTGCACCGCAGCCCGCCGCAGCTCCGGCAGCCGCCTCTGCTGCCCCTGCAGCGGCTCCGGCGGCAGGTCCCGCCGCCGACGCAGTCATGGCAATGTATGACGGTCGCGAATACGAGGAAATCAGCCTCAACGGCATGCGCAAAACCATCGCCGCCCGCCTGACGGAAGCCAAACAGTCGATCCCGCATTTCTACCTGCGCCGGGACATCGAACTGGATGCGCTGCTGGCATTCCGCGGTCAGCTGAACAAACAGCTCGAAGCGCGTGGTGTAAAACTCTCGGTCAATGACTTCATCATCAAAGCCTGCGCACTGGCACTGCAGACCGTACCCGACGCCAACGCTGTCTGGGCCGGTGACCGGATGCTGAAACTCAGACCCTCTGACGTGGCCGTTGCCGTCGCCATCGAAGGCGGGCTTTTCACACCGGTGCTCAAGGACGCGGAAATGAAATCCCTGTCCGCTCTGTCCGCAGAAATGAAGGACCTTGCAGGCCGGGCACGCGACCGCAAGCTCGCCCCACATGAATATCAGGGCGGCAGCTTTGCAATCTCAAACCTGGGCATGTTCGGCATCGACAACTTCGACGCGGTCATCAACCCGCCGCACGGTGCGATCCTTGCCGTGGGCGCCGGTGTGAAAAAACCGGTGGTGGGCAAAGACGGTGAACTCGCCGTGGCTACGGTCATGTCCGTCACCCTCTCCGTGGACCACCGCGTGATCGACGGCGCCCTGGGGGCACAGCTCCTCACCGCGATCAAGGACAACCTGGAAAACCCGATGACCATGCTCGCCTGACGCGCCATCGGGACCTGCACCACAGGTCAGAACAAAACAACTCCGGAGACCGCATGGCCTCCGGGGTTTTCTTTTTCAGCGGCAGTGAAGGTCAGACAGCGTCCGGCCCCAGCATGTGGTTCATCGATACTGATGGCTGATCACAGCCCGCCTCGCCCACAATACGCGCCGGAATGCCCGCAACAGTCTTGCAGGGCGGCACTTCCTCCAGCACCACCGAACCTGCGGCAATGCGGCTGCAATTGCCCACCTTGATATTACCCAGCACTTTCGCACCGGCACCGATCAGAACACCGTCACCGATTTTAGGATGCCGGTCTTCTTCTTCCTTGCCTGTCCCGCCCAGCGTAACCGAATGCAGCATGGAGACATTGTCACCCACCACTGCCGTTTCGCCGATCACGATGGAATGGGCATGGTCGATCATGATGCCGCGCCCGATCCGCGCCGCCGGATGGATATCCACGCCGAAAATCTCTGAAACCCGCATCTGCACGAAATAGGCAAGATCACGTTTGCCCTGTTCCCACAGGTGATGGCCCACCCGGTACGCCTGCATCGCCTGGTATCCTTTGAAATAGAGGATCGGCTGCAACAACCGGTGGCAGGCAGGATCACGTTCATAGATCGCTACAAGATCGGCACGCGCCGCCCGGACCAGTTCAGGGTCGGACGCATAGGCTTCCTCGACCATCTCACGGACCACAACCATCGACATCTCATTGGATGCCAGTTTAGCGGCAATCCTGTAAGACAGCGCCTTCTCAATGCTTCTGTGATGCAGGATACAGGCGTGCAGGAAACCGCCCATCAGCGGCTCGTCCAGCGCAGCTTGACGCGCCTCGGCACAGATCTGATCCCATGCAGGGTCTACAGCAGCAATGTTTGTATTGAGTTCAGCCATGGCGAAGTTCCTTTCAGAGGAACATTTAACCCCTCCCCCCGGAAAATCCAAACGCAAAGCCGTGATGGATCCCATTCCGGGCCGGAATACATGCCCGCAGGACCGCTCAGGACGGGCGGTTCCGGAAACGGCGGATCCCGTCCAGAACAATCATCAGACATTCGCAGAACTCCGGATCCGTCAGGTCGCCGGGGTCGCGGGCGGGATGCAGCCTTGCCGCGCTGCCCAGCGCACCATTGCCCCATCGGGGATGTGCATACCCGAGTTTTTTGAAAAACACGTCGGCGTAGTGCGCCTGCGTCACCAGGCGACCGAGCAGGTCAGCCCGGTCATCCGGCGGCACCGCTCGCAAAACGCGCGCGGTGCTCACCAGATCGGAAAGAACGAACGCCCGCATTACGCCTGCACCTCCAGCGATGCAGACGGACCCGGTCCGTATGCCGCTGATATCTGCGCAACTTCGACGGTATAGGTCCCCGCCACGTTATCTTCATTCTGCTCGGTAAGGCTGTAGGTCCAGGCAGGCTGATCAACAGTCACTTCCCGGCGCAGTGCACCATCTTTCAGGACCCGGACAGCATAACTTTCGGTCTCTTCGGCCAGCGGGACCTCCGGAATGTCCCAGCTGTCTCCGTCCAGACGGGTCCGCCGGATCCATTCAAAGAATGCCGCACCACCTGCCTGATCCTGAACCGTCAGATGTACAGGAGAATAAGGCCGCAGGCCGTTGCCGTCGAAAGCAACGATATCCTCGACATAGGACGGATCATCCACCGGCCGCCTCGCTGCACCAATGCGATAGGTCTGCGACACGCGCCGAAGGTTACGGCTCAGATCAAGCTGGTTCGGTATGCCGTTCAACAGCACAAACCATGACTGTTCCGGCCAGACATCGGGCATCACGCCGTCGCTGCCGAGCTGCCCCCTCAGCCGCCTTGTCAGTTCCCAGGTGCTCTGATCGACCAGACGCGCCTCAGCAAACTGGAAAATCTCCCAGTTGCCGGGCGTACCGTCTCCGATCGCGGCAAGGTTCGCCCCGCTCAGCAAAGCGTTTTCCTGAACAGAGCTCAGCGCGCCGCTGGTCAGCCTGACACGCAGCGGTAACCCGTCATCGAACCGCCCCGGCCGTGCCTTCTGCATTTGCGTTTCGGTCACCCCGATGACAGAGCGGGCCGAGACGACATCCGTCAGCCTGAAATCACTGTCCCCGGGGGATCTGTAGACAGAAACCGTGCCGGGCCATGGCTGAGCGGTCACGGCAATGTGCGGCGCATGCGGCACCTCATCGCCCGTCATCAGTGGCAGGTCCAGAAAAAGCGGCAGGACGGGTACCGGCGGCACAAAGGAGCGCGGCCTTGCCACTTCGTCAGACAGTTCCGCCGGCTGGTAGACATCCGGCTCAATCCGGACCGCCTCGACAATCTGCAATGCACCCTGCTCAACACGGTCAATCCGGTACAGCGCCTGGCTGTCACCCGCACTGCCACTCAGTGACACAACATCACCTGCCCCCATACTCAGACAGGAAGGAGGCAACGCAAAGCGAACGGCCTCGCGGGCAACCCGCGCTTCTGTCAGCCAGCGTTCCGCGGTCTGGCGGCCTTCTGTCCTTGTCAGTGCAATTGGTATTTCCGATGTGGAAACAGTATGCGCTTTCTCGTCCTCAAGGACCGCCTCTTCAGACAAAACCTCGAACCCAGCGTCCGCCTGCACAAACCGCAGACGAACCCGTCCTGCCATCTCTGCTTCGGGCGAACGTGTCTGTTCGATTGCACCTTCCAGTTCCGTGCTCAGCGCTACCTGCTCCCGGTCCAGTGTCAGTGGGTTCAGACCATTGCGCATACGGAACACAAGCTGCCCGTCTCGTTCCACCGCATCAAAAGCATAGCGCAGCATCAGTGGTTGCAGCGTCTTCCGGGCATCCCCGACTTCGCTTACCATATACCCGCGCACAGTTCCGTAGAGGCCGCTGGTGTCAAAATTGACGAGCCCGGCGCGCGTGCATACCTCTTCAACGACAGAAGACAACGACCGTGCTGATGTCCGCCCGTTGACCCAGTGGCCGCGTGCGTAATTCGCCGCATCGCTCCATTGATCCGCGTTGTTCGGGAAATAAGGATAAGGTCTCGCATCCCATGCCCAGACGAACGCCCGGTCCATGTCCACCATACGCCCCGTATAAAGCGATGCATCGGGATTGTTTGCCGGATCGTCCCAATAGGACACCATCGCCCGCAGATACTGCATCTGCATCAGATCATCCCGCGCTCCTGTCGAAAAATGCGGAATACTGCTTTCGGATGATTTGGGGTCCAGAAACTTGTTCGGCTGGTTCGTTCCCTTGTCGATGGAGGCGCAGCCGTACTCGGTAAACCAGAAAGGCTTGGAGCCCGGCACCCAGTCCGTGGGCGCAGCCGCCCGGACACCCCCAATGCGTTCATAGTGCTCGTTGGACCACCAGTTGCGCAGGTCTTTGTAGCGGAAAACCCAGGGTTCGCTGTGCGCGCCGTCTTCAATCGGTGAACGTATCTGTGCCGCACGGTCTTCATCCGAGGCGTAAAACCAGTCGTAGCCCTCGCCGCCTGCAATATTGCTGCGCAGATAATCGAGGTCGTAAACTGACCCGGCACTGACATCGAGATGCGTGTCTCCGTCCCGCCAGTCTGACAACGGCATGTAATTGTCGATCCCGATAAAATCGATCTCCGGGTCCGCCCAGAGCGGATCAAGATGGAAATAGCGGTCATTGCTGCCATCCTGCGGCTGGTAGCCGAAATACTCAGACCAGTCAGATGCATAGCTGATTTTGGTGTCCGGCCCCACAATCGCGCGCACTTCGGCGGCGAGCTGGCGCAGGCGCTCTACTGCAACAAAAGTGTTGCCAGCGCCCCGGATCCACGTCAGGCCGCGCATTTCTGAACTGATACAAAAAGCCTCTACGCCGCCAGCGGCTTTGCAGAGCGCCGCGTAGTGCAGAACAAACCGCGACAACGTCCATTCATCCGGTCCGCTGTAAGAAACCGCACCACCGGAAACAGAGAAATCCGACGCCGTCACGTTTCCGAAAAAGGCATCAACTTCTGTCTCTGCAGCGGCCGTACCATCCGGCGAGCCATCCACACCCGGCGCAACAGACAACGTTATCCGCCCACGCCATGGCAGACGCGGCTGAAAGCCGTCCGGGTCATAGGGGTTCGGCAGTGTGTTACCCTCCAGCTGATCCATCAGGATAAACGGATAGAACATCACCTTTTTACCTGCCACGTTCATGGCCTGAATGGCCTGGATCACCGACTGGTCCGCCGGTGTACCACCATAAACAGGCCGTCCGTTCTCATCCAAAACCATAGACTCCGCTGTGCCGCGGTTCAGACCCGCGACACGCCAGGGCATGTTCTCGCCGTCGTAGTCTTTTTTCTCAACCTTGGGCCTGACGGCACAACTGCCACAGCGCAGGTCATTTCCGAACCACGAAACGATCAGCGAGGCCGCCTGACAGTTCGGCAGCTCCTCTTCCAGCGCTTCCAGGGACACCCGGAAATCGGCCTTTTCGGTAGGGGTGTTCACGTTCGCGGCCCAGCGACTGCCCGGGCCGTCCGAGTAATAGACCGGCGTCGTTGCCAGAGCATACTCGCCGGTTCCCGGCATCAGCGCAACGGACCGGATGCCATACGTTGGCGCAAAAGCAGCATCGGCTTCGTTTATCTGTTCCGGGCGGGACACCTCGAAGGAAAACTGTGGCACCCGGTTTCCGAAGGGTTCAAGACTGAGGTTTTCAAAGACGACGTAGGCGGTTCCGCGATAAGCGGGCACCATACCTGTGCCTTCGATGGCCTCCATCACCGGGTCAGGCAGCTGATCGCCGCTGCCTTTGTAGATGCGCAGGTTCAGATCGTCGGGCGCAATTTCCTCGCCATCTGCCCAGATCCTGCCAACCCGGGTTATTTCCCCCTCGCAGATCGCAACGGCCAGATTGACGGTATAGCTATAGCTTCGGGTCTGTGGCTGCCGGGGTGCACTGACACCTTTGCCGCCGCCGCCCGACACGCTGACGACCTCCGTGAAGTCAGAGGCCCAGATGACCTGCCCGCCAAGGCGCATGCGTCCATAGACCTGCGACAGAGGTTCACCTTCGCTGGCGCTGAAAAGACGGAACCGGTCAACCCGCCCGGTCTCGATCGCATCCGATCCTTCTCCGATCAGTTTCTGGTCAATTACCTTGCCGAGCGTCGCGCCAACGGCACGACCGATAACGGCCGTGGAAATACCGGCAACCGTGCCACCCAGTGATGCGCCGAGCGCTGAACCGGCAGCAGAAAGAACAATCGTCGCCATCAGCTGGCCTCCTGTGGAAATGCGAAACGTGCCACGACGCGCCGGCGCCAGGGCCGGCTCAGCGGACTTTCGATGACGCCATATCGCGAGTATGCGTGTACGAAACTGGCATCTGCCCCGACGCGCCCGACGATGCCGAGATGTTTTGCCACTGCGCCCGCGCGCATGCGGAACAACAGCACATCGCCTGGTGCTTCATCGTTCAGCTCTTTCGGGCTCAGATGGCGCAGCGCGGCGGCCCAGAGCTGCTCATCCTGCCGGACTTCGGACCAGTCCAGCGAATAGGCAGGCACCCTTTCCGGCTCATCGCCATAACAGGCCCGCCAGACGCCTCTCAGCAGACCCAGACAGTCCGTCCCGGCCCCCCTGACCGAAGACTGATGGACATACGGTGTTCCGATCCAGGCACGCGCCTCAGACAGAACAAGCTCGGCGCGGTCCGTCATCTCAGGCTCCCCCCGGTATTCGCTCCGGTTGATTTCGGAACGGCAAGCATCCAGTCTTCCCCGGGCACATCCGGAAAACCCTGAAAATTCATCAGGTTCAGAAACTTTGCCCGACAGGTTTCGCTGCGCTTGTCGCAGCCTGCCACCAGCCTGACCAACGTGCCCGGGCTCACCGTGGCCCGCAAAGGTTCCCAAAGCTCAATTGTCCTTGTTGTTCCTTCGGTACGGTCCTGTTTGACAATACCTTTCAGCCCGCCAGCCGGTCCGTCCAGCACTTCAAGACGTCCACGTGCGAACCAGCCCTCTGCAAACACATCTACGTTCTCCCACCGGAAAAGCCGCGCATTGCTTACGTCTTCCACCGGGATTTCCAGCGAGAAACCGGGCGTTGTCAGATCAAAACCACAGACGCTGTCGCCCAGAACTGCCGTGCAGGGCTTCTGATACACCCGACCCAGGGGCCGGTTCAGCGTTTCTGTCAATCCGCGCAGTTCCGCCTGAAAACCACCATCAGCGCGGCGGAATTCTCCGATGGATCCGCGAAACTGCATCCAGCGCTGCGAGACGTCCTGCCAGTTGACCAGCCATGCCTCGACCGTCGCATCATCAAACCGGCCCTGCTCGATGTCGTCCTCGCGGATCGACAGATCACTCAGCGCGCCGAGTGCTTCCGTGTTGTCCACTGACAGACCAGTGGACTGGGCCAGTGTCATAGCACTCATGCCTGTATCCGCGCGGAACGTAATCCCGTCAAAGGAAAGTTCCCGGTCGTGATCCGTAAAGCCCAGTACAACGCCATCTTTTCGCGTGATGGCCCAGGCATGGGCGATCGTCGTCAATCCGCTCTCAAGGTGGGCCTTAAGCCCTGCGTTCATGCCACTCATCAGATCCGCACCTCAACAATCGGCACGTTCGGGACTTCACCGGCCTGAAAGCTCGCGACACTGGTCAGAATGCTGTCCGTGTCAAACCGCACCGGCACATCGAACTCGAAACCAGCGGTGACCGTTGCACCGGATGCCGGCGCAGCGACAAAGGTGATCACACCGGACGTGGTATCAACCGTGTACTCTGACCCTTCCGCCAACTCTGTACCGTCAACCGCAACACGCACTGTCCCGGCGACCGGTTTGGTGATCGGCCGCACGTAACTGTGCGCCCCGGACTGATACGTTTTCGTAAGTGAAAACGCCGTGACCGCACCATCTCCGGTTCCGATTTGCTGGTCCGCGGCTGTGATGTCTTCCGAAGGTTTGCGGGACCGGTAATCGGACCAGTCTTTCCACCGGAAAGCGTAGAGTTGCCCGAAACGTGCCTCGAAAAACGCGATCATCGTCTCAACATCATCAAGCGAACGCATTCCGACGCCAGCATCATAGCGCCTGCGGGAATGGGCCCAGGGTGCATTGCGCTCCTCAAATCCGTTGCTGATCGTGACCACATCGGTGCGGCGTTCCGGACCACCTACCGAGCCAAAGCTCAGGGTGACCGGAAATCTGACTTCGTGAAACTGCATGGGTCTGCTCCCCTGACTGAATTAACGGTTACGCTGGCCACGGCTGAGCGCGCGCGTCATCTGCGCCGCGATCTGCCCCTGGCTGCGCTGGAACCCCTGAACGTCCGGGGTCGAAATGTTCATGACGATTGTGTTGCCCGCACCACCGGCGCCACGCACCCCAAGCTTGCCATCAGGACCGCGCGCAAGCGGCATGATCGCTTCGGGACCAGCCTCGCCCATGATCCCCATGCCACCACGCATACCGAAGGGAGTGGCACCGCTGACGATACCGCCCGTGGCAAAGGGCATGACACGGCCCTGACTGAACGGCGCGCCATCTGCGAAGGGCAGAATGTTGTCCACCAGTCCGGACACGCCCGTTGCGAGGATACCCCCCAACTGGTTGGTGACCGGCTTGATGGCCGCGTTGTATGTCGCGTTGATCATGCTGTTGGCCACTGTGTTCAGCGCCTCCGACAGGCTGATACCGTCAAATATCAGGCCATCAAATGCACTCTTGAGGCCCCGGCTCAGGCTGCGCTCCAGAATGGCGACATCCCGTCCGGTGGCCTGCAGTGAAGCTTTCATGCGCTGCAGTTCAGCGTCAAAACCGGTGACCAGCGTGCTGGTCTGCCCCAGCGTTTCGTTCAGACCATCGGCCCGTGCCTCAAGGTCCTCAAAGCCGCGTTCATCCGTCATCTGTTCCGTCCTTTTTCTCTTCGTCCGGCCAGGCATCCATCAGCGCCTGCAGACCACTGCTCAGAAGCGGACCGGAGGTCCCGGGCTCGCCCAGCATCAGACGCAGCTCGGCCGGTGTCAGCTTCCAGAACTCGTCAGGCTTCAGCCCGAGGCCCCTGACACCCGCACGCAGCAGCGCCGGCCAGTCGAGGCTCTCGCTCATGCGTCCGGCACCACAAACGCGCGCGCCAGAAGCTCCGCCGCAGCGCGTGCCGCAGCCATTGGCCCGCCACCGATGTCGGCATGCAGCAGGTCCTCAGCCGTCACACCGCATTGGCCGCCCTCAAGCCCGGCACCCAGCAGATCCAGCACGTCGCGGCTGGAAAAACTGTTGCTCTCGAACCGCTGTACGAGCTCCAGCAGTGACCCCGCGCCGAGACTGTCTTCCAGTCCAGCAAGCGCGCCCAGCGTCAGGCGCATCACATGGGTCTCATCGTTGATGACCAGGGCCACATCGCCCCTCCAGGGATTTGCCATGGTCAGATCGCGGTGAATGTCAGGCTGCCGGCACTGGCCAGCGACAACTCATAGGTCGCTTCACCATTGTGACTGCCGCCGTATTCGATGGACGTCACCTGGAACGGCCCTTCGACAATGCCAAAATCCGGGATCACGACCTGGAATGCCGGTGCTTCGCCGTCAAAGAACAGCTGACGCGCCCGCTCGTCCGTATCCGCATCGCGGAACACGCCGGATCCGCTGATGGACACTGACCGCACACCTGCGCCGGAGAGCAGCTCACGCCAGCCTCCCTGGCTTTCAAGGCTGGTCACGTCGATTGTTTCGGCATTGAAGCTCACGCGCGTGGCGCGCAGCCCGGCCAGCGTTGAAAACTGGCCTGTGTTGTCCATATCGACCTTGATCAGCAGGTCTTTACCGTTCTGAGCACCCATGGGTTCTCTCCTCGTGCATTGTGTTGGTGGCGTTATTCATCTGAGACGCGGGCGCGGAACCGCATCAGGATCTCGCGCCCGGCGTTGTCATCAATCTTGCGTGCCTGGGCGCGGTCAAAGCGCATGAAAACAAGGTGCCCGCGGGTCAGGGAAAGGTCTGCATTATGCAGCACGTCCGAAACGGCGGCGGCGACCGCCTTGGCACCTGCAAAGCCAGGCTGGGTTGTAAAGATCGAAATCTCAATCGTGTGCAGCGCGCCGGCGCCGGTCTGATCCGAGGCATCCAGCGCGCGCTCGCGGCCCAGCCCGACCCAGGTTTCCGGCACCGTTCCTGTCGGAACCGCGTCATAGATATCCGACCCGACCAGCGCTGCCAGCGCGGCGTCGGTCGAGAGCGCCTCATAGATGGCGGCCTGCAGCGCGCCTGACATGGCATAACTCATACCGCCGTCTCCTCTGTGGCAAAGCAGGTGATGTATCGGCCATCAGAATCTTCTTCTGCCACCGCCTGTATGACGAACACCCGCTGGCCCTCGCGAAACCGTTGTTCCGGGCGCGGCCGGTCCGGTGCGCCAAACGGCGCACCGCGGACGATGATCCGGTAACTCATGGCCGAAATCGGCGCGCCAGACTGCGCGGTTTCCCGACCCGTGCGTGCGGTGATCTGTGCCCAGAGCGTGCCAAGCACCTGCCACTGGGTCACAAAACCACCTGCACCATCCGGAACACGCTGCGGCTCTTCGAGCTCGAGGCGGCGGTTGAGCCGCGGGGACTTCACCGCAGACCTCCGGTGCCGATCCGCATGATGCGGTAGCGCTCAATCAGGCTGGTCACGCCAAATGGCATGCAACCATCGCTCAGCGAGGTCTCGTTGCGATACTCATAATAGTGCGCTGCAAGCAGCATCACTGCCTGGCGCAGGTCCGGGGGGACATCGTCCCACGCAGGTCCATAACCGGCATCAAACCGTATCACCACGGAACCACTGGTCGGAATGACCGGCAGACTGGCACCGGTGGAACGCAGACGCGGTCGCTGGCTGTCTTTTTCCAGCCAGTAGGTTTCCGGCCCGGCAAGTGTCTCACTGCCGTCCCGCGCCAAAACAGTGACACTGTTGATGGTGCTCACTGGCGCCATCGGCAGCCCCTGCGCGGACAGATCCCGCCAGAAGGACAGCGTCCAGCCAAAGCTGCGCGTGATCAGGACTTTTCCGGTCCGGGCTTCCACTGCGCCGATGGCCGCGCGCAGAAAGCCTGTCAGCACCTCATCCTGGGACGTTTCCTGACCGAAGCCAGTACCAAGACGCAGATGCGCCCTGAAATCCTCGACCGGCAGTGCGCTGTCGGGCACCGTCGTTTCTTCGATCAACATCATCGAAATTCTCCAGTTCTCCTGCTCCCCGGTCGTGGAAACCGGATGCGCGCCTGTCCGTGTTGCTCGGTCGGAGGGGAGCAGCTAGACAACACGGAACCTGCCGGAGCGCACCCGGCCCGGTGAAACGGCCAGAGCCGCCTCACCGGTATCGTCACTTCACAGTTCAGGAGGTGGCGAATTTCAGCAGCTTGATCGCTGCAAAGTCGCTTACATCACCGCCAACGCGCTTGGTCGCATAGAACAGGACGTTGGGTTTGGCGCTGAAGGGATCACGCAGAACACGCAGGTCAGGACGCTCGGCAATCGTGTAACCCGCATCAAAGTCACCAAAGGCAATCGCATCGGCACCCGCAGTCGCGTCCGGCATGTCTTCGGCAATCAGAACAGGATAGCCCATCAGACGCGCGGGCTCACCTGCAGACAGGCCATCAGACCAGAGGAAGCGGCCATCGTTGTCCTTGAGCTTGCGGATCAGACCGGCGGTTTTGGAGTTCATGACAAATGTCGCGTTGGCGCGGTACTGCGCCCCGAGAGCGTAAACGAGGTCAACGACAGCATCTGCTGTCACGTCGCCGTCAAGACCCGTCGGCACATACCCAAGGTTGCCCCAGGTCCAGACATCATTGTCGACATTCGTGTGGTTCAGGAAACCACGCGGCTTGTCGACGCCGTCACCGTTCACAAAGGCCGCCGCTTCTGCACGGGCAAAACGGTCCGCGATACGCTCGGCCAGCCAGCCTTCAATGTCAAAGGCACTGTCGTCGAGCAGACGCTGCGATGTTTTGGGTAGTGCGCTCAGCTCATGCAGCGGGATCACGATGCGGTCGATCTGCGGCGTACCTGTTTCAGTGGTATCCGCAGTCTCCGAGGCCCAGCCAGCGCCCAGATCGGTGTGGTCAACAAGAACGTCGTAGGACGTCGCCTCGACATTCACGACAGACGCCACCGAGCGGATTGAAGACGTTGCACGCAGCACCGAATTCACCGTGTCTGATGTCTGCGGATCAACTAGGTAACCGCCATCCGCATTCAGCGCTGTAGACATGGATTTCACGTCCATCTCAAGGCCCCGCAGACCATCATCGTCGCCCGAGCGCAGATAATCATTGAACGCTTTCTGATGCGGTGCGCCGGCATCAACAGCGCCTCCGAGAGGTGTGCGTTGGGGGATGTTCGATTTACGGTCCAGCATGGTCAGTCGCTCTTCTGTTTGTTGCATTTTCATGTCAATTTCGTTCTGGAAGTTCTTGAAATCAGTGACAAAGCCGGTCACGGCCTGTCTGACGTCCTCGGCAGGAGACAAACCCGTCCCGCCTGCCGCCTTTGCTTCGGTCTTGCTCATTCGCAGTTTCCTCAATGTGATGGTTGCAGCCGCAGACGCTGCGGCCGGTACAACAGGTGCGCGTCAGCGGCGCGCCAGATCAGCGCGCGCACCCGCAAAGGCGGCGGCCATGTCACGCAGGGCGTCGTCCAGACCGGTCTCATCCGATTTGGCGGCAACCCGCGCACTGGGCAGCATCGGAAAGGTCACCAGCGACACTTCCCAGAGCTCCAGTTCCGTCAGAAGGCGCTGGCCTTCCGTATTCTTTGTGGCTTTGCGTGTCCGGTAGCCGATGGACAGCCCGTCAATGGCGCCGGCGGCAATCAGCGCTGCGGCCTCACGGCCCTTCTCGACACTGTCGAGCAGACGTCCCCTGACCCACAGGCCCCGCGCATCCTCATGCACTTCGTCCCAGATGCCGATGGGCTGTGCAGGGTCATGCTGCCACAGCATTTTGACCGTGCCACCCCGAGCCGCCAGCGCCTCAAGCGATGCCTTATAGGCGCCTGGTGCCACGACATCGTTGCCCTGATCCACGGCGCCGAACAGGCTGGCGTATCCACTGATGATACGTCCGTCTTTGATATCAACAGCGTCGCCAAAACGGGCAAACTTGTGCTCAAGCCCGGTATCATACTCCATGGCGTTTCTCCTTGAATAATTGATGTGACCGGTCAGCTGACCGGCTCAGGGTGCTGCGGCCAGCAAGGATTGCAGACCCTGACCGAGGATCATCGCAACGATCCCGTAAACCGTTAGCCACAAACGTTTTTCCAGCCGCTCCATCATCTCCTCGATCCGCTCCAGGCGGCGGGTCAGATTGGCGTGCTGTATCTCCGCAATGCGCTCATGCGCCTGCAGCCTCAGTCCCGGCGCGCACTCGAATTTGTCCATGACGGGTCACTCCCCGGCCTCTGCCGCAGGCAGCCCCAGCAGGGCGCGCTTTTCGGCCTGA
This sequence comes from Roseobacter sp. S87, assembly GCF_055693285.1. The sequence goes on from NZ_JBVFTR010000004.1 coordinate 1,600,546, forward strand.
GTGAGGAAATCCGCCCCCGCCACGCGGTTCCACTGAGCGTCCCGCTCAGCCGCCAGGGCCGGGACCTGATCAAGGTCCGGTTTCAGCGTCAGCGCCTCTCCGGTGTACCCCGCGATCCAGTGCGCCAGCGCAGCCGTGACCCGTGTCGCAAGCGGCAGAACGGTCAGGCGGTAAAACGCACGGTGCGCTTCCTGATAGTTCGAATAGGTCGCGTCGCCCTGGATACCCAGCAGCATCGGCGGCACGCCAAAGGCCAGGGCGATCTCGCGCGCGGCGGCTTCCTTGGTTTTCTGGAATTCCATATCAGACGGCGAAAAGCCCATCGGCTTCCAGTCCAGGCCACCTTCCAGCAACATGGGCCGGCCTGCATTCCGTGCCCCCTGGTGGTGGCTTTCCATTTCGGCCACAAGACGCTCGTACTGATCGTTCGCCATCGTGCCCTGACCTTCGGCGCCGCGGTACACAATCGCACCCGAGGGGCGCGCCGCATTGTCGAGCAGCGCCTTGGACCAACGGCTTGCAGAATTATGCACGTCCACCGCCATCGCCGCCGCCTGCATCGGGCTGAACCCGTAGTGGTCGTCCTGCGGGTGGAAGCTGCGGATGTGGCAAACCGGCTGAACGGCGCCGGAGGCATCAAACCGGTGTTTGCGCCCGCCCACGGCGTATTCATAGGCAACCGGCCAGCCATCGGCGCCGGGCACCACGCTCATCCGGTCAGACCGCAGCACATGCAGTTCAACCGGCGGGCCGGCCTCGCCTGCCACGGCTTCGACGTAACCATTCCCGGTCAGCAGCAGTTGCGCATAGAGCGCTTCCAGCAGTTCCGCACGGCCCTGCATCGGGTTCGGCCGCGAAACAAGCGTCATCAGCGGGTGCGTTTCATAACGCTGCTCACTGTCCTGCAGGACCAGCGGCAGCGCTGCCGCAGCCTCGGCAATCAGTTTGACAGAACGGAAACCAACCGGGTTTCCGGAAAATCCCGTGCGGGTCAGCGATACGGCGTCCCGCGGGCTCCAGGCGACGCGGCCGGACGACTGCCAGGCAACGACAGGACCTGTCGCACTCGCCTTCTGTTCCGGTACGTTCACCGGCGCAGTCTTTTTCAGAAAGTCAAAAACCATAAGTCGCTCCTCAGGATTGGTCGCAGCGCGGGCTCAGACACCGCGCGTCACGGCAGCCGGCACCGGGCTCGCCAGACCGTTGCTGCAGTGTTCATCAAATTTCAGGATTTCCGGTTACCAGAGCGTACGCACCCTCGGTGCGCGCCATTTTGCAACCGGTTCAATCATCAGCGCATGCAGCGCCCAGACCAGCGCATCCACCCTGTCGGGGGATCCGCGGCCCTCATATCCCTGCACCGTCATCCGGCACATCTGGTCTTCCAGCGCTTCAAGGCCCGGCATGTGCCGGACACGCCCCTGCTCATAGAGGGCTGCAATCGGTTCGGCGCGGGCAGATTTGCCACGGCTTGCGTGCACGGCCGTGATCGGCACCAGCGGATCAACCTGCCGCAACACTTCCTCAACCATCTGACCGCCCTGGTTCACCTCGGCAACCAGACGATCCGCACCATAAAGCTCCATGGCCTCAATCGCAGCCCGCGCCCATGCGGACGGGCTGGCGCCTGCTACCGTGCAATCGGCCAGGACCACGGCGCGCCAGTCCTGCGGTGGCCCCTGCATGGTAACACCGGCCACAACGATCCCGCATTCATCTGACGACGCGCTGCCCGTTGTCGACGGATCAAGCGCCACGACAATCCGGTCCAGCGCCTGGGTGTCTCTGACCCGGCAGGCTTCAATACCTGCCGTCGTCCAGAGCGCCCCTTCAGCGTCCTCCAGCAGCACACCATCCAGTTCCTGGCGGCCAAGCCGCGTCCCGGCATAGCGGGTCCGGACCTCTTCGAGGAACGAAGACGCCAGATTGGCCGCGTTCGCTTCTGTTGGTGCATGGGTCACAACCGTGGACGGCGCTTTCAGCAACTCTTTGAGGACGCCAACGTTGCGCGGTGTGGTTGTCACGCAGACCTGCGGTTTATCTCCAAGCCGCAGCGCGAACTGCAGCATATCCCAGGTGTCTTCGGCCTTTTTCCACTTGGCCAGTTCATCAACCCAGGCCGCATCAAACTGCGGGCCCCTCAGCCCCTCCGGGTCAAAGGCAGAATGAACCGTGGCAATGGCCCCATTGGGCCAGACCAGACGTTTGCGCCCGGCTTCCCAGACGGGCCGTCTGTCGGGCGGCGAGCAGGCAAGGATGCCGCTGTCGCCAAAAATCATCACTTCGCGCACCTGGTCCACGGTCTCCCCAACCAGGGCCACACGGCGCGCGCGCCCCTCATCGAGCGGCATCGCTCCCTCAACCTGTGACCGGACCCATTCGGACCCTGCACGGGTTTTACCCGCACCACGTCCGCCCATGATCACCCAGGACCGCCAGTCCCCTTCGGGCGGCAGCTGATGCGGCATGGCCCAGAACTCAAAAGATAAGGGAGAGCCAGAAGCTCTCCCTCACTCAGTTCATTTAGGAAGCTCTCCTGCACCTCGCGTGCAGCGGAGCCGATCCAGCTTGCACCCGATGTCAGCCCGTGCTTTTTCAAGGTCGAGGGCATAGCCCCCGCGGGCGATACCGGCGGTTTTGGTTCGGCATTCGACAAGGCGGTTCTCCACTTCCTGGCAGGTTCTCAGCAGCGACGTCGCCGACGCCACCGTTTTACTGCCCTGCGTCGTCTGAAAATCGTCACCTGCGCGGACCTTTTCTTTGAGGTCTTCAAGTTCTTTACGCAGATCTTTGATGGATCCGATCACGGATTTCAGCAAATCTTCAGATTGCGACGCTACGTGCTCCGGGGTCATTAAGGTCATTCAGGTTCTACCTCTCATGCGCGTAGGTCTCCGCACGAGAAAAACGAAAAAACGACCCGTCGGGATCACTCCCGGGGTCGTTTGCCCATTTCTTCCAGCATGTCACAAGTTATACGGGAGACCGTTCGCAAAGTCAAGAAAAATCACGTCAAGTCAAATAGTTGACCGTACGGTGCCATTAACCTTTTCCAGCAGCAGCACCGAAAAAACCGCTTTGAGCCCAGCGTTTCAAGGGCATTCAACTGTCCCGCAGGAACCCCGTCTCCGGGTCAGTTGCTGCTCTGCTGCTCGCGCCGTTCCGCTTCGATTTTACGCCACTCGGCCACGTTGCGGTTATGCTCCTGAAGCGTTTCGGCAAAGGCGTGACCGCCGGTCCCGTCCGCCACAAAGAAGATAAAGGGCGTCTCCAGCGGCTGTGCGGCTGCCTCGAGACTGGCAAGCCCCGGATTGGCAATCGGTGTCGGCGGCAGCCCTTCGATCACATAGGTGTTCCAGGGCGTCGCAGCACGCAGTTCGCTCTGCCGCAGACCCCGGCCCAGCGTACCCCGACCCTCGGTCACGCCATAGATCACCGTGGGGTCCGTCTGCAGCCGCATACCGCGGTTCAGACGGTTCACAAAAACGCTGGCCACCTGCCCGCGCTCCTCAGCCACGCCTGTTTCCTTTTCGATGATCGACGCCAGAACCAGCAGTTCTTCGGGCGTTTCCACAGGCAGGTCATCCGCTCGTGCTTCCCAGACCGCTGCAACGCGCCCGGCCTGAGCATCCGACATCCGCGCAATCACCTCTGCGCGGGTATCGCCGGGACGTACCTCATAGCTGTCAGGGGCCAACGCACCTTCGGGCGGCAGTTCCGCAACCTCGCCCTCCAGCACATCCATCGCCTTGAGGCTCTCCACCACCTGCCAGCTGGTGACACCTTCGGCCAGCGCAATCCGGAAGCGGGTACCAGCGTTGTTCTTGCGGTCCAGATAGACCTCCGGAGCGGCATCCTCGGCCGGGTTAAACGATGCTTTCTCCTCGAACCGGCCGGACACCGGGTCCAGCTCACGCAGCTGGACGTTCACGCGGCTCACACCCACACGGTACACCACCTCGGTGCCACAGGTGCTGGCCCCGCCACGTGTCACCACATTCACGATATTGGACATGGACGCACCGGGTTCGACCAGATAGCTGCCCGCTTTCAGCTGCGATGACTTGTCCGCATAATCCGCGCCGATGCGGAACAATGTGGCGGAACTGACGGCACCCTGCGCTTCGAGCTGTTCGCTCAAACGCCGCATGTTCGTGCCGCGGTCCACCTGGACACAGACCGCCTCAGCCAGCGGCCCAGCGCCCTGATACTGTCGCTGTCCCCAGAGGATCACGCCGCCCATCAGAAAGAGCAGCACAATGAGCGCCGTCACCGCATTGGATGCGATATGTCGCCACATCAGCTGACTTTCCCGAAGACAACGCTCGCGTTGGTGCCGCCGAACCCAAAGGAGTTTGACAGGGCCACGTTGATCTCACGCGCGCGTTTCGCATTGGGCGCCAGGTCAATCGGTGTCTCAACCGCAGGGTTGTCCAGGTTGATTGTGGGCGGTGCCACCTGGTCGCGGATCGCCAGGATCGAGAAAATCGCCTCAATCGCGCCCGCTGCACCCAGCAGGTGGCCGGTTGCGGATTTGGTCGACGACATGGTCACATTGCCCGCGTGATCGCCCATCAGGCGCTCCACAGCGCCCAGCTCGATGGTGTCCGCCATGGTCGATGTGCCATGCGCGTTGATGTAATCCACGTCAGAGGGCTCAACACCGGCGTTGCGCAGCGCATTGCGCATGGAACGCTCGCCGCCCTCGCCGTCCTCAGACGGCGCTGTAATGTGATAGGCATCGCCCGAGAGGCCATAGCCCAGCACTTCGGCGTAGATCTTCGCGCCGCGCGCTTTGGCATGTTCGTATTCTTCCAGCACCACGATGCCTGCGCCCTCGCCCATAACGAAACCGTCGCGGTCCGCATCATAGGGGCGGCTGGCTTTCTGCGGGTCGTCCCCGCGTTTGGTGCTCAGGGCCTTGCAAGCGTTGAACCCGGCAATGCCGATCTCGCAGATCGCGGCTTCCGCACCGCCTGCGATCATCACATCCGCATCCCCATGCTGAATGAGACGCGAGGCATCCCCGATGGCATGTGCGCCAGTGGAACAGGCCGTAACCACCGAATGGTTCGGTCCTTTGAAGCCGTAACGGATCGACACCTGACCCGAGATAAGGTTGATCAGCGCGCCCGGCACAAAGAACGGCGACACGCGGCGCGGGCCTTTTTCGTGCATCATCACTGCCGTGTTGGCGATGGAATTCAGACCACCAATACCGGAGCCGATCAGCACGCCGGTGCGCTCTAGGCTCTCTGCGTCATCGGGTGTCCAGCCTGCATCCTCAACCGCCTGCTGTGCCGCGGCCATGCCGAACAGGATAAAGGTATCGACCTTACGCTGTTCTTTGGGCTCCATGTATTTACCGGCATCAAACGTACCGTCGCTGCCGTCGCCCAATGGCACTTCACAGGCGTATTGTGTGACCAGCTTGCTGGCGTCAAAGCCTGTGATCGGCCCGGCACCGGACTGTCCGTCCAGAATACGCGACCAGCTTTCCTCGACGCCATCGGCCAAAGGTGTGACCAGACCAAGCCCGGTGATGACTACTCTGCGCATCGTGATGCCCCCTTCAATTTGGTGCTCCCCATATAGCGAGGAGGCTCTGCTGTGCAAGTCCCGGCGCACGCTGCCCTGCAGCGACCTTCTATTGCGGCGGCCCTTTGCGCACCAGCAGCGTGACCGGATCCCCGTCCAGCTCTGCATCCCGCATATGGCGATAGCCCATCGCCTCCGCAATACGGAAGGATCCGGTATTTTCCGGTGAAATCATGCACACGAGCTGCCCGGTGATCACACGGTCAAACCAGTCATGGGCAGCGCGGACCGCCTCCATCCCGAACCCCTCACCGTGCGCATCGGGAGCCAGAACCCAGCCCGCCTCGGGAAAACTGTCGAAATCTTCGCCCAGATCACGTTTGGCGTAAAAGAATCCGGCCTGGCCCGACATGTCGGTCGCGCGGTGGCGGTGGATCGCCCACTGCCCGAAACCGGTGATCTGCCAGTGCCCGGCATTGCGCAGAAACGCAGCCCAGGCTTTGCTGCGCGGCCAGGGTTCACCGCCGATATACTCCACCACCTCCGGCATGGACCATATCTCAGCAAACCGGCTGAAATCCTCTGCGCGCATACCGCGCAGGGTAAGGCGCTGTGTATTTATCGTGGGAATCGTGCGCGACATGTCCCGAGCCTCAGAAATACTGGAGCTTTTCGCTCTCTGGGCGTGATGATGGCGCAGGTCGGGGGCCTCTTTCAAGCCCCCGGAACACCGCGCACAAAAAAGGCGCCTCTCCGCGGGGGAAGGCGCCTTTTGTGCTCACAGACCGGGCTGACCCGGTCCGGACTCAGGATGCTCCGGAGATAAACTTCACCGCATCGCCGAATGTCTGGATGGTTTCGGCCGCGTCATCGGGGATCTCGATGCCGAACTCTTCTTCGAAGGCCATCACCAGTTCAACCGTGTCGAGGCTGTCTGCGCCCAGATCGTCGATGAACGACGCATTCTCGGCTACTTTATCTTCTTCAACACCAAGGTGCTCAACAACGATTTTCTTTACGCGATCTGCGATGTCGCTCATATCAATCCCTCATTCTTTCGGGCCATGTCTCAGGCCCCCTTTGGTTGCGACCGCCCCCGCTCTGCAGGATGGTGGCCGCGTATGCCCCAAAAGGGGCGGCTCTTGCCCGGTCCGTCATGACACCTGTCAGAACACCGGGACGGTGACGCCTGCAATAGCTCGGCGGTCGATTCCGTTACGCGCTCCCTCTAGCATAAGCTGAAAGGATGGCAAACAGATTGTGCAGGCCCGGTGCGCCCGGGCCGGCACGGCTTATAACATGGCCATACCGCCGTTCACATGCAAGGTTGTGCCGGTGACATAAGACGCCTCGGGGCTCGCCAGATAAAGCACACCGGCGGCAATTTCACCCGGTGTCCCCATGCGGCCCGCCGGGATCTGGCCCATGATACCTGACTTCTGGTCGTCGTTCAGCTTGTCCGTCATCGCGGTTTCAATAAAGCCGGGTGCCACCGCATTCACCGTGATACCGCGGCTTGCGACCTCATAGGCCAGGCTCTTGGACATGCCGACCATCCCGGCCTTTGAGGCCGCATAATTCGCCTGACCGGGGTTGCCGGTGGCGCCAACCACGGACGAAATGTTTACAATCCGGCCCCAGCGCGCCTTCATCATGCCGCGCATCACGCCTTTGCACAGGCGGAAGGTCGCCGTCAGGTTCACGTTCAGCACCGACTGCCATTCTTCATCTGACATACGCATGAACAGGTTATCGCGGGTAATGCCCGCATTGTTCACCAGAATATCAACCGATCCCATCGCCTCTGTGGCCTGTTTCGGCAGCGCGTCCACCGCGTCCATATCGCTGAGGTTACAGGGCAGCACATGTGCGCGCTCGCCCAGCTCGGCCGCCAGCGCCTCAAGCGGCTCCGTGCGGGTCCCCGACAGACCGACGGTGGCCCCGGCGGCATGCAGGCTGCGCGCAATCTCGGCACCGATACCGCCCGAAGCACCGGTCACCAGCGCATTTTTTCCTGTCAGATCAAACATTTTTCTCTCCCGCTCAGGCCTCAAGGGCCGCTTTGATGTCATCCGGCGCGCCGATATTCCGGGTACCCGCTTCTTTTGCAATCCGGCGGATCATGCCGCTCAGCGCCTTGCCTGCGCCGATTTCCCAGAATGCTGTCACACCATTCTGCGCCATCCAGGACACCGAAGAACTCCAGCGCACCTGACCGGTCACCTGTTCAATCAGCAACCTGCGGATTTCCGCCGGATCGGTCACCGCTTCGGCGGTCACATTCGCCACCAGCGGCACAGCGGGCGCATTCATCGTGACCGTCTCCAGCGCTTCGGCCATCTTTTCGGCGGCAGGTGCCATCAGTTCGCAGTGGAACGGTGCCGACACCGGCAGCATCAGCGCGCGTTTCGCTCCCGCCTCCTTGGCCAGCACACAGGCGCGCTCAACAGCCGCTTTGGTGCCAGAGACCACGTTCTGCGCGGGATCATTCTGGTTCGCGACCTGACAGACCCCGTCTTCGGCTGCATCAGCCGCAACCTGCGTGACCGTATCGAAATCGAGCCCCAGCACGGCGGCCATCGCGCCCTCACCCACCGGCACCGCCTGTTGCATGGCCAGCCCGCGTGTACGCAGCAGGCGTGCTGCATCAGCCACCGAAAAGGTGCCTGCCGCCGCCAGCGCGGAATATTCGCCCAGCGAGTGACCGGCCACATGGCTCACCTTGTCCATACCCAGACCTTCGGCCTCCAGCGCGCGCAGGGCGGCCATGGAGGTGGCCATCAGCGCGGGCTGCGCATTCTCGGTCAGCGTCAGCGTCTCAATATCGCCTTCCCAGATCAGAGCACTCAGCTTTTCCCCCAGCGCCTCATCAACCTCGTCGAAAACGGCCTGTGCCGCGGGCCAGGCTTCGGCCAGCGCACGGCCCATGCCGATGGTCTGGGCACCCTGCCCGGGAAAAACAAATGCGATGCTCATATCTCACGCCCCTTATTTTCTGTTACTGCATGGATTAGCCTGCCCGCACGTCAAGGGCAACGCTGCCGCGCGCATTCTCTGTGCGTGAGGGCAGATTGTGGTGACAGCATCAATGCTTACCCTATGTTCACCAATGACCCGACCGGAGAGCTGAAATGCCCCTGACCAATACAGCCACGCACTACGGTGGCGTGACCAAAACCTTTCACTGGCTGACCGCCCTGCTGATCATCACGCTGATCCCGCTGGGTATTTATGCAAACGGTCTGCCCTATGACACGTCCGAAGAACTGGCGCGCAAAGCCTGGCTTTTCTCCCTGCACAAAACGCTGGGGGTGACGGTGTTCTTTGTGGCCCTCGCGCGCATCGCCTGGGCGCTGAGCCAGCCGAAACCGGCGCTGCTGCACCCGGACCGCAAACTCGAAAGCCTGGCGGCAGAAACCGTACACTGGCTTCTTTACGGCTCGCTGCTGCTGGTACCGCTGTCGGGCTGGATCCACCACGCGGCAACCGCCGGGTTCGCGCCGATCTGGTGGCCTTTTGGCCAGAACCTGCCGCTGGTGCCCAAATCTGAAAGCCTGGCCGCCACAACCGCCGGTCTGCACATCGTGTTTGAGCGGGTGCTTGCGGCCTCCATCCTGCTGCATGCGGCCGGTGCGCTGAAGCACCACCTGATTGACCGCGACAGCACCCTGCGCCGCATGCTGCCGGGCCGCCCGGTGGTGCCGGATGTGACCGGAGCGCACCGCGTGGTCCTGCCCGTTCTCGCGGCTGTCGTTGTCTGGGCCGGGGCCCTCGCCACCGGTTCAGCGCTTGGCGTTTATGATCAGCACGGCGACACCGTTCAGGCCGCCGCACTGGAGGATGTGCAGTCCGACTGGGCCGTTGAGGACGGCACCCTCTCGATTGTCGTGAAACAGCTCGGCTCTGACGTCACAGGCAGCTTCGCTGACTGGACCGCAGCCATCAGCTTTGACGAGACAGTGACCGAAGGGCCCGCAGGCAGCGTCGATGTGACCATCTCGGTGGGCTCCCTGACCCTCGGCTCTGTGACATCGCAAGCCCTGGGCGCGGATTTCTTCAATGCAACCGCTTTCCCGACCGCGCAGTTCACCGCCGATATCCTGCGCACGGATGGCGGTTACGTGGCAGAGGGCACCCTGACCATCAAAGAGGCCAGCGTCCCGGTTACCCTGCCCTTTACACTGGACGTGGCGGATGGTGTCGCGGTCATGCAGGGTGAAACGACGCTCGACCGCCGCGACTTCGCCATCGGCGACAGCCAGAAAGACGAAAGCTCGCTGGGGTTCAGCGTCGGCGTCACTGTGAACCTGACCGCTACAGAAGGCTGACCGCCCCGACCCTGCACGGGCCGCAACAAAAAACCCCGCCGGTCCGGACCGGCGGGGTTTTTCTTTTCAGTGAGGTGGCGGATCAGCCTGCCTTCATCGCCTCGATGGAGATGATGACCTCAACTTCGTCGCTCACAAACGGTGCGAAAGCGCCCAGACCAAAGTCAGACCGCAGCACGGTTGTGGTTGCGTCAAACCCGGCCCAGGGCTTGCCTGCCTGCGGGTGATCGCCTGTCTGGTTGAGCTTTGCGTCCAGAACGACGGATTTTGTGGTGTCGTTCATGGTCAGATCGCCGGTGATTTTGGCAGTGTTATCGCCGGTCACTTCGATACCGGTCGATGTGAAGGTAATCATGTCGCCTTCTTCAGCATCAAAAAAGTCGCCGGACATAAAGTGGCCTTCGCGCTGTTCCCAGCCGGTGAACATGCTCATCACGGGCATGGCAACGGTTACGGAAGATGCTGCGGGGTTGTCCTGGTCGAACATGATCTCGCCCTCAAAGCCCGAGAACATGCCGTAGGTTGTGGAAAAGCCAAGGTGGTTATAGCTGAAGACGACCTGGCTGTGGCTGGCGTCCAGCACATATTTCTCAGCAGCGGTTGCCATTGATGCAGCAGCCGTCAGTGCGGTCGCAAGAATAAGGGATTTCATAGTATATCTCCGGGTTGGGTCACTGTCGTGCAAACATGGCACCGCATTACCCGAAGACAATCAGTCAGAATTCAACAGAACGTGCGCGCAGGTGAACAACCGGCGGTGATCCGCTCAGAGCTTGCCTGCCACGCGCAGGGCTGTCACCAGCGAACGGTGCGCCACACGATCAGTCGCGGCCACTTCGGCCAGCAGCGTGTCATTGCGGCCCCAGAGCTGCACATGCGCCCCACAGTTTTCCACGCGGGTCAGATCCTGAAAGCTGCAGCGGTCCAGCACCCAGCGATCACGGCCACGGGTCCGGACCAGACGCACCTCGTGGCGGATCGTGTCGATCTCAACGCGCGGTGCATTCGGGCGTACAGCGCTTTGCAGAAAGGCAATGCCCGCCATGCCGCCCACAACGGATGCCAGCAGCTTGATCAGCATCAGATCCTGGCTCCAGTCGGCGCCCGGTGCCACCCAGAGGCCTACGGCTGTGAGAACAAGAGCGGCTCCGACCAGACCCAGCGCGCCGCGCAGGACCATACGCCCGCCATCGAGCATACGTGCGGGTTGTGGGGCAATGGCTTTGAAGCCGGCAGCATTCGTGGCACTGATCATGTCGGTCATCCTCATCCTGGTTAACAAAGAGTTAACGGGCCAAAAAAGACCGGAATATGACGCGAAACGGGCTGTGCCGGGGCGATTTCCCGGCACGCGTGCATGGTATCAGCCGTGTCCGCAACGGTACTTGCGCTGTGGCACAGACCGTGTATATGCAGCACTTCCTTCTGCAACTATCTGAACCGCGCAGTCTCTCGTGGCCGGGCCGCAGAAGGGAAATGGCCCTGCCTTTGAAATGCGCCCTGATATAAATGAGGAGTTCGCATGCCACTCTATGAGCATGTCATGATCGCGCGTCAGGATCTGTCCAACACGCAGGCCGAAGGGCTGATCGAACATTTTGGTGCTGTCCTGTCCGACAACGGCGGGTCGCTCGTGGATCACGAGTACTGGGGCGTCAAAACGATGGCCTACAAGATCAACAAAAACCGCAAGGGCCACTACGCCTTCCTGCGCTCGGATGCTCCGGCACCGGCCGTTCAGGAGATGGAACGCCTGATGCGTCTGCATGACGACGTCATGCGTATTCTGACCATCAAGGTCGACGAACACGCAGAGCTGCCGTCGGTGCAGATGCAGAAACGTGACGACCGCGACGGTCGCCGCGAGCGCCGTTGATCAACCTGAGCAAGAGGACATAACCCATGGCCGCAAAACCATTTTTCCGCCGTCGCAAGGTCTGCCCCTTCTCGGGCGACAACGCGCCGAAGATCGACTACAAGGACACACGTCTGCTGCAGCGCTACATCTCTGAGCGCGGCAAGATCGTCCCGTCCCGTATCACCGCAGTCTCTGCCAAGAAGCAGCGCGAACTGGCCCGTGCCATCAAACGCGCCCGCTTCCTCGCGCTGCTGCCCTACGCTGTGAAGTAAGGAGAACATCATGCAGGTTATCCTTCTCGAACGCGTCGCCAAACTTGGCCAGATGGGCGAAGTCGTGGACGTCAAGCCGGGCTACGCCCGTAACTTCCTGCTGCCCCAGGGCAAAGCGCTGTCGGCCTCCAAAGCCAACATCGAAGCCTTTGAAGCACAGAAAGCACAGCTTGAGGCCCGCAACCTTGAGACCCGCAAAGAAGCCGAGTCTCTGGCCGAGAAACTGAACGGTCAGCAGTTCATCGTGATTCGCTCCGCATCGGACTCCGGCTCGCTTTACGGCTCCGTCACCACCCGTGACGCCGCAGAAGCCGCCACCGAGGCCGGTTTCTCCGTGGACCGCAAGCAGGTTGTTCTGGCACCGATCAAAGACCTGGGTCTGCACTCGGTTCAGATCGTTCTGCACCCCGAAGTTGACGCCACCATCGAGCTGAACGTTGCCCGTTCGCCCGAAGAGGCAGAGCTTCAGGCCTCCGGCAAATCCATTCAGGAACTGGCCGCTGAGGAAGAAGCAGCAGCAGACTTCGAAATCCAGGAGCTCTTCGACGACATCGGCGCCGCGGCGTCTGACGACGAAGACCTGGCAGAAGCTGCCGGCGTTGCAACCGCGGACGCAGGCGAAGACGCTGCCTCCGGCGATCAGGAAGACACAGCTGGCAAGGCGTGAACCCCCTGACAGTCTGAATATTGGAAACGCCGCTCCTTTCGGGGGCGGCGTTTTTCTTTTGCGTGCAGGGTTCCCGGAGTGCGCGAATTGACGCAAGTTCTTGTCCCGGCCGCGCGGCACCCCAGATACCTGACTGAAAGGGAAAGGTATCCATGACTGACATTACTCCGAACGACGACCAGGCTCTGTTTCAACACACTGAGCCAAAGGATTTCAAAGACCGTTTCGCGCTGAAGCTGGTGAAATTCATGCGCGTTTTCGCCGACCGCTTTTTCGCCAAGCGTTATGGGCACCGCGCCGTGGTTCTGGAAACAGTGGCGGCCGTGCCCGGCATGGTGGGCGGCCTGCTGCAGCACCTCAAGGCGTTGCGCACCATCCGCGATGATGAAGGCTGGGTGCGTGAGCTGCTCGACGAGGCCGAGAACGAGCGTATGCATCTGATGACCTTCATTGAGGTGGCACAGCCCAGCCGCATGGAGCGCTATCTGATCATGGGCGGTCAGGCGGTGTTTTTTAACCTCTACTTCTTCCTCTATCTCTTTGCGCCACGCACCGCTCACCGCGTCGTGGGCTATCTCGAGGAAGAGGCGGTGATCAGCTACACGCAGTATCTGGCAGAGGTCGACGCGGGATCGGTCGAAAACGTGCCTGCCCCGCAGCTGGCCATCGACTACTGGAAACTGGGCGACGCCGCGACCCTGCGCGATGTGATTATTGCCGTGCGCGCCGACGAGGCAGGCCACCGTGACCGGAACCACGAAATGGCCGACGAACTGGCGGCCTGACGGGTCTGCCCGGAAACAAAGAAGCGCCGCGACCTTGCACGGGACGCGGCGCTTTCCGCTGGCGATCGTCGCCAGCCCCTCCCCAAGGGTTCGGAGTTGTCAGTCGCGGGTCGTCATCAGCTTCCAGATCAGTGCGCCAATGGCAGCACCCGCCAGCGGCGCCAGCCAGAAGAGCCACAGCTGCTCCATCGCGGGTCCTTCGGCGAAGAGAGCCACGCCAGTGGACCGCGCAGGGTTCACAGAGGTGTTGGAGACCGGAATCGAGATCAGATGAATCAGTGTGAGGCCCAGACCGATGGCCACCGGCGCCGTCCCTGCAGGCGTTCCCGCGGATGTGGCGCCGAGGATGATCACCAGGAAGAACGCAGTCATCACCACTTCGGTCAGCAGGACGGCCATCACGGAATAGCCTTGAGGCGATGCCGCACCATAGCCGTTGGAGGCAAACCCGCCCGGTCCCTCATAGCCTGCACCACCCGATACAATGATATAGAGCACCAGAGCCGCTGCAAACGCGCCCACCGTCTGGGCAACCCAGTAGGGCAGCAGATCGCGGGCCGGAAAGCGCCCGCCGATCATCAGGCCCAGCGATACGGCCGGATTGAAGTGACCGCCCGAGATGTGGCCCACAGCATAGGCCATCGTCAGGACCGTCAGGCCAAAGGCGAAGCTGACGCCCAGCCAGCCGATCCCCACATCCGCGACGCCCGCCGCCAGTACCGCGCTGCCGCAGCCCCCCAGCACAAGCCAGAAGGTGCCGAAGAACTCGGCCATCAGTTTCTTTGTCATGTCCACGCCCTGTCTGATTTTTTGTTTGGACGGACGTTACCCGGACGAAACCTGAAATTTGCGGGGAAAAGAAAAGGGCCGGCGTCACAATGAACGCCGGCCCCCGATCGGAAAACGGTGATTCCGTTTATTCGTCGTCGAGCGCCTCAACGGCTTTCTGCAGGTCGTCTTTGCTGACTTCCTTGTCGGTCACGGAAGCACCCTCAAAGATGTGGTCCACGACCTTGTCCTCAAAGAGCGGCGCGCGCAGCTGCTGCTGCATCTGCTGGTTCTGCTGCACAAACTCAAAGAACTGGCGTTCCTGGCCCGGGTACTGGCGCGCCTGCGCCATGATCGCCTGGGTCATCTCGGCGTCAGTGACCTCAATCTCGGCCTTCTGACCGATCTCGGCCAGCAGAAGACCCAGACGCACGCGGCGCGATGCCAGCTTTTTGTGCTCATCTGTAGCTTCGATTTCCGGGTGGTCGTGGCCTTCCACATCCGGATTTTCCTCGTGCCAGAGCTGGTGCGCGATCTGGCCAGCTTCGGCATCAACCAGCGCGGGCGGCAGGTCGAAATCAACCATGTCGTCCAGCGCGTCCAGCAGCGAACGCTTCATCACCGCACGTGCGGCTCCGGCGTATTCGGCTTCCAGGCGCTCGGAAATCTGACCCTTGAGCGCGTCCAGATCCTCGGCACCGAATTTGGTGGCCAGCTCGTCGTTGATCTCGGCGGCAACCGGCTGTTTGACCTCTTTGATGGTGCAGTCAAAAACTGCCTCTTTGCCTTTGAGGTTCTCTGCTTGGTAATCCTCGGGGAAGGTCACCGTCACGGCCTTTTCCTCGCCCGCTTTCACGCCGGTCAGCTGATCTTCGAAACCCGGGATGAAAGAGTTGGAGCCCAGCACCAGCGGGTAGTCTTCGGCGGAACCGCCATCAAAGGCCTCACCGTCGACCTTGCCGACGAAATCCATCACGACCTGGTCGCCGTCTTTGGCTTTGGAGCCTTTCTTGCGGGCTTTGAAGTCCTGCGCGGTTTCGGCCAGGTTGCCCAGCGCCTCATCGATGGCTTCCTGCTCGGCCTTCACGACCATTTTCTCAAGCTTCACAGCCGAGAAATCAACTTCCGGGATCTCCGGCAGCGCCTCATAGGACATCTCAACTTCGACGTCGTCGCCTTCTTTCCAGTCCTCGTTGGTCATCTTGACCTGCGGCTGCATCGCCGGACGGTCACCGGATTTCTCAAAGTGCTCGTTCATCGCGCCGTCGATGCTTTCCTGCATCGCTTCGCCCATGACACGCTGGCCGAACTGCTTTTTCAGCAGCGCCATCGGAACCTTGCCTTTGCGAAAGCCCTTCATCTCAACTTCGGGCTGTGCCTCGGCCAGCTTTTCGTTGACCTTCTCCTCCAGCTCCGCCGCGGTGACCTTGATGGCATAGCCGCGTTTCAGACCTTCGTTCAGCGTCTCTGTGACCTGCATGTGTGCTCCATAAGAATAGGGCGCGCCGCCCGGGGCGCGCGTCGGTTTGCGCCCTTCTAAGTGGGACGGGCACAAGGTGCAAGAGGCGCTTTGCGTGCATGCGGATCGGGGGGCGCCGGGCGGTCAGCGGCCGGCCGGGCCAGGGGCGCTGCGGCCCTGTATCGCGGCGGCTGTGGTGCGGGCGGGGAGACTCGAACTCCCACACCTTGCGGCGCCAGAACCTAAATCTGGTGCGTCTACCAATTCCGCCACGCCCGCACATCGGACCAGCCGGTCCGCGTCCGTCTCCTAGCAAACCAGTCGCACGCTGGCGAGAGCAAAAAATTTCGTGGCTGTTAAGCAGTTGTTATCCAGTCCGCGTACAGACTGATTATGGTTAATGGCAAGGACGGGTTATGTCTGCACAGGAACATCCGGAGCATACACGAGGCAACACAGCAACCGCCACCTGCGCACTCGCAGAAAACACTGCATCAGGCCTCGTTCATGGCGCGCGTGTCCTGACACTGCGTGGCGAGGTTCCGGTACAGTCTCTGGTGCCGGGCGACCGCCTCGTCAGCCCCGGTGCCGTGATGGCCGAAGTCCGGCGCATCGAGATGAACAGCGTGATCGCCCGTGGTGTCTATGTCATTGCCGGATCGCTGGGTCATGCCAGGCGCTCGTCTGATACTCTGCTGGCCGCCGGACAGCCGGTGCGCATCCGTGACTGGCGTGCCATGGCCTTTACCGGACTGCGGTCTGCATGGATGCCGGCGCTCAGTCTGGTTGACGGTGAATATGTGCGCGACATCGGGCTGGCGCCAATGACGCTTTACCGGATCTATTGCAATGGCGCGAAGGTTCTCTGTGCCGATGGCATGGAAGTGGGTTCCGGCGAAGTTTATGCCGAGGCGCCTTTTGCCAGCGCCCGCTAAGCCTGAAGACCCCGCAGAACACCGGGCAGCGCCTCCGGCAGATCTTCCGCAATAAGCCCCGGGCCAAACGCGCGCGCGGCCTCGGTATGCAGCCAGACGGCGGCTTCGGCCGACGGGAGCAGATCAGGCGACAGCGGTGAGGACGCCACACCGGCAATCGCACCGGCCAGCACATCCCCCGCCCCTGCGGTGGCAAGCCAGGGGACCGCACGATCATAACAGGCCGCATGCAGACAGGCTTCGCCATCGGGTGATGCGATCACCGTATCCGCCCCTTTGAGCAGCACAACACAGCCCGCCCGCGCCGCAGCCGCGCGCACGGCATCCACTTTGGACATGCTGCCGCGTTCCGACTGGCCCAGGTCCGGGAACAGCCGCGCAAATTCTCCCTCATGTGGGGTCAGGATGGTACGCGCGTGCACGGCCTCAAACAGGGCATCGGGATCCTCTGCAAAGCTGGTCAGCGCATCCGCATCCAGAACAACGCAAGGATTGCGCCCGTCGCGCGCACCGGCGTCGCGGCGCAGCACCGCACACACCATGTCGCGGGTCCGCACGCCGACGCCCATGCCCGGGCCAGCGCAGAACCCGCTGACGCGGTCGTCGGCAACCTGCGCAAGCGACGCCGGATCATCCAGCCCCCGCAGCATCACCGCATCCAGCCGCATCGCATTTTCCTGCAGCGCGGCCTTGGGACAGACCAGCGTGACAAGCCCCGCTCCGATCCGCAGCGCGGCCCGCGCCGCCAGCCGACCAGCCCCGCCGCGCCCGACACCGCCCGCAAAAACCACGACGTGGCCGTAGTCGTATTTGTGCGCGCCCCCCGCGTTTTCGGCAGTTGCGAGAGTGGCCAGTCCGGATCGGGTGCGCCGGGGGCCGCTGTTCGGACAGACAGGCGCAGGGCCCCCGGCGCGCTGACCGATGTAATGTCCCTGCCAACACCAATGTCCACAACGACAAGCTCGCGGCAGACTGCAGGCCCCATCGCCAGGTAATGCCCCGGCTTGGGTGTCTGAAAGGTCACGGTCAGGTCCGCGACGTTTGAACAGGCCACGCCCGCCGCCTCCTGCGGAACGTCACCGGTGTCGAGGTTCAGCCCCGACGGACAGTCCACTGCCACTTTTCGCACTTCCGGCGCTCCGGGCCAGGCCGCCCGCATATCGTGATCCAGCACCTCCGCCACCGCGCCCGGCAGGGCCCGCGTCAGTCCGATGCCAAAGACCGCGTCAATCATCAGATCCGGCGCGGGGCCCGCTGCGATCTCTGCGCGCTGCATGGGCCGCACGTCCCCCATGGCTGACCATCGGTCAAAATTTGTGCGCGCATCCGGCGGCAGGCGGTCTGCCTCACCGAAGAAATACACAGCGCACTCCCAGCCCCGCTCCGCCAGCAGGCGCGCTATTACAAAACCATCGCCGCCGTTGTTGCCCGGACCGCAGAGAACCACCGCCCTGCCCGGCATTTCAGCCATGTCGGGCCACCTGGCGAATACCGCGTCGACAACGCCCTGCCCGGCCCGTTCCATCAGTTCCAGACCGCTCACCGCACCGGAATCGATGGCCTGCTTTTCGAGGTTGCGCATCTGTTCTGCCGTCAGCAATTCGGTCATTTCAGTCCCGGCGATTCAGTTTCGATTAAAAAATGTGCAACATGCCCAAAATTCGCGCGCTCCTGCGCCAAAATTATCCGCACTCCCCCGATGATACGGCAATCCATGGACGCTGCCAGAGCTAAATGATCTGAGCGACGTGGACTGCGGCAAGGGAGGCCAGGATGAAGAAAATCGAAGCTGTCATCAAACCATTCAAGCTCGACGAGGTGAAGGAAGCCCTTCAGGACGTCGGCGTTCAGGGCCTGTCTGTGATCGAGGTCAAAGGGTTCGGCCGCCAGAAGGGGCACACTGAACTGTACCGCGGCGCTGAATACGTTGTCGATTTCCTGCCCAAGGTCAAAATTGAGATCGTGCTGGACGACGACATGGTCGACGCCGCCATTGACGCCATCGTATCGGCCGCGAAAACCGAGAAAATCGGCGATGGCAAGATTTTCGTGACACCCGTCGAACAGACGATCCGGATCCGCACAGGCGAGACCGGGTCTGACGCTCTGTAAGACCTTGCGCGCAAACACATTCATTCCAACCAGGAGGGATATCCGAGAATGAGCAAAGAACTGATCAAGATGATTGCCGATGAGGACGTGGCCTACGTCGACATCCGCTTTACCGACCCGCGCGGCAAACTGCAGCACGTCACCGTGATCGCAGACCAGGTCGATGAGGACTTCCTTGAGGAAGGTTTCATGTTTGACGGCTCCTCCATCGCTGGCTGGAAGTCCATCGAAGCCTCCGACATGAAGCTGATGCCCGACGTGGACAGCGCTTATATCGACCCGTTCTATGCTGAAAAAACCGTTTGTCTGCACTGCTCCATTGTTGAGCCGGACACCGGTGAAGCCTATGAGCGTGACCCGCGTTCGACCGCCCAGAAAGCGGAAGCGTACCTGAAATCCTCCGGCATCGGCGATGTGGCCTACTTCGGTCCCGAGGCGGAATTCTTCCTGTTTGACGACGTAAAATTCTCCAACACCATCAATAAAGTATCCTACGAAGTTGATGCTGTGGACGCGTCCTGGAACACAGACACTGACTACGAGATGGGCAACATGGGCCACCGTCCGGGCGTCAAGGGCGGCTATTTCCCGGTCAACCCGACAGACGAGATCCCAGGACCTGCGCTCCGAGATGCTCTCGACCATGAAGCGTCTGGGCATGAAGGTCGATAAACACCACCACGAGGTGGCGTCCTGTCAGCACGAACTGGGTCTGATCTTTGACAGCCTGACAAAACAGGCCGACGAGCTGCAGAAATACAAATACGTGATCCACAACGTGGCCCACGCCTACGGCAAATCCGCCACCTTCATGCCCAAGCCGATCTATGGCGACAACGGCACCGGCATGCACTGCAACATGTCGATCTGGAAAGACGGCAAGCCGCTCTTTGCAGGCGACAAATACGCGGACCTGTCCGATGAGGCCCTGTGGTTCATCGGTGGTATCCTCAAGCACGCCAAAGCGCTGAACGCTTTCACCAACCCGTCCACAAACTCCTACAAGCGTCTGATCCCGGGCTTTGAAGCACCGGTGCTGCGCGCCTATTCCGCACGTAACCGCTCTGGTTGTGTACGTATTCCGTGGACCGAAAGCCCGAAAGCCAAGCGCGTCGAGGCCCGTTTCCCCGACCCGGCGGCAAACCCCTACCTGTGCTTTGCAGCGCTCCTGATGGCCGGCCTTGACGGCATCAAGAACAAGACCGATCCGGGCGAAGCCATGGACAAGAACCTCTATGATCTGCCCGCCGAAGAGCTGGCCGGTATCCCCACTGTCTGCGGCAGCCTGCGCGAAGCGGTCGAGGAACTGGAAGCCGACATGGACTTCCTGCTGGCCGGTGATGTCTTCACCAAAGACCAGATCGAAGGCTACATCGAGCTCAAGATGGAAGAGATCGAGACATACGAACACACACCCCACCCGGTTGAGTTCGGCATGTACTACAGCTGCTGATCTGACGATCAGCGGGGTTGTTCACAAAGCACCTGCATCAGATAAAGGCGTCCCTCCGGGGGCGCCTTTTTCATACGTACGACCTGCAGTTGATTAAAGCGGCCCGGCTGGTGCATCATTAACCTTATTTAATGATGATTTTTCAGGAGCCCGGTTATGACACTGTTTTTCACCCGCCGTGCGTATAACGCATCTACCAAAAAATTTACGCGCAACACCGCGACGCTGACCCGGTATGTGCAGCTGACCAGCGGGCCCGACAGCCGGGGGCGCTGGAGCGGCGGGACCATCAGCCAGTCGGACTGGCTGGCGCAGGTGCGCGCCGAGGGCGATACCAACGAGATCACGATCTATGTGCATGGCTTCAACACCAACCAGTCGGATATGCTGCGCCGTCTGGCAAAAATACGTAAAGGCCTGAAAGATAACGGGTATCGGGGCGCGCTGATTGCCTGGGACTGGCCCAGCGATGGTGGCATTTTCTCCTATGACCACGACAGAAACCGCGTCAAGGAAACCGCGCATTTCATGTTCTCGGACGGCATTCTGCCGCTGCTGAAAATGTCGCCCCGGCCGAAGATCAACCTGATCGCCCATTCCATGGGGGCCTATGCTGTGCTGCGTGGGCTGTCGGTGTTTGACGATGCGGCGGGTCCGGGCTCCGGTGCCTGGAAGGTTAACGAGATCACCTTTGCCTCGGCCGATGTCGCGCGCAAATGGCTGGGCCGGGGGCCTGGGCCGCCCTGCTGCTCAGGCACCGCTGCAGGCGTTTCACCAATTACTACAGCGGCGAGGATGGCGTTCTGCCCATCTCTGCATTCACGGACGGGTTCCGCAAACGTGCGGGGCGCGATGGCCTTCCTGTGGCCACGGAATCCAACCAGTTCGATGTGAACTGCACCGCCCAGTTCCTGCGCGACGTCCCCTCCGGCAAGCGGACCAAAGCGCGGTCGCACCGCTGGTGGTTTGAGAACGACGCTTTCTATCGCGATCTCTGTCTGACCATCGGCGGCACCGCCGCAGACGCCATGCCGACGCGTGATGATGGCCCGCACGGTGACTTTATCCTCGACGACTGACCGGGCACCGGCCTCATCGGCGTCAAAACACTTGCAGAACTGACCTGCCCGCATTATCTGCGCGTTCGGGGCTCATGGCGCCTGCCGTCCGCATATCCGGTGAAGCCATGATCTGACATTCGGTTTCTGATCCCTCAGGGTCGCAAATGATACCGGCAATGCGGACACCTGGTGTTCTTCTGCGACTTACAGAGGACAGAAAAATGGATATCTCTCTCCCCTCACGGGATGCGCTCAAAGCGCAGGCAAAACGGTTGCGGCAAAAGCTCGCCGCAGACGGCACCACCGTATCGCATTCCCAGGCGCTCGAAGCTGTGGCCCATCAGTGGGGCGCACGCGACTGGAACACGCTCTCCGCCCGGGCCGGAACGGCCCCCACAAAGGGGTACAGCCCCGGTCAGCAGGTGTCCGGCCGTTATCTGGGACACCGGTTTACCGGCGTTGTCAAAGCGGCCGAGCGCCGCTCCCAGGGCTACTGGCGTCTGGTGCTGCGCTTCGATGCGCCGGTCGATGTGGTCAGTTCAGAGCAGTTCTCCGCCCTGCGCCGGCAGGTCACGGCGGTCATTGATGCGACCGGGCGCAGTCCGCAGAAAACCTCGGATGGTGTGCCCCATGTCGTTCTGGCCGATCACTGGTCGGCCGGATGACGATGGCCGTCAGGGCTCTGACGGAGCCCGCCCGCCCCTTGCAGCCCACCGGCCCGGCAGATAGCACGGGCCGGTGATCACACTGGACAACATCATCAAAGACCGCGGGTCAAAATACGCGGTGTCGGGTGCGCCCTGCACCTGCGCTGCGGAAGCCCGCGCGCTGGTCCGTGATCTGTGCCGGAAAAAGAAGTTCGCAAAGGCCACGCATAACACCTGGGCGCTGCTGACGGATGACGGCCCTCTCAAAAATGACGATGGCGAGAGCGGTGCCGGCATGGTCATTCTGCGCATGCTCGAGCGCGAAGACCTGCGCAATCATCTGATCATTGTCACCCGCTGGTTCGGCGGCAAACATCTTGGCGGTGACCGGTTCCGGCATGTTCAGGACGCGGTACGCATCTACCTCGATCAGCTCTGAGCGGCAGCCGCCGCAGGTACCACCCAGGTGTGGATCGAAAAGATGACCGCCCGGCTGGTGGCGAGGCGCAGGATGCACTGCCGTTCGGCCCGCACATACGGTGCCGTATCCGGATTGACCGGGGCGCGCGGCGGATCGGTCTCGCTGAAGGGCTGGTACAGCTCCGCGCTGTCATAGCGCAGCCAGTTGTTACGCCAGAGTGGCCGGCCCGGCTGCACCCCGTCAAAGAGGCGCTGCACCCGCGCGGCGATGCCTGCGTCATAGGAGGCGACCGGCACATGTATTCGGGTCAGCGGCCGGCCGGCTTTTTCCGCCAGCGTCCAGCCTGCCGGAAAACACAGGACCGCACCGGTCAGCATATGCTCATCACCCTCTTTCTGCAGAATGCAGATGTCTTCCTGGACAAGCTGACCCAGCACGGCCAGCGGGCTGTCCGCGCCCGTATCCACCACGGCCCCGTCCGGACAGGTCACCCGGCTGCCCTCAACGCGGAACCCCAGCCCCGGCAGAACCGCCAGCGCCTCGCGCAGCACTTCGCGGGCCGCCTCGCCGGCGCGCGCGCTTTCAAACAGCACATCGTCCCGCCACTCCGCCAGACGCGCCCGCTTCTGCGCCATCTGCCCCGCATAGGCCTCATCCACACGCAGCCAGTCTGCCGCCCCCAGCGGGGCCACACCCGGCACCCGTCCGTCCGCACGCATCTCTGCAGGCAGCACTTTCTGAAGCACAGAATCCATGCACACACCCTGCCAATCCGCCCCCGCCCTGACAATCCGCCCCCGCAGTGCCTGCGAAAAACGACACCCCCCTGGTCGGTAACAGAAAAACGCCCCCGGTTTTTTTCACTCAGACTGACCGCAGAAGGAGCGCACCATGAACACGCATTACCGCGACACGCGCAAAATCGACCCGAACCGCGGGGCCACGCTGGGCGACGGCAGCCCCAATGATATGGACCGCGTGGAAATCGGACCCACGCAGCTGGCGTTCCGTGAATGGGAAGCCGCCGGCCTCGAACTGCCGAACCTCGAACGCATGCGCGCCTTCCGCCACCGCCGCCTGACCGACCACATCGTGGCACGCGGCTACGCCGGCCTGCTGATGACCGACCCGCTCAACATCCGCTACGCCACCGACAGCACCAACATGCAGCTGTGGAACACCCACAATCCCTTCCGTGCCGTGCTGCTCTGTGCCGACGGCTACATGGTGATGTGGGACTACAAGAACTCGCCTTTCTTAAGCAAATTCAACCCCCTGGTGCGCGAACAGCGCTCCGGCGCCGACCTCTTTTACTTTGACCGCGGTGACAAGGTCGACGTAGCCGCAGACAGCCTGTCCAATGAAATCCGCGTGCTGCTGGCCGAACACGCGCCCGGCCTGAAACGCCTCGCCTGTGACAAGATCATGCTGCACGGCCTGCGCGCGCTCGAGGCTCAGGGCTTCGAGGTCATGGACGGCGAGGAAGTCACCGAAAAGGCCCGCTCGGTCAAAGGCCCCGACGAGATCCGCGCCATGCGCTGCTCCAGCCACGCCTGCGAGACCGCCGTGCGCCTCATGGAGGACTTCACGCGGGAAAACGTCGGCGACGGCGTCACCTGCGAGGATGATATCTGGGCCATTCTGCACGCCGAAAACGTCCGCCGCGGCGGCGAATGGATCGAAACCCGCCTGCTCGCCTCAGGCCCCCGCACCAACCCCTGGTTCCAGGAGTGCGGCCCCCGCATCTGCCAGCCCAACGAAATCATCTCCTTCGACACCGACCTCGTGGGCCCCTACGGCATCTGCACCGACATTTCGCGCAGCTGGTGGATCGGGCCGGACAAACCGCGCCCCGACATGATATACGCCATGCAGCACGGCGTCGAACACATCATGACCAACATGGAAATGCTGAAACCAGGCGTCATGATCCCCGAACTGTCGGCGAACACCCATGTGCTGGACCCGCAGTTCCAGAAACTCAAATACGGCTGCCTGATGCACGGCGTCGGCCTCTGCGATGAATGGCCACTCGTGGCCTACCCTGATATGGCGGTCGAAGGTGCCTACGACTACCCGCTGGAGCCCGGCATGTGCCTGTGTGTAGAAGCCCTTGTGGGCGAAGAAGGCGGAGACTTTTCGATCAAACTGGAGGATCAGGTGATTATTACAGAGGATGGCTACGAGCGCCTGACCACCTACCCGTTTGATGACGCGTTGATGGGGCGGTAGTGGGGTGCTGGACGCGCCCCACCCGGATCGGTAAGGCGCGGCATCTGATCGGTTAACCTGCTTTCGATGTCAGACGTTCGTTGCGCGTCGCTTCCGAGCCAGAGCACCAAGACCAACCAAACCGCCCAAAAGCAAAGGAAAACCAGCCGGCAGGGGAACTGGCGTAGGCTCTTGATGCGGCGTGTAATCATAGGTCAGCTCAACTTCTGCTGTCACCAACGCAGACGCTTTGGCATTTCCCTGACAATACCCCACACCAACGCCTATGATCGTGCAGGTCAGAGTACTGTCAATTTCAAAATTCGTGTTCAGGTAAAACTGAACTTCATCCGGCCCGACACCTGGCACAGTCGTTGTTTCCACACCGTCATAGATGTAGGCGGCCAATCCAGGGTCATCGTACACTACAGTGTCTTCAACAAACCTATCTACCGACTTGATACAATCCGGACTGCCAAGCCCGATCGTGGCTTCTCCGATTGCTTCAAACAGGCAACCCGCCGCTGAACCACCCTCGCGCAAATCATTGATCGTGTACCATTTATCGAAGGGTATATCCAATCGATTGAAGCCATTGGGCAACGTCCCCATCGTCGTATAAACCCTGAACCTTGTGTCCATATCTGACTGGCAAAATCCAGCCGCAATGGATGCACAAACAGCAGAATTGTTCGTGTCAAAGTCTAACGTGGCCTTAACAGTCCAGATTGCAGAGTTCAGGGTGCCAAGCGCGGAATCGAACTTCTTAAGGTTAAATCTCTCGATATCAGGGTTTTCACCAGCCTCTCCATCTTTGGAGTTTTGACCAAAGGTTATGGACTGGTTTTCCAGTTGCAGCTCGGCCTCAGGGTCCTGGCTGACAGTCAATGTCTGCACCACTGTTGCAGCACTGGCCTGAGTAACAAAAAAAGACCGGCCACGGCCAGCCCATAAAGCGATTTGTTCATAATACCCCCAAAAAAATTAAACAAAATTCGGGATTTAGCGTAATCCTCTACCCTGATCGGTGTCAATCAGAATATTGGCAACCAGGATCGTTAACTGTCTTTGAGCTACAAAGAAGCGCGTCAGGCGATTAGCCCCGCGTCTATTGCTCCACGGTTTAGAGTTCGGTGATCCGCCGGATCGTTTCCCCGGCAATCGCCCCGTCTTGTGAGGCGACGACATCCATGAACCTGCGGCGTACATCAGCCCTGCAGGTTTTCTCATCGGCTGTGCCTGCATCGCAAATGCGCCGCACAATCATAACAACCGGATGACCCCATATTGCCGAATGCTGCGCTTTGCAAAAATGTCCGGTTCAGCCCATGCCGTTCTTTGCGGCCTATGCGCCTCCATGCCCGCTTTGACCGGTGCCATTGAAGCGATCGGCTTGTCGGGCGAAGCGCGGGTATAGGCCGATCCCGCTTGAGCAATTTGCAGATTTGCTATCTGCGCTTCCCTCCCGTGTCATCCCCAAGCCAACCCCTTACCAACCCCCTGTCCCACCGTGCGCCGCGCACCGACGTAATACCGACGTGAAACCGACGTCATACCGACGGCCTATTTCCCTTGTTTTTATGGCGCAGCCGCACGTATCACCGTAACCCGTTCCGGGGTCGGTGCGCACGCTCTCTTCACCTTTGGGTATCTGCCCGTCTGGCAGCCCCGGGGCCCCATCCGGCACCGCCCCGCGTCACAACCTTTTCGCAGCGCTGCCACATTCCGGACATGCTCGGCGGCTACCCAGACATGGTTAATTCCGCCCTCCGTTAACTCCGGCGCAGGGAAATCCGTGTACGATTAAAGAAAAGGATAACCCCTTGATAAGATCGCTCATTATCGCTGCTGCGGCAGTGTTCATCTCCACCGGCGCCTCTGCCAGCACCGTTGACGCGTTCGACCTCGATGTGACGACCAGCGCGGGCACCGATTCCAATATCGTTCTCGAACTGGGTCAGCAGTACCGCGTCACGGTCTCCGGGACTTTTTCCATCGGCCGGAATGCCTCCCGCCACGTGGCCGACGCCGAGTTTTTCAATCTCGGTTCTGACCCGCTCGTCCCGCTCACTGGCGTAGGGTCCCGTGAAATCGGCGTTGGCATCGACGGCGCTGATGTTGACTTCGGCGCGTTCCGTTCCGACAACGTTTACTCCACGCTGATCACCGGCATGGGCAGCGCGATCAACGTGTTTTTTGCCGACAGTAATTACCGCGATAACCGCGGTGCGCTGAGTGTGGAAATCTCGGCCATCCCGCTGCCGGCCAGCATGCTGCTGCTGGCGTCTGGTCTCGCCGGTATCGGCCTGATGCGCCGTCGCTCCAGGTAATTCAGAACGCTTTAAAAAAGGGGCCTGCGCGGCAAAGGCTGCGCGGGCCTTTCTTGTTTTGCCCGACACTTTTCATGACCTGCACCTGACTTTCGGAACCTGCACCTGGCGCCGCTGACCGCCCACATAACGGGTACCCTGAGACACCACCCCCCACCATGATCTTTTAGATGTGGCTCACATCCGCCGCCCGCTGTATGCAACGGGTGAATAAATGGCCGTACGCCGGCCAGACCGTGGAAGCCCCCGTGACCCAGACCAGCAACAGCCACGCCAATCTGACCGGCAGTCTCTGGATGATTGCCGCGATGGCTGCATTCGCCGCAGAGGATGCTCTGCTCAAGGGAGCGGCCAGGACGCTCCCTGTCTGGGAAATCCTGGTCCTGTTCGGCCTCGGCGGCGCGCTGGTGTTTGCAGGCCTGGCCAGGCGAAACGGCGCAGCACTCTGGTCGCCCGACGTAGTGTCAAAGCCAATGCGGATCCGCATGCTGTTCGAGATCACGGGCCGCCTGTTTTATGTCCTGGCAATTGCGCTGACCCCCCTGTCGTCGGCCACGGTTATCCTGCAGGCCACACCCATTGTGGTTGTCGCGGGCGCCGCACTGTTTTTTGGCGAAACTGTCGGATGGCGGCGCTGGGTCGCCATTTTTCTGGGCCTCGGAGGCGTTATGGTGATCATACAGCCCGGCGCTGACAGCTTCTCGATGCTGTCGATGCTTGCCGTACTTGGCATGCTCGGCTTCGCCGGACGCGACCTTGCAAGCCGGGCCGCACCTGCCCGTCTCAGCACCGACATTCTGGGCGTCTACGGCTTCCTCGCCATCGTGATTGCCGGCGCCCTCTACGCCGCCTGGGAAGGCCGAACCTTTCAGGTGCCGGGCGCGGAGGCTGCGGCCTGCCTTGGTCTCGCAGTTCTCTGCGGCGTTCTGGCCTATACGGCGCTGATGAAAGCCATGCGCACCGGCGAAGTTTCTGCGGTGACCCCGTTCCGTTACACCCGCTTGCTTTTTGGCATTGCGCTGGGGGTGGTTTTCTTCGGCGAAAGCCTGTCTGCCGCAATGATCGCAGGGTCCGCACTGATTGTACTGGCAGGGCTTTTCATCATGTGGCGCGGCGGATCAGCACGCGCCTGACAGGGGATCAGGACGGTGGCCGGTCCGGCTCCAGCGCGGTGAAAATAGCTTCGCAGATATTGTCCATTTCCAGCTGCAGCGTGTTGCGGGCACCCTTTTTGTTCGGGTGGTAGGGGTCTTTGACCCGCCCGTCTTTGTGGCGGCGGAAGAACGTTTTGTTGCTCTGGTTCGCTTTGATCGTCGCAGGGGTCGACCCTTCGACAAAAGTACAACGGTTGCCCGTTTCTGCAAAGGCACGTTTGATATTGGCCTGGGCTGCAAGTCTTTGCTTTTCAACCTTTTTGGTATGCGCAGGTGCGGTCGTCATGAAGACGCAGGGCAGATCGTTGGGCAGGTGCTTCTCAAGCTGACGCACATCCCGCAGCGCCAGATCAGGGTTCTCTGCCCAGCGTTTCGCCGAATTGCCCAGGAATGTCAGGATCAGCAGACTGGGGTCATAGTAATCCGGCCCGAACATCGCCTCAAAGGCAGATTTGCCGGGTTCACAGACCTGATAATTCCGCCCCTGCCCCATCTGGACGAACTGGTTTTTCGTTGTGTTCAGAACACCGTAGCTGCCAGCGTTCACTTTCCATTTCTTGTCGACCTCACAGATCAGAATCCTTGGCAGCTCCGCCGCGCGCTACCCAGGAATGGATCGAGGTGGAACGCACGCCGATCACACCGACCTGCATGGCGCCAAGCTTCTTCAGCGCTTTCTTTTCGCGCCGGTCCGGTGTGCAGCTGGCCATGATATCAGAGAAAAATTCCAGAAACGCATGACCGGCACCAAAGGAGATCTGGCTGTCGCCCAGGATCAGAACATCGGGAGATGTGAACTCATCTGCCCCGGCGCTCTGCGCCCCTGTCGTCATCAGCGCACCTGCCAGTACAGCCGCCGCCAGCCTGCGACGGACGATCCTGCCCGAACCCTGCATTCACTGCCCTCCTGCCCCGTACCCCGGATGCACCGGACGGATACCCGGTGCGGGGTGCTTCGTCTGCATTCTGTCCAGTTCGCGCGATGACACAAGCCCCCACACAGGCCTGTGATCCCGCGCGAGGCATTCAGGTGACGCCGCCCGGCGCCATGGAGTCAGCACGAGCGCGTGAGAATATTGTCACAAGTCTTGCCAGATGCAGGCACACAGCCCACTCTGGGGGTCCATACAGGAGCTGCCAGATGCCAACGGAACGAATTACTTTTGCCGGCCACGACGGGTCGGCCCTTGCTGCACGGCTCGATCTGCCTGACGGCCCGCATGTGGCAACGGCGGTCTTTGCGCATTGCTTCACCTGCGGCAAGGATATCCCTGCGGCCAGGCGCATCTCGGCCCGTCTGGCGGCCATCGGCATCGCGGTTCTGCGTTTTGATTTTACCGGGCTCGGCCACTCCGAAGGCGAATTCGCCAATACCTCTTTCACCTCAAACGTGCAGGACCTGCTGGCGGCCAGTCAGTGGCTGACAGACAAAGGCATGGCGCCATCGCTGATCATCGGGCATTCGCTCGGTGGTGCTGCGGTGATCAAAGCGGCGGCAGCACTGGACAACATCCGTGCCGTGGCAACCATCGGCGCGCCGTTTGATCCCGGGCATGTGACCCACAATTTCGCCGATGCTGTGCCCGAGATCGAGGCTCAGGGCTCTGCGGAGGTATCTCTGGGAGGCCGGCCTTTCCGGATCGGACGTACCTTTCTGGAGGACGTGGCCGGCAGCGCGCTGACAGATGCCCTGCCCGCGCTGAATGCGGCCCTTCTTGTGCTGCACGCCCCGCGCGACAGCATCGTCAGCATCGACAATGCCAGCCAGATTTTTCTGGGTGCAAAGCATCCCAAGAGCTTCGTGACGCTTGACACTGCAGACCACCTGGTAAGCCGCGCCGAAGACGCAGAATATGCCGCTGATCTGATCGCAACCTGGGCCGGGCGCTATCTGGATCTGCGCCGCCCCGCACCACCGCCCGGCGCACCCGAAGGCGTGCTGCGGGTCACAGAAGCCGACGCTGACGGTTTTCTAGCGGATATCACCTCGGGTGATGGCCATCATCTGGTC